>NZ_CP043808.1:310934-621868 GCF_008386315.1 Serinicoccus marinus DSM 15273 | reverse complement strand
TCAGCTTCACCCACCTCATCGGCTACGCCATGGTCCGGGCGCTGAAGTCGATGCCGGCGATGAACAACGGCTTCTCCGTGGAGAACGGCAAGCCGACCCTCGTCGAGCCCGCGCACGTCAACCTCGGCCTGGCCATCGACGTGCCCAAGTCCGACGGCACCCGCCAGCTGCTCGTGCCGAGCATCAAGAGCGCGGAGGCGATGAGCTTCTACGACTTCTGGAGCGCCTACGAGAACGTCGTGCGCAAGGCGCGCGACGGCAAGCTCACCATCGAGGACTTCCAGGGCACGACGATCAGCCTCACCAACCCCGGCGGCATCGGCACGCTGCACTCCGTGCCCCGGCTCATGAAGGGGCAGGGCGCCATCATCGGCGTCGGGTCGCTGGACTACCCCGCGGAGTGGCAGGGCGCGGCGAGCGAGCGGATCGTCGCCAACGCCGTGAGCAAGATCCTCACCCTGACCTCGACCTACGACCACCGCATCATCCAGGGTGCGCAGTCCGGTGAGTTCCTCAAGATCATGCACCAGCTCCTGCTGGGGCAGGACGGCTTCTACGACGACATCTTCACCTCGTTGCGGATCCCCTACGAGCCGATCCGCTGGAACCCCGACATCGCGGCCACGCACGACGACGACATCTCCAAGCCGAGCCGCATCCAGGAGCTCATCCACGCCTACCGGGTCCGCGGCCACCTCATGGCCGACACCGACCCGCTGGAGTACCGCCAGCGCCGCCACCCGGACCTGGCGATCGAGAACCACGGGCTCACGCTCTGGGACCTGGACCGCGAGGTGCCGACCGGCGGCTTCGGCGGCAAGCCGCGGCTCAGCCTGCGGCGCATCCTGGGCATCCTGCGCGACACCTACTGCCGCACCGTCGGCGTGGAGTACATGCACATCCAGGACCCCGACCAGCGCCGGTGGTTCCAGAAGAAGCTCGAGGTGCCCTTCGAGAAGCCGGCTCCGGCCGAGCAGCTGCGGATCCTGCGCCGACTCAACGCGGCGGAGGCCTTCGAGACCTTCCTGCAGACCAAGTTCGTCGGTCAGAAGCGGTTCAGCCTCGAGGGTGGCGAGTCGGTGATCGCGCTGCTCGACAAGGTGCTCAACCGCGCCGCGGACGACGGGCTGACCGAGGTGACGATCGGTATGCCCCACCGCGGCCGCCTCAATGTGCTCGCCAACCTCGCCGGCAAGTCCTACGGCCAGATCTTCCGCGAGTTCGAGGGCAAGCAGTCCCCCGGCTCGGTGCAGGGCTCCGGTGACGTGAAGTACCACCTCGGCACCGAGGGCGAGTTCACCACCGAGGACGGCAAGACCACCCGGGTCTACCTCGCGGCCAACCCCTCCCACCTGGAGGCGGTCAACCCCGTCCTGGAGGGCATCACCCGGGCCAAGCAGGACCGCCTCAGCCGGGGGACCGGCGCGGACCCCAGCACGGTGATGCCGGTGCTCATGCACGGGGACGCCGCCTTCGCCGGCCAGGGCGTGGTGCTGGAGACGATGCAGATGTCCCAGCTCCCGGCATACCGGACCGGTGGGACCCTGCACGTGGTCATCAACAACCAGGTCGGGTTCACCACGGCGCCGCAGCACTCCCGCTCCTCGGTCTACTGCACCGACCTCGCGCGGACCGTGCAGGCCCCGATCTTCCACGTCAACGGGGACGACCCCGAGGCCGTGGTGCGGGTCGCGGAGCTGGCCTACGAGTTCCGCCAGGAGTTCGGCATCGACGTCGTGATCGACCTCGTCTGCTACCGCCGCCGGGGCCACAACGAGGGCGACGACCCCTCGATGACCCAGCCGTTGATGTACGACCTCATCGAGGCCAAGCGCTCGGTCCGCAAGCTCTACACCGAGTCGCTCATCGGTCGTGGCGACATCACGGTCGACGAGGCCGAGGCGGCGCTGCGCGACTACCAGAAGCAGCTCGAGAACGTCTTCACCGAGACCAAGAAGGCGCTCAAGGAGGACGAGGGCGGCGGGGGCCTGGAGCGCCCGCACGCGCAGGACGAGGGCGACCAGGCGGCACCGCAGCGCCCGACCGCGATCGAGAAGAGCACGGTCGAGGCCATCGGCGACGCCTTCGGCAGCCCACCGGAGGGCTTCACGGTCCACCCCAAGCTGGCCAAGCTGCTGACCTCGCGCCAGGAGATGACCCGCGAGGGTGGGATCGACTGGGGCATGGCCGAGCTGCTGGCCTTCGGCTCCCTGGTCCTGGACGGGACGCCGGTCCGGCTCGCCGGGCAGGACAGCCGCCGCGGCACCTTCGTGCAGCGGCACGCCGTCCTCACCGCCAACGACACCGCCTCGACCTGGACACCGCTGCACTCCCTCGCGGAGGACCAGGCCACCTTCGAGGTCTACGACTCGCTGCTCTCGGAGTTCGCGGCCATGGGCTTCGAGTACGGCTACTCGGTGGAGAAGACCGACGCCCTGGTGCTGTGGGAGGCGCAGTTCGGCGACTTCGTCAACGGCGCACAGGTCGTCGTCGACGAGTTCATCAGCACCTCGGAGCAGAAGTGGGACCAGCGCAGCTCGGTGGTCCTGCTGCTGCCGCACGGCTACGAGGGTCAGGGGCCGGACCACTCCTCGGCCCGGATCGAGCGCTTCCTGCAGCAGTGCGCCGAGGACAACATGAAGGTGGCCTACCCCTCCACCCCGGCGTCCTACTTCCACCTGCTGCGCGCCCACTCGATGGCACGGCCGCGGCGCCCGCTCATCGTCTTCACCCCGAAGGCGATGCTGCGGCTCAAGGCCGCCGCCAGCTCGGTGCAGGACTTCACCGAGGGCACCTTCGAGCCGGTGCTGCCCGACCGCGTGGAGCTGGACAAGAGCAAGGTCGAGCGGGTGCTGCTCGCCTCGAGCAAGCTCGTCTACGACCTCGAGGACGAGCGCACCAAGCGCGAGGACGAGCGGACCGCGATCCTGCGGGTGGAGCAGCTCTACCCGGTGCCCGGCAAGCAGCTCGCCGATCTCACCTCGCAGTACCCCGAGGCCGAGCTGGTGTGGGTGCAGAACGAGCCGAAGAACCAGGGCGCCTGGCCGTTCATGGCGCTCAACCTGACCGAGGCGCTGCAGCAGCACGGCGAGGACCGCCCGCTGCGCGTCGTCAGCCGCCCGGCCTCGGCCTCCCCGGCCACCGGGTCGGCCAAGGTGCACGCCGTCGAGCAGGCAGCCCTGCACGACGAGGCCTTCTCCGGTCGCGCATGAGCGGGACCGCCACCGGCCCCGTCGCTCTCCCGGACGGCCTGACGGCGTCGACCCCGGGCGAGGAGGATCTCGACGACCTGGTGCGGCTGCTCCGGCGGCACGAGCGCGAGGCCCGCGGCTGGCCGGGCGCGCAGAGCGACACCGTCCGGGCCGAGGTCAGCGGACGCGGGGCGAGCACGCACCGGCACGAGATGGTCCGGGATGCCCAAGGAGATGCGTGCGCGTGGCTGAGCCTGCACGACCGCGCCGCCGGTCGTGTGCTCGTCGGGGTCACCCTCGACCCTGACCTGCCGGACGAGGAGGCCGACCCGCTCGCCTATTGGGCCTTCGCCCGGGTCGAGGAGCTCGGCCGGGAGCTGCTCGCGGAGCGCGGCATGGACCGCACCCAGCTGGACTCCGGGGCCTTCGCGGACGACGAGCGGCAGCAGCGCTGGCTGCGTGCAGCGGGCTACGACCACGTCCGGGACTGGTGGCAGATGACCCGCCCCGTGGACCCGGACGAGGACGCCGGGTCACCGGAGCTGCGCGAGGGGGTCCGGATCCATCGCGTGCGCCAGGACGACGGGGTGGGTATGCCGGACGAGGAGGATCTGCGCGCGGTGCACCTCGTCCTGGAGCAGTCCTTCGCCGACCACTTCAACTCCTACCGCGAGACCTTCGAGGAGTTCGTCGCCCGGCTGCGCGAGGACCCGGGCCACCGGTGGGACCACTGGTGGCTGGCCACCGTCGACGGTGAACCAGCCGGTGCGGTGGTGGCCTCGATCAGCCGCGGCAGCATCGACGCGCGGGGCACGGCGAGCCCGGACAGCTCCTACATCGACTACATCGGCGTCCACCGCCGCGCGCGAGGCCGTGGCGTGGCCAAGGGTCTGCTGCGCACGGTGATCGCCGACGCGGCCGCCCGTGGTCGTGCCTCGGTCGGGCTGGAGGTCGACGCCGACTCCCCCACGGGTGCCGACGGGCTCTACCGCTCACTGGGCTGGGAGACGAAGTACGTCACCCAGTCGTGGCACCGTGCCCTGACCCACGACGAGGAAGGTGAGCAGTGAGCAGCGCCGAGCGCGAGGGCCGGGTGGAGCTGGAATACACCCCCAGCGCCGACTTCCAGGTCGCGGACGGCCCGCGGGACGTCGGTCTGTGCTTCGTCGGCGACGGTTTCGTGGCCGGCTACGGCGACCCGCGCGCGCTCGGCTGGGTCAACCGTGTCGTGGGCCGCACCGACCTCAGCGGCACCGCGGAGGGGGGGTCGCTCACCAGCTACAACCTCGGGGTGCGCGGGTCGAGCTCGGCGGACGTCATGAACCGCTGGCGCGCGGAGTGCCCGCCCCGCTGGGCCGGACGCTCCGAGCGTCGCCTCGTCATCGGGGTCGGGGCCGAGGACGTCGCCCAGGGGGTGACGACGGCTCGCTCCCGCCTCAACCTGGCGAACGTGCTGGACGAGGCCAGCTCGACGGGCATCGCCACCTTCGTCGTCGGCCCGACGCCCACGCTGGACGCCGAGGTCAACGCGAAGCTGCAGGTGCTCGCGGACGCGCTCGCCGACGTCTGCGCCCGCCGCGGCGTGCCCTACGTCGACTGCTTCGCCCCCCTGCTCAGCCACGACCAGTGGCAGTCCGACCTCGCCGCCGGCGACACCGTGCACCCCGGCCAGGCGGGCTACGGCCTCATGGCCTGGCTCGTCCTCAACGGCGGCTGGACCCGCTGGCTCCAGCTGGACCGCTGAGCGGCGCCGGACCGGGTCACAGGCTCTCGAGCCACTCCCGCGCCTCGCGGTACGCCTGCTCGTCCGCGTGCAAGGGCACCGCGGGCAGCCGGCCGTCTGCGCGGGGGTAGGAGCCGAGGAAGCGCACGTCCCGGCACGTGCGCCGCAGCCCCAGCAGCGCCTCGCTCATCCGTGCCTCGGACAGGTGCGCGTCGGCGTCGATCCAGAAGCAGTACTCCCCCAGCCCTTCCCCGGTCGGGCGGGACTCCAGCCGGGTCAGGTCGATCCCCCGGACGGCGAACTGCTCCAGCAGCTCGAGGAGCGCGCCCGGCCGGTTCTGCCAGATGAGGGCGACGAGGGTGGTGCGGTCCGCCCCGGTCGGCGGGGGCACCGGTGCGTCACGGCGCAGCAGGACGAACCGGGTCAGGGCGCCGTCCCGGTCGGCGATCCGCCGGGCGAGGGGGGTGAGCCCGTAGGCCGCCCCTGCCTCGGGCGAGGCGATCGCGGCGTCGTAGCGCCCCTCGGCCACCGCCTGCGCGGCGCGCGCGGTCGAGGACTCCTGGACGAGCTCGGCCCGCGGCAGGTGCTGCGCCAACCAGTCCCTGGTCTGGGCCGCCGCGTGCGGGTGCGTGGCCACGACGTCGACCTGGCCGAGGGTGGTGCTGCCGCGGGCCAGGAGGTCGAACTGCACCTCGACGAGGATCTCCTCGCAGATCCGCACCCGGGCGTCCTCGAGGAGGGCCTGGAGGGTGGCGGGCACGGACCCCTCCACCGAGTTCTCGAAGGGGACCACCGCCGCCTCGGCGTCGCCCTCGCGCAGCGCGGCGATCGCGGCCGGAACGGTGGGCGCCGGCCACGCCTCGTGAGCTCGACCGACGTCCCACTGGCGCACGGCCTGCTCGGTGAAGGTGCCGGCCGGGCCGAGATAGGCGACGCGGGATCTCACCCGGGCACCCTAGCCGAGGCGGGCTCGCTCAGTAGGCGCCGCTCTCGGAGCCAAGCACGACCCGCGCGGTGCGCCACATGATCATGCCGTCGAGGAGAGGGCTCCAGTTCTCCACGTAGTAGAGGTCGAGGCGCACCGCCTCCTCCCAGGAGAGGTCGCTGCGGCCGCTGATCTGCCACAGGCCGGTCATGCCGGGCCGCACCAGCAGACGGCGGTGCGTGTCACGGGCATACTCGGCGACCTCGCGCGGCAGCGGCGGACGGGGTCCGACCAGGCTCATCTCGCCGCGCAGCACGTTGAGCAGCTGGGGCAGCTCGTCCAGGGAGTAGCGCCGGATGAAGGCGCCCACGCGGGTGACCCGCGGGTCACGCTGCATCTTGAACATCGGGCCGGCGCCCTCGTTGGAGTCTCTCAGCTCGGCGAGCCGGGCCTCGGCGTCCATGACCATGCTGCGGAACTTGAACATCGAGAAGCTGCGACCGTCCTGGCCGATGCGCTCCTGACAGAAGAGCACCGGGCCGCGGTCCTCGAGCTTGACCGCCAGCGCCACGGCGAGCATGACCGGCAGCAGGACCAGCGTGACCGCCAGGGCCATGAGCCGGTCCATGACGTTCTTGAGCACCCGCTCGGGACCGACGAAGCGCGGGGCCTCGACGTGGATGAGCGGCAGGCCCTGCACCGGGCGGGTGAGCACGCGGGGACCGGCGACGTCCATGATGCCGGGGGCGACGACGAGGTCGATGTCGGTGGACTCCAGCGCCCACCCGAGCTGACGCAGCCCGGTGGTCCCGAGGCCGGCCGAGGAGGAGACCGCCACGACGTCGACGTGGTGGTCCAGGGCCTGGAGCAGCACGTCCGACTCCGGGCCGAGCACCGGCACGCCCTGCACCGTTCCCTCGGCGTCGTCGACACAGGCGCCCAGGACGTTGTAGCCGGCGTCCGGGCTGCGGCGCAGCGCGGTGACGAGCCCGGCGACGTGGTTCGCGTCACCGACGAGGATGACGCGGTCGGACAGCTGCCCGCTCTTGCGACGGGCCACCAGCCAGCGCCGGGCGCCCCAGCGGCCGGCGAGCAGCATCAACGTCCCCAGCGGGAAGGCCACGATCACGAAGCCACGGGCGATCTCGAGCCGGAAGGCGAAGCCGACGATGGCGACGGCGGCGAAGACCCAGGTGGAGGCGGCGAAGACCTGGCGGTACTCCTGCACCCCGTGGCCCACGGTGCGGCCGTCGTAGGCCCGCTGGACGTGGAGGGCGAGCACCCAGACGAGCACCAGGGTGAAGGCGATGTAGCCGTAGCCGATGCCGGAGACCCGCTGCATGGACTCGTCCAGCCCGAAGCGGGTCACGTAGGCGGCCAGGACCGCCACGGTGATGAGCACGAGGTCGAGCACCTTGAGGGTGCTGAGGTAGGGCGCGAGGTAGCGCCGGGCACGGTGCGGCGTCTTGCGACCGCCGCTCGGTCGGTCGACCATCCCCTGGAGCGAGTCCGGGATGACGAAGGGGTAGCTGGCGTCGACAGTTCTCATCGACGTCCCCGACGCCTCACGTGCTGCGGTGCCTGCGATCACGGTCACGGCAATTCCCATCCTGTCCCTGCGGTATGCGGCCGATCCCCTATCAGCCTGACCTTACTAAATCTTTACCTACCTCTCAGTAAAGCACCCACCCACGATGGCGTCTACCCCACACGCAGAAAAAATGTCCGTTCCTCGGACATCTCGTGCTCATCCCATCGTCGACCCGATGTCACCCCTGGGTCGCTCGCTACCCTACCGCGTGTGAGTGACACGTGGGGACACCCCGGCGCGGTGGGGGTGGCGCGCGTGACCGGATCCTCGATGCTGCCGATCCTGGCGCCCGGTGACCGGCTGCTGGTCCGCCACGGCGGCCGGCCGCGTCCTGGCTCCGTCGTCGTGGTCCGACTGCCGCCGGACCACGCCGGCAGTCCCCGGCCCCTGGCGGTCAAGCGGCTGGCGGGCATCCGTCACGACGGAGCGCTCTGGGTGCTCTCCGACGGGCACGGCACCGACTCCCGCGAGCTGGGGCACCTCGAACCGCAGGCCCTCGTCGCCGTCGCGCTGCTCCGGCTGCCCCGCCGGCGCCCGCGCCGCTGGCCCCGGCTGCTGTGCCCGGACCCTCCCGGCTCAGCGGGCGAGACCGCGGGCGAGGAGCGGCCTGAGCTCCACCACCTGGGCCCGGAGCCGGTCGTAGACCGCGTCCGGCTGCCGGTAGGGATCGACCAGACCTTCGCCGGCCGGGCGGGTCGCGGCACCCTGGGCGGCCCGGGCCGCCGTGCACAGCTCGGCCAGAGCCGTGGCCGGCTCCTCCCACGTCGGGAGGTCCTCGTCCGGCACGGCCGCGACCAGCCCGGCGAACTCCTGCGCGGTGAAGGTCCGCCGCAGCGCACGGGGGTCCAGCTGGACGACCTGCGAGCGGTGCGTCGGCGTCGCGGCGAGGACGAGAGCGGCGTCGGACACCAGCTCGGCGGTGAGCCGCCGGGCCACGAACCCGGTCGGGTCGCCACCCAGCCCAACGAGGATCTCGGCCGACCGCTCGTCCATGGGCGCGCCGACGAGCGCCCCGGTCCCGGCGGAGCGGACGGCGACGCGTCCGGGTCCGTGCGCGCCGTCGACGTCGCGCTGGAGCATCCGCTCCAGCAGCGGGGAGCGGCACACGTTGCCGGTGCATACCGTGAGGATCGTCGGTGCGCTCATCGCTCCTGCCCCACCTCGGCGAGTCCGTCGGCCCAGCGCTCCCCCACCCCGCGCAGCACCGCGACGCGCTCCTGCTCCTCCTCGTCCTCGCTCCCGGAGCGCTGCAGCAGCACCTCGAGCCGCTGCGCGGCCAGGCTCTCGGCCAGCCCCTCGCCCCACTCGACCACCGTCACCGACTCCTCCAGCGAGGCGTCCAGGTCGAGGTCGTCCAGCTCGGCGCCGCCGGAGAGCCGGTAGGCGTCGACGTGCACGAGGTCCGGCCCCCCGGTCACCGACGGGTGCACCCGGGCGATGACGAAGGTCGGCGAGGTGATCGGGCCCCGGACGCCCAGACCCTCGGCCAGCCCCTGGGTGAAGGTCGTCTTCCCCGCCCCGAGGTCACCGGTGAGCACCACCAGGTCGCCCTCGCGGAGCACCGCGCCCAGCTCGCGCCCGAGGTCCCGGGTGTCCTGCGCCATCGGCAGCGTCCACCGCCGTTCGTGCTCCGGGGTCATCTGGCGATCACCCCGACGTGCTCGCGCGGCACCCTGGACCCCAGACGGCTGACGATCTCGTAGCTGATGGTCCCCGCGGCGTCGGCCCACTCCTGCGCGGTGGGCTCCCCGTCGTCCCCCGGACCGAAGAGCACCACCTCCTCGCCGTCGTCGACGTCCAGGTCGCCGACGTCCACGACGAACTGGTCCATGCACACGCGGCCGGAGACGGAGAACCGTTGCCCGCGCACCTGGACCGGACCGGCGCCGGAGGCGTGACGAGGTATGCCGTCGGCATACCCGATCGGGACGTCGAGGACGGTGGTCTCGCGCGACGGGGCGTAGGCGTGCCCGTAGGAGACCCCCTGGCCGGCGGGCAGCCGCTTGGCGAGCACGGAGCGCGCGACGACCCGCATCGCCGGCCGGAGCCCGAAGTCCTGCGCCGAGCCCACCTCGGGCACCGGCGTCAGCCCGTAGACGGCGAGGCCGGGGCGCACCATGTCCCAGGCGGCCCCCGGGGTGGTCAGGGTCGCCGCGGAGTTGCTCAGGTGCCGGACCTCGAGGCGCAGCCCCGCCTCCTCCGCCACGGCGACGGCCCGGGCGAAGGTCTCCTGCTGCCCCCGGACCGTGGGGTGGGAGGGCGCGTCGGCGTGCGCGAAGTGGCTGAAGACACCGCGCACCCGCAGCACGCCCTCTGCCTGGAGCGCAGCGGCGTGCGCCACCAGGTCGGACCAGTCCGTGTCCGGGCCCGACCGGAGCGGCAGGGCATAGGCGCCGTTGCGCCCCAGGCCGGTGTCGGCCTTGAGCTGGACGACGGCCACCCGGTCCTGCTCCCGGGCCGCCGCTGCCACGGCGTCCAGCGTCCAGCGGGCCGAGGCGGCGACCTCCACGCCCTCACGGACCAGCGGGCCCAGATCGGTCCCCGGTGCGGTGAGCCAGCACAGCACGGGCGCCTCCACCCCGGCGGCGCGCAGCGCGAGGGCCTCGTAGGGCTGGGCGACGCCCAGCGCCGCCGCGCCCCCGGCCAGCGCCGCCCGGGCGCTCGGGACCAGCCCGTGGCCGTAGGCGTCGGCCTTGACGACGGCCATGACCTCCGCCGAGCCCGCGCGCTCCCGCAGGACCCCCACGTTGTGCGCGATGGCGTCCAGGTCGACGACCGCCCGGGCGGGGTAGAGGTCGTTCACGCAGTCCTCACCCGGGCCAGCTGGCCCATGAGGCTGCCCGGGACCGGGCTCGTGCTCCCCTCGGCGACCGCTGCGGCGATCCGCGCACCGAGCTCTCCGGTGCTCGCGCCCATCGCCTCCCCGGCCAGCGCCGGCAGCTGCCCCAGCACGGCGGCGGTGGCGCCCTCCACCGTGGCGGCGGCCTCGCCCTCGCCGAGCTCGCCCAGCAGGAGCGCGAGCGAGAGGCAGGCGCCCGCCGGGTTGGCCCAGCCCCGACCGGCGATGTCCGGCGCCGACCCGTGGATGGGCTCGAACATGCTCGTGCCGGTCCCCTCCAGGTTGAGATTGCCGCTGGCGGCGACCCCCAGGCCGCCCTGTACGACCGCGCCCAGGTCGGTGACGATGTCGCCGAAGAGGTTGTCGGTGACGACGACGTCGAAGCGCTCGGGGCTCACCGGCAGGTGCATGCACATCGCGTCGACGTGGACGTAGTCGGTCTCCACGTCGGGGAAGCGCTGCCCGACCTCCTCCATGACGTCAAGCCACAGCGACCCGGCCTCGACCAGCACGTTGGTCTTGTGGCACAGCGTGACCCGCCCGCGCCGCACCGAGGCCAGCCGGTAGGCGAACTCGACGGCGCGCTCGACGGCATACCAGGTGTTGACCGACTCCTGCACCGCGGTGCGGGCCGGGGTGCCGCGGTGCACGGTGCTGCCCTGCGCGACGTAGGCGCCCTCGGTGTTCTCCCGCACGATGACCAGGTCGCAGCGCTGCGGCTCCAGACCGGCGATCGGGGTCGGGACGCCGGGGTAGAGCCGGACCGGGCGCAGGTTGACCGCCTGCCGCATGGCTCCGCGCAGCGCGAGGATGATGCCCCGCTCCAGGATGCCGGGACGCACCTTCGGGCTGCCGATCGCGCCGAAGAGGATGGCGTCGTGCTCGCGCAGCTGCGCGACGGTGTCCTCGGTGAGCAGCTCGCCGGTCTCGAGGTAGTGCTCGGCGCCCAGGGGGACGACGGTGCGCTCGGTCGTGAAACCGAAACGCTGATGTGCGGCGTCGAGGACCTCCAGCGCGGCGGCGGTCACCTCCGGGCCGACACCGTCTCCCGGCAGCACGGCGAGGGAATGGGAGCGGGTGGGCACAGGCGACCTCCGTGACGTGGCGTCAACGACTGGGCTTACAGTTGAGCGCATTGTCTCTCACCCACCACCACGGCGACATGGAAGGGGTCGGACCGTGTCCGAACGAACTGGACGGACCCTGGCCGAGAAGCTCTGGGAGCAGCACGTGGTGCGCTCCGTCGAGGGCGAGCCGGACCTGCTCTACATCGACCTGCACCTCGTGCACGAGGTGACGAGCCCGCAGGCCTTCGACGGGCTGCGCGAGAAGGGCCGCCCGGTCCGGCGCCCGGACCTCACGCTGGCGACCGAGGACCACAACGTCCCCACCACGCTCGGCCCGGTGACGGACCTGACCTCCCGCACGCAGCTCGACGCGCTCCGCACCAACTGCGAGGAGTTCGGCATCGTGCACCACGAGCGGGGCCGGCTGGGGCAGGGCATCGTGCACGTCATCGGCCCCGAGCTGGGGCTGACGCAACCCGGGATGACCATCGTGTGCGGCGACAGCCACACCTCGACGCACGGCGCCTTCGGGGCCCTCGCCTTCGGCATCGGGACCTCGGAGGTGGAGCACGTGCTGGCCACCCAGACGCTGCCGCTGCGGCCGTTCCGCACGATGGCGATCACGGTCGAGGGCTCGCTGCCCGACGGCGTGGGCGCCAAGGACATCATCCTCGCGGTCATCAACCGGATCGGCACCGGTGGCGGGCAGGGCTACGTGCTGGAGTACCGCGGACCGGCGATCGAGGCCTTGTCGATGGAGGGCCGGATGACCATCTGCAACATGTCGATCGAGGCGGGGGCCCGGGCCGGCATGATCGCCCCGGACCAGACGACCTTCGACTACGTGCAGGGTCGCCCGCACGCACCGACCGGAGCAGACTGGGACGCCGCGGTGGAGGCCTGGCGCGCGCTGCGCACCGACGACGACGCGGTCTTCGACGCCGAGGTCGTCATCGACGGCAGCAGCCTGAGCCCCTACGTCACCTGGGGCACCAACCCGGCGCAGTCGGTGCAGCTCGGTCAGGCGGTGCCGGACCCGGCCGACGCCGGTGACGAGGACGCCCAGGACACCGCGCGCCGGGCCCTGGCCTACATGGGGCTGGAGGCCGGAACCCCCATGCGGGAGATCGCCGTGGACGCGGTCTTCCTCGGCTCCTGCACCAACGGGCGGATCGAGGACCTCCGGCTGGCCGCCGACGTCCTGCGGGGCCGCACCGTCGCCCCCGGGGTGCGGGTGCTCGTCGTGCCGGGGTCGCACGCGGTGCGGCAGCAGGCCGAGGCCGAGGGGCTGGACCAGGTCTTCGTCGACGCGGGGGCCGAGTGGCGGCTCGCCGGGTGCTCCATGTGCCTCGGCATGAACCCCGACCAGCTCTCCCCGGAGGAACGCTGCGCCTCGACCTCCAACCGCAACTTCGAGGGTCGTCAGGGAGCACGCGGGCGGACCCATCTCGTGTCGCCCGCGGTCGCGGCGGCCACCGCCGTCCGCGGCACGCTCTCCGGCCGGCCGACCTGAGCCCTGCCGGCACGACCCAGGGAGCACTGGTCTGATGGAGCCGTTCACCACGCATACCGGGATCGGCGTGCCGCTGCGGCGCTCCGACGTCGACACCGACCAGATCATCCCCGCGCACTGGCTCAAGCAGGTCTCGCGCACCGGCTTCGAGAAGGGCCTGTTCTCGCGCTGGCGCGAGGACCCCTCCTTCGTCCTCAACACCGAGCCGTACGCGCGGGGCTCTGTCCTCGTCGCCGGTCCCAACTTCGGCACCGGGTCCAGCCGCGAGCACGCCGTGTGGGCGCTGCAGCAGTACGGCTTCCGCGCGGTGCTCTCCAGCCGGTTCGCCGACATCTTCCGCGGCAACTCGGGCAAACAAGGCCTGCTCACGGCGCAGCTGGACCAGGGCGACATCGAGCTCATCTGGAAGCAGCTCGAGGCCGAGCCCGGCACCGAGATCACCGTCGACCTGCCGGGCCGCGGCGTCGTCTGCGGCGACATCACCGCGCCCTTCCAGGTGGACGACTACGTCGCGTGGCGGCTGGAGAACGGCCTGGACGACATCTCCCTGACCCTGGGCCACGAGGACGACATCGCGGCGTTCGAGCGCGGCCGTCCCTCCTGGAAGCCGACGGTCACCTCGGCCGTGGACTGACCCCGAGCGGCGGGGGCACCTTCTCGGCAGGCGGCGCACGGCAGGGGCGCCGTCGCGGCGCGCGGCAGGGGCGCCGTCGCGGCGCGCGGCAGGGACAGGCGGCATACGGCAGACGAGGCGCCACGTTGACACCCGGCCCCGGCCGTTCCTATCGTGGGCCCTTCGAGGGGAGTATTTCCCGAACGTCGCGTCGGCCACTACGCGGGGCCCGAGCCCCGCTCGGCGCGCGCCCTGGTGCCAGGGTGAAAGAGACCTCGATCCGCGCGTCGTGATCGAGAGGACCCTTCGTGACGTTCCTGCCCCTGGCCCCGGCCGAGACCACCTCCACCAGCAGCATCGCCGACCCGGTGCTGTGGGCCATCACCTTCGGCGGGGTGGTCCTGCTGCTGGCCTTCGACATGGTCCTGACCCGGGGCCGCACGCGGTGTCGATGAAGGAGGCGCTGGCCTGGTCGGTCTTCTACCTCGCGCTGCCGCTGCTCTTCGGGCTCTGGATCTGGCAGCGTTTCGGCAGCCAGACCGGGCTGGAGTACTACACCGGCTACCTCGTCGAGAAGTCGCTGTCGGTCGACAACCTCTTCGTCTTCATCCTCATCCTGAGCGCCTTCGCCGTGCCCCGCGAGCTGCAGCAGCGGTGCTGCTCATCGGCATCATCGGCGCGCTGGTCCTGCGTGGCATCTTCATCGCCTGGCGCAGCCTCATCTCGCCAACTTCGCCGTCACCTTCCTCGTCTTCGGTCTCATCCTGCTGGCGACCGCCTGGAAGGTGCTCAAGGACGCCCGGACGGACAGCCACGTGGAGGTGGCCAAGCTGCCTGCCGTCCGCCTCACCCGTCGCTTCTTCGCCGTCACCGACGACTACCGGGGCACCCGCTTCACCGTGCGGGAGGGCGGCCGCCGGGCGCTCACCCCCTTCGCGCTGGTCGCCCTGGCGATCCTCGGCACCGACGTCGTCTTCGCCGTCGACTCCGTGCCCGCGGTCTACGGCATCACCGGTGACCCCTACCTGGTCTTCGCCACCAACGCCTTCGCCCTGCTCGGCCTGCGCGCCCTCTACTTCGTGCTCGAGGGGGCGCTGGGGCAGCTGCGCCACCTGGGCTACGGCCTGTCGCTCATCCTGGCCTTCATCGGCGTCAAGCTCGTGCTGCACTGGGCGCACGGCGTCTGGGAGGGCGTGCCGACCGTCCCCACCCTGGCCTCGCTGCTGGTCATCGTCGGCATCCTCGCGGTCACCGTCCTCACCAGCGTGGTTGCGGAGCGGCGCGACGCGCGGTCCCGGGTTGACGCGACGTCATCGTCATGAGCTAGAGTCGCAGGCGATGACTCACCTGCTCCTCCTCGGCTGCCGCAGCGAGACCTCCTAGGTCCGGCCCTCGCTGCGGAGTCGCTGCTGCCACGGACACCAGCCCACCAGCCCCCAGCGAGGAGATCCTCTCGTGAGCGTCATCACCACCGACACCTCTGCGGTGCACCACCCCAACCCCCAGCAGCCCAGCGGCATGCCGATCGACCGGTATGCCCCCTTCCCGGCGGTCGACCTGCCGGACCGCACCTGGCCGAGCCGCACCATCACCGAGGCACCACGGTGGTGCGCGGTCGACCTGCGTGACGGCAACCAGGCGCTCATCGACCCGATGACCCCGGACCGGAAGCGCCGCATGTTCGAGCTCCTCGTGCGGATGGGATACAAGGAGATCGAGGTCGGTTTCCCGGCCGCCAGCCAGACCGACTTCGACTTCGTCCGCATGCTCATCGAGGAGGACCTGATCCCCGACGACGTGGTGATCCAGGTCCTGACCCAGGCCCGGGAGCACCTCATCGAGCGCACCTACGAGGCCATCGCCGGCGCCCGGCAGGCCATCGTCCACCTCTACAACTCGACGTCCACGCTGCAGCGGCGGGTCGTCTTCGGCGCGAGCGAGGACGAGATCGTCGATATCGCCGTGCGCGGTGCGCGCGCCTGCAAGAAGTACGAGGAGCAGCTGCCTCCGGGCACGGACGTCTTCTACGAGTACTCCCCCGAGTCCTACACGGGCACCGAGCTGGAGTTCGCCGCCCGCGTCTGCAACGCCGTGATGGAGGTCTTCGTCCCGACGGCGCAGGCCCCGGTCATCATCAACCTGCCGGCGACGGTGGAGATGGCCACGCCCAACGTGTATGCCGACTCCATCGAGTGGATGAGCCGCCACCTGGACCACCGGGAGCACGTGATCCTGTCGCTGCACCCCCACAACGACCGTGGGACCGGCGTGGCCGCTGCCGAGCTGGGATACCTGGCGGGCGCCGACCGGATCGAGGGCTGCCTGTTCGGCAACGGTGAGCGCACCGGCAACGTCTGCCTGGTGACCCTGGGTATGAACCTGTTCAGCCAGGGCGTCGACCCGATGATCGACTTCTCCGACATCGACGAGATCCGGCGCACCGTGGAGCACTGCAACCAGCTGCCCGTGCCCGAGCGGCACCCCTACGGCGGCGACCTCGTCTTCACCGCCTTCTCCGGCAGCCACCAGGACGCGATCAAGAAGGGCCTGGAGGCGATGGAGCGGGACGCCTCCGCCGCTGGTGCCGAGGTCGACGCGTTCCGGTGGGAGGTGCCCTACCTGCCCGTCGACCCCAAGGACATCGGGCGCACCTACGAGGCCGTGATCCGGGTCAACAGCCAGTCCGGCAAGGGTGGCGTGGCCTACGTCATGAAGACCGAGCGCAAGCTCGACCTGCCCCGGCGCCTGCAGATCGAGTTCAGCCAGGCGGTCCAGCGGCACACCGACACCGAGGGCGGGGAGATGACCCCCACGCAGATCTGGGAGTCCTTCCAGCACGAATACCTCGAGCAGGACGGGCCGATCGTCCTGCACGACTTCACCAGCTCGCACGTGGAGGGTGACGCCGACGACGTCCGGCTCGAGGCGAGCGTCACGGTCGACGGCCAGGACCGGCAGATCTCCGGGCACGGCAACGGCCCCATCTCGGCCTTCGTGGACGGCATGAACGCCCTGGGCCACGACATCCGGGTGCTCGACTACGCCGAGCATGCCCTCTCCGCCGGGGAGGACGCGCTCGCCGCCGCCTACGTCGAGTGCGCTGTCGGCGGCGAGGTGAGGTGGGGCGTGGGCATCAACTCCTCCACCGTGCGGGCCTCGCTGCACGCGGTCTGCAGCGCGCTCAACCGGCCGCAGGCGTAGCCGCGGGTCCGGCGAAGGTGCGGCGGTATCGCTGCGGTGAGGTGCCGAGCTCGAGGCGCATCCGGTGCCGCAGCGCGGCTGCCGTGCCGAAGCCGGCCTCCTCGGCGACGCGGTCGACCGGGAGGTCGCTGCCCTCCAGCAGCTCCAGCGCGCGCTGCAGCCGCGTCCGCACGAGCCACTGGTGCGGCGACAACCCCGTCTCGGCGCGGAAGCGACGACCGAAGGTGCGCTCGCTCATCCCGGAGCGGGCGACGAGGTCGTCCACCCGCACCGCCTGACGCGGGTGGGCCCGGGCCCACTCCCGGGTGGCCGCGGTCGACTGCTCGGCGCGCGGCGGCACGCCCCAGCGCGGCCAGGACGAAGGCGCCGGTGCAGATGGAGACCAGCCGCGTCCCTGGTCGCACCCGCGCCCAGGCGGCAGCCAGCTCCGGCCCCACCTCGCCGCGCTCGCGCGCCGGTGCGTAGCGCGTGCCGGGGACGACCACCGTGTCCGCCCAGGCGAGAGCCTCGGCGCCGTGCTCGACGAGCACGGCATACCCCTTCGGCGTCGGGACCGGGCCGGGCTCGAGCCCGCACACCCGCACCTCGTAAAGGCAGCGACCCTGCCCGTCGCGCACCGCCCCCAGCACCTGCGGCACGATCACCATGTCGTAGCCGACGAGCGGGGGAGGCAGAGCACAGCCACCCGGTGCGGTCGCAGGTCGGTGTCGTCGGGCGCGCTGGTCGTCATGGCCGAAATTTGGCACATATCGGCTTCTCCACCACTCGTGCGCACGTCCGGGGTGACCCACGATGGGGGTATGACGTCGCCCGCCTCCCCCGACCGCACCAGCCCGACGCGGGGCGCCCGTGCTCCACGGGTGCATCGTGCCTGGTGGGTCGCCCTGGCGGGCTTCGTGGCGATCGTCGGGGCGGCCGGATTCCGGTCGGTGCCGGGCGTGCTCATCGATCCGCTGCACACGGAGTTCGGGTGGTCGCACGGCACCATCGGGATGGCGGTGTCCATCAACCTGGTGCTCTTCGGCCTGTTCTCCCCCTTCGCCGCCGCACTGATGGACCGCTTCGGGATCCGGCCGGTCCTCACCGTCGCGCTGCTCCTGCTGGCCAGCGGCAGCGGACTGACGGTCCTCATGACCCAGCCCTGGCAGCTGTGGTTGCTGTGGGGCGTCGTCGTCGGCCTGGGGGCGGGATCCATCTCCATGGCCTTCGTGGCCACCCTGGTCTCGCGGTGGTTCGTGACGCGACGTGGCCTGGTCAGCGGCATCCTCACCGCCGCCGGCGCCACCGGGCAGCTCGTCTTCCTGCCGGCCGTGGCCTGGTTGGCCACGGCCTTCGGCTGGCGGGTGCCGGCGCTCGTCGTGGCCGGTGCGGCCCTGCTCGTGCTGCCGCTCGTGGCCCTCGTGGTCCGGGACCACCCGCACGCGCTCGGCCTGGAGGCCTACGGCGCCACCCCGAAGCACCCGACCCCCGCGCCGCCGACGCAGCGCGGCAACGCAGGTCTGGTGGCCCTCACGGCGCTGCGGGACGCGGCCCGGACGCGGACCTTCTGGCTGCTGGCCGGCGGCTTCGCCATCTGCGGGGCCTCCACCAACGGCCTCGTCGGCACCCACTTCGTGCCGGCGGCGCACGACCACGGCATGCCGCTCACCGCGGCGGCCAGCCTGCTCGCGGTGATCGGGCTGGTGGACATCGTGGGCACGGTCGCCAGCGGGGTGGTTCACCGACCGCGTCGACCCGCGCCTGCTGCTCGGCCTCTACTACAGCCTGCGCGGGGTGTCGCTCATGTTCCTGCCGATGCTGCTGGGCCCGGACGTGCAGCCGAGCATGTGGGCCTTCATCATCTTCTACGGGCTGGACTGGGTGGCGACCGTGCCACCGACGGTCGCGCTCTGCCAGGAGCATTTCGGGGAACGTGCCCCGATGGTCTTCGGCTGGGTCTTCGCCTCGCACCAGCTGGGCGCCGCGGTGGCGGCGACCGCCGCCGGGGTGGTGCGCGACACCCAGGGCGACTACACCCTGGCCTGGCTCACCGCCGGCGGGCTGTGCCTCGGCGCGGCGGTCCTGTCGCTCATGATCGGGCGCCGCGAGACGGCACCCCGGGAGACCGCAGGCGCGCCGGGCTGAGACCGACCCGGACTACCCGCGACCGTCGCCCAGGAGCGTGCGGCCGTCCTCGGTGACCGTCCAGAACGGGTTGTGCGCGATCTCCCACACGTGGCCGTCCGGGTCGGTGAAGACCCCGGAGTAGCCACCCCAGAAGCGGGTGCTCGGGGCCCGGAGCACGGTCGCACCGGCCTGCTCCGCGTCCTTCATCTGGTCGTCGACGTCCGCCGTGGTCGGCAGGTTGACCCCCAGCACCTTGCCACCCCAGGAGTCACCGCTGCCCGGCGTCTCGTCGGTGTCCGAGTCGATGTCGATGCCGGAGTCCACGGCGAGCGCGGCACGCTCCCACAGCGCCACCACCATGCCACCGGCCTGGAAGAAGGCGATGTGGTCCGGCGAGGGCCCGGGCGTCCAGCCCAGGGCCTGGTAGAACGCGCGGGCACGCTCGAGGTCGCTCACACCCAGGGTCACGAGGGACAGACGCTGATCCATGCCGTCAACCTAGCAAGGCCGGGCGCCCCTCCCGCCGGGCGCCACTGAGGCAGACTGGCGGCATGCACCACCCGGACCTGGTCGCCGAGGCCGTCGCCCTCCTCCGGCGGCGTGGGGGTCGCCTGACCGCCGCACGCGAGCAGATCCTCGGTGCGCTCGCCCGGTTGGGTGGTCACCCGACGGCGGCCCAGATCCACGAGGCGCTGGGCGAGGAGGGTGCTCCGCACCTGTCGACGACCTACCGGACGCTGGAGAGCCTGTGCGCCGTCGGGGTGCTCAGCCACGTCCACGTGGACCACGCCGAGCCCGGCTTCCACTTCTCCGCCGAGGTCACGGGGCGTCCCCACGCGCACGCGGCGTGCTCGGCGTGCGGCACGGTCGTCGACCTGCCCGCCGAGGTCGTGGCACCGGTGGCCGACCACCTCCGCAGCCTGGGGTTCGAACCAAGGCTCGGGCACTCGGCACTGTCCGTCACCTGCCCGCGCTGCGCGGGCAGGTCACCCGTCAGCGACGCAGCAGCTCGCTGACCACGCCCGGGATCGCCCGGGCCACCGCGGTGGCCCGGACGGGCCCACCCGGGTTGGCCCGGTGCGCCGCCCTCCCGTGCACGAGGGCGCCGAGGGACCCGGCGTCGCGCGGGGACAGCCCGGCCGCGAGCAACGCCCCGCAGAGGCCCGCGAGCACGTCCCCCGCGCCGGCGGTGGACAGCCAGGCCGGCGCGTCGGTCTGCGTGCGCACCGGGACGCCGGGGTCCGGGTCGGCGATCACCGTGGTGGCCCCCTTGAGCAGCACCACCGCGCCGGTCGAGCGGGCCGCGCGCCGGGCGTGCCGGACCGGTTCGGCCTCCACCTGCTCCCGCGAGACCTCCTCGTCGCGCAGCTCGGTGAGCAGGCTCGCGAGCTCACCGGCGTGCGGGGTCAGCAGGGTGGGGGCCTCGCACCGCAGGTGCCCGGTGCGCTGCCAGTGACCGAGCAGCTGGAGCGCGCCCGCGTCGACGACGAGCGGGACGTCGCTGGCCAGTGCCTGCCGGAACCACTGGATCTGCCGGCGGTCCCCGGTCTCCCCGCCCTGCACCGGCACCCCCGGCCCCATGACCATCGCCTGGATCCGCCCCTGCCCGGGGACGACCTCGGGGCAGGCGGCCAGGACGAGGTCGCGCACCGGGTCCGGGCCGAGGTAGCGCACCATGCCCACCCCGGCCTCCAGCGCGGCGGTGGTGCACAGCACGGCAGCACCCGGGTAGTCGGCGCTGCCGGCGATCACCCCGAGCACGCCCCGGCGGTACTTGTCGTCCGAGGCCGTGGGCACCGGCCACAGCCCGGCGACGTCCTCGGGCAGCAGCCGCTCCGCGACCGGCTCGGTGTCCAGGCGGACGCCGATGTCGACCACGGTCAGCCTCCCGACCGCCGGCGCCGTCACCGGCAGCAGGTGCACCGGCTTGGGGACCGCGAAGGTGACGGTCTCGTCGGCGTGGACGCAGTCCTCGAGAGGTGCCGCGCCCTCGGGGTCGGCGCCGCTGGGCAGATCGACGGCGACGAGGTATGCCGCGTCCGGCACAGCGTCGAGCACGGCCCGCATCGCGCCCTGCAGCCCCGGTCGCCCGCCCAGGCCGAGCAGGCCGTCCACGACGACGTCGGCGCCAGCGAGTAGCGCGTGGACCGCCTCGGGCACCTCGGCGAGGTCGGGGTCCACCGCCTCCATCACCACCCCGGCCGAGCGCGCGGCCTGCTCGGCCCCGGCGTGCAGCTCGGCGGCCAGACCGACGACCGCGACCTCGGCGTGGTCGCTCAGCATCGCCGCGGCGTGCAGGGCGTCGCCCCCGTTGTGGCCGGGTCCGGCCAGCACCACGACCCGGTGCGCCCCGCGCTCCTCGCAGCGGGCGAGAACGACATCGGCCAGACCCCGGGCGGCGCGGAGCATGAGCTCTCCCTCGGCCGAGCTCTCCAGCACCCGGGCCTCGGCCTCGCGGACGTCGGGCACGGCATACGCCTGGAGCATGTCAGCCTCCTGTGGGGGTGGGGACGGGATCGGCCTCGGCGATCACCACGGCGGAGGCGACTCCGGCGTCGTGCGAGAGCGAGACGTGCAGGCGGGTGACGCCGAGCTGGTCCGCCCGGGCGCGGACCGTGCCCTCGGTGCGCAGGTGGGGGCGGCCGGCCTCGTCGCGCTGCACCCACGCGTCGGTCCAGCGCAGCCCGACCGGGGCACCCAGCGCCTTGGCCAGCGCCTCCTTGGCGGCGAAACGGGCCGCCATCGACTCGGGGCGCAGGCCCAGCTCCTGGGCTGTGAAGAGCCGTTCACCGAGCCGGGCGTTGGCGTCCAGCCGCGCGGCGAAGCGCGCGATGTCGACGACGTCGATCCCGACGCCGACGATCACCGGGCACCACCGGTCCGCACACCCACGACCCCGCCTACTCGACGGTGACCGACTTGGCCAGGTTGCGCGGTTGGTCGACGTCCAGACCCTTGGCGGTCGACAGGTGCAGCGCGAAGACCTGCAGCGGGACGACGGTGAGCAGCGGCGCCAGCAGCGGCGAGGTCCGCGGCACCCGGATGACCTCGTCGGCGAAGGGCACGACGTCGTCGTCGCCCTCCTCGGCGATGACCAGGGTGCGCGCCCCGCGGGCGCGGATCTCCTGGATGTTGGAGACGACCTTGCCGTGCAGCCCGTGCTCGCTGTCCGGGGAGGGCACGACCACGAAGACCGGCTGACCGGGCTCGATGAGGGCGATCGGCCCGTGCTTGAGCTCCCCGGCGGCGAAGCCCTCGGCGTGGATGTAGGCGAGCTCCTTGAGCTTGAGCGCCCCCTCCATCGCGATGGGGTAGCCGACGTGCCGGCCGAGGAAGAGGACCGACCGGGAGTCGGCCATGAAGTAGGCGATCTCCTCGACCCGGTCCATGGTGCCCAGCAGCTGCTCGATCTTGTCCGGGATGCCCTGCAGCTCGGCCATGATCTCCGCGGCGCTGCGGCCGTAGGACTCGCCGCGCAGCGAGGTGAGGAAGAGCCCGAGCACGTAGGAGGCGGTGATCTGGGCCAGGAAGGCCTTGGTCGAGGCGACCGCGATCTCCGGACCGGCGTGGGTGTAGAGGACGGCGTCGGACTCCCGCGGGATCGTCGAGCCGTGGGTGTTGCAGATCGAGACCGTCTTGGCGCCCAGCTCCTTGGCGTGCCGGACCGCCATGAGGGTGTCCATGGTCTCACCCGACTGGGAGATCGACACGACCAGCGTGCGCGCGTCGATGACCGGGTCGCGGTAGCGGAACTCGTGGGCGAGCTCGACCTCGACCGGGATGCGGGTCCACCGCTCGATGGCGTACTTCGCGACCATGCCGGCGTAGGACGCGGTGCCGCAGGCCACGATGACGATCTTGTCGACGGCGCGGAGCTCCTCCACCGGGATGTGCAGCTCGTCGAGCATGAGGTTGCCCTCGGCATCGGTGCGCCCGAGCAGGGTGTCACCCACCGCGTGCGGCTGCTCGTGGATCTCCTTCTCCATGAAGGTCTCGTAGCCGCCCTTCTCCGCGGCGGCGGTCCCAGGTGACCTCGTAGGCCTTGCCCTCGCTGGGCGAGCCGTCGAAGTTGACGATCGAGCAGGAGTCCGGGGTGATCGTGACGATCTGGTCCTGGCCCAGCTCCAGCGCCTGCCGGGTGTGCCCGATGAAGGCGGCCACGTCGGACCCCAGGTAGTTCTCGCCCTCCCCGAGCCCGACGACGAGCGGGCTGTTGCGGCGGGCCCCGACGACGACGTCCGGCTGGTCGGCGTGGACCGCCAGCAGGGTGAAGGCGCCCTCGAGCGTGCCGACGACCTCGCGCATGGCCTCGGTGAGGTCGCCGGACCCCGCGAAGGCCCGGTCGAGCAGGTGCGCGACGACCTCGGTGTCCGTCTCGGAGGAGAAGTCGACCCCGTCGGCGAGCAGCGACTGCTTCAGCGCGTGGAAGTTCTCGATGATCCCGTTGTGGACGAGCGCCAGCTTGCCGCCGGACCCCCCTCGGTGCGGGTGGGCGTTGGCGTCGGTCGGGCCCCCGTGGGTGGCCCACCGGGTGTGCCCGATCGCGGTCGCCGTCTCCGGGAGCGGCGCCTCGACCAGGGCCTGGCTCAGGTTGGTCAGCTTGCCGGCCCGCTTGCGCGTGCCCACACCGCCCTGCTCGACCACGGCGACACCGGCCGAGTCGTAGCCGCGGTACTCCAGCCGCCCGAGTCCCTCCATGACGACGTCGAGGGCCTTCTCGCTGGTCCGAGGACCCACATATCCGACGATTCCGCACATGGGGGCAAGCCTACGTGTCTGCCCCCGCCCGCACGGCATCTGCCGCGGCCCGGCACGCCCGTCCGCCTCGCGCCGCCGCGCTTGGCACAATGCCGGTCATGGGTGCGCAGGGAAGCTCGGGCATACCGTCCCCGTATGTCGAGCTGGACCGGGGTGACTGGGCCCGGCTGCGCGAGGAGCACCCGATGCGGCTGGACGCCGCCGACGTCGAGCGCTTGCGGGGTCTCGGGGAGCGCCTCGACCTCGCCGAGGTGGAGCAGGTCTACCTGCCCATCAGCCGGCTGCTGTCGTTCTACGAACGGGCGACCGGGCGGCTGCACCAGGTGACGAGCGACTTCCTCGACGAGGGGCACGAGCGGACGCCCTTCGTCATCGGCGTCGCCGGCTCGGTGGCGGTGGGCAAGTCGACGACCGCCCGTATCCTCAAGGAGCTCATCTCGCGCTGGGAGTCCGCGCCGCAGGTGGACCTGGTCACCACCGACGGTTTCCTCTTCCCCAACGAGGTGCTGGCCCGCCGCAACCTCATGCCGCGCAAGGGCTTCCCCGAGTCCTACGACCGGCGGGCGCTGCTGCGCTTCGTGAGCGAGGTCAAGGCAGGCAGGGCCGAGGTGCGGGCCCCGGTCTACAGCCACCTCGTCTACGACATCGTGCCCGACGAGCAGATCGTGGTGCGCCGGCCGGACGTCCTCATCGTCGAAGGACTGAACGTCCTGCAGCCGCCGCGCCCGCACGACGACGGCCGCCCCGGTCTGGCGGTGAGCGACTTCTTCGACTTCTCCGTCTACGTCGACGCCCACGTCGGGGACATCAAGCGGTGGTACGTCGACCGCTTCCTCGAGCTGCGGCGTACCGCCTTCGCCGACCCGGACTCGCACTTCCACCGGTATGCCTCGCTCACCGACGACGCCGCCGTGGACATCGCGGAGAACATCTGGGACACGATCAACGCCCCCAACCTCGTCGACAACATCCTCCCCACCCGCAGCCGCGCGACCCTCGTGCTGCTCAAGGGCGCCGACCACAGCGTCGACCGCGTCCGGCTCCGTCGCCTCTGAGCGAGCCGTGGCCCTCCCCACGACCTTCCGCCCCTTCTGGGTGGCCAGCACGCTGAGCTATGTCGCGCTGGCGACGACCACCCTGGGCATCGACGATCTCGTCCCCGGCCCTTACGCCGGCCCCGACTCCATCCCGACCTGAGCAAAGATGTCTTCGCAAGACAGGGGATATTGCCTTGTCCGAAGCAGGCTTCCTTGCTCAGGGTGGTGGAGGGGTCAGTCCATGCGGGCATACCGGGCGCGGGCGAAGCTGTAGACGCCGTAGAGCGCCAGGCCCACCGCGACGAGGAGGAGCAGGACGGTGCCGAAGGGCTGCTCGGCGAGCGTCTTGAGGGCGCCGTCCATCCCCTGGGCCTCGTCCGGGTCGGCCTGCCACGCCGCGAGGCCGAAGAGGCCGCCGACGACCAGCAGGGCCACTCCCTTGGCGACGTAGCCGATCATGCCGGCCACCGTCACACCGGTGCCGAGGCTGCCGCCACCGGTGGCGGACAGGTCCTCGAGGAACTTCTTCGTGAAGCCCTTGTAGACGTGGTAGCCGCCGACGGCGATGACACCGAGCGCCACCGCGCCGACGAGGAGGCGACCCGCGGGCATCTCCATCAACCGCTGGGTGATGTCGGTGCTGGACTCCTGACCGCCCGAGCTGCCCCCACCGACCGCGAAGCGGACCGAGATCACGCCGAGAGCGGCATACAGGACGCCCTTGCCCGCGGCCTTGACCCGGTCACCCGTCTCGCCATCACCGAAGATCCCGTCGAGCAGCTGGAAGAGCGCGAGCGCGACGAAGCCGAGGACGCAGATCCAGAGCAGGAGCGGACCGGCCGGGGCCTCACGCACCGTCGTGATGGCGCCGCTGGTGTCCGCCTCCCCGCCGCTGCCGAGGGCGACCCGGCCGGCGATCCATCCGAGCACCAGGTGGATGAGCCCGCTGGCCGCGAAGCCGACCCTGGCCACCTTCTCCAGCCACGGGTGGTCCGCCACCTGACGTGCCCGGCGCGATCCTTCGTCCACGATGTCGTTGCCCACGCGGCAGAGCATGACAAACCCCCGGCCGCGGCGCGACCGGGGGTGCTGTCAGGTATGCCGGGACCGGCTCAGTACCAGTTCACGGCCTGGGAGTGGGCCCAGGCGGCGCAGGGCGAGCCGTAGCGGCCGGAGATGTAGCCCAGGCCCCACTCGATCTGGGTGGCCGGGTTGGTCTGCCAGTCGGCACCGGCCGAGGCCATCTTGTTGCCCGGGAGGGACTGCGGGATGCCGTAGGCGCCCGAGCTGGGGTTCATCGCGGTGTGGTTCCAGCCGGACTCCTTCTGCCACAGCGAGTCCAGGCAGCTCCACTGGTCCATGCCCCAGCCGTAGCTGCCGAGCATCGACTGCGCGATGCCGCGGGCGTCACCGCTGTAGACGGGGGCGGGCTCCGGCTCGGGCTCGGGCTCCGGCTGCGCCACGGGCTCGGGCTCCGGCTGCGCCACGGGCTCGGGCTCCGGCTCCGGCTCCGGCTCGGCGGCCGCGCGCTCCTGGTCACGGGAGGCGGCCTGCTCCTGCTCGGCCGCGCGCTCCGCGGCAGCGGCCTCGGCGGCCTCGGCCTCGCGCGCCGCCTTCTCCGCGGCCTCACGGGCGGCCTTCTCGGCCTCGGCACGGCGCTCCTCGGCGCGCGCCTTCACCACGGCGTCGGAGGCGTCCCGGACGGTGGACAGGCTCTCGTCCCGGATGCCGGTCGACACGCTCAGGGCGGCGTCCTGGTCGGCGCGCACCTCGCGCAGCTGCGCGAACATCCCGGTCGACTCCTCACCGGCGACCTCGCTCAGCGCGGCGACGGCGTCGGCAGCGACGGTCGGGGAGAACTGGCCGACCGAGGCCCGCAGCGCCTCGTTGTGGCCCTCGGCGGCGGGGGGCCGGAGCCCGCGGTGGCCGCGTAGGTCGCCAGGCCGAGCGATCCGGCGGCGATCGAGGCCGTCACGGCGATCGCCGCGGGGCTCATCCGGCGGCCTCGCGTGTGGCGGGCCTTCTGGTCATCGGTCATGGGGGCATGGCTCATGGGACAGCTCTTCCTCACTCGGACGGCTCGCCGCTCTCGCTCATGGCTGCCGGGCCCTCAGGGGGGTGGATCACAGGGACGATCGGGGCCCGCGCGGCGTTACCAAAACGTGATGTAACCCCACTACCGTGCCGGGCAGCACGGCCTCACGTCAAACCCTCAGGGCGAGACGTGGTGAAGGTCACACCGACATGAGGCCGGTGTGACGTCTGTGACTTCACACTCAGGCACGCCCGTCACAGCAGCGCCTCTGGGCCCTCCAGCATCTCGGTCACCAAGGCGGCGATCGGGCTGCGCTCGCTGCGGTGCAGCGTGACGTGGGCGAAGAGCGGATGCCCCTTGAGCGCCTCGATCACGGCGGCCACCCCGTCGTGGCGCCCGACGCGCAGGTTGTCCCGCTGGGCCACGTCGTGCGTGAGGACGACCCGGGAGCTCTGGCCGATCCGGGACAGCACGGTGAGCAGCACGTTGCGCTCCAGGCTCTGCGCCTCGTCCACGATGACGAAGGCGTCGTGCAGGGAGCGACCGCGGATGTGGGTGAGGGGAAGCACCTCGAGCATGTCGCGGTCGAGGATCTCCTCGACGACCTCCGTGGAGACCACCGCGCCCAGGGTGTCGAAGACCGCCTGCGCCCAGGGCCCCATCTTGTCGTTCTCGCTGCCCGGCAGGTAGCCCAGCTCCTGGCCGCCGACGGCGTAGAGCGGACGGAAGACGATGACCTTGCGGTGCTGGCGACGCTCCATGACCGCCTCGAGCCCAGCGCACAGCGCCAGCGCGCTCTTGCCGGTGCCCGCGCGTCCACCGAGGCTCACGATGCCGACGTCGGGGTCGAGCAGCAGGTCCAGCGCGATGCGCTGCTCGGCCGAGCGGCCGTGCAGACCGAAGGCGTCCCGGTCACCGCGCACCAGACGCACGGTGTGGTCGGGCGCCACCCGGCCCAGGGCGCTGCCCGAGGCGCCGAGGATGGTCAACCCGGTGTGGGTGCGCATCTGCACCGCCCCGGGATGCTCCAGCCGGCCGGTGTCGTAGAGCTGGCGCATCTGCTCGTCGTCGACCTCGATCTCGGCCATGCCGGTCCAGCCGCTGTCGACCGCGAGCTCGGCGCGGTACTCCTGCGCGTCCAGACCGACCGACGACGCCTTGACCCGCATCGGCAGGTCCTTGCTGACGACGGTGACGTCCTGGCCCTCGCCGGCCAGGTTGGCCGCCACGGCGAGGATCCGGGTGTCGTTGTCCCCGAGCCGGAAGCCGGCGGGCAGGGCGGTCGGGTCGGTGTGGTTGAGCTCGACCCGCAGGCTGCCCCCGGCTGCCCCACCGGCACCGGCTCGCTCAGGGTGCCGTGGGCGACCCGCAGGTCGTCGAGCATCCGCAGCGCCTGGCGCGCGAAATACCCGAGCTCCGGGTGGTGCCGCTTGCCCTCCAGCTCGGAGATGACCACCACCGGCAGGACGACCTCGTGCTCGGCGAAGCGCAGCAGCGCCCGCGGGTCGGACAGCAGCACGGAGGTGTCCAGGACGTAGGTCTTGCGGCCGGTCTCCGGCAGTGCGTCGAAGGGGGTGACGGCCTCGTCCAGCAGGTCGGCGGTCGAGACGGGACGGCTGATGCTCATGCTGACTCCCAGGGGGACGCGCGCCGGTGGGCTGCGCGTCGCAGGCGGTGGGCGGTCCGGGACCGGGCCACGCCACGACGTAGGCCGGTACCGGCCCTCCGCCAGAGCCAGAGCTCCATGTGGTGGGCCTCCCGAGAGGCGGGGCGGGGGTGCCCCGCGTCTGCCTCGACGGTATGCCGGGAGCCAGGTCCCGCCTACGCGCTGCGGCGGCGTGTCGCTCAGCTGCCGAAGCGCCGCTCGCGCTCGGCGTAGGCCCGCAGCGCGCGCAGGAAGTCGACCTTGCGGAAGTCGGGCCAGAAGGCCTCGCAGAAGTAGAACTCGCTGTGCGCGCTCTGCCACAGCAGGAAGCCGCCGAGCCGCTGCTCGCCCGAGGTGCGGATCACCAGGTCGGGGTCCGGCAGGCCGCGGGTGTAGAGATGCCCGGCGATGTCCTCCACGGTCACCGTGCTGGCGACCTCCTCGAGCGAGGCTCCGGACGCGGCGGCGTCCCGGAGGAGCGAGCGCACGGCGTCGGCGATCTCCCGGCGCCCGCCGTAGCCGATCGCCACGTTGACGACCATGGCGTCGATGTCGTCGGTCAGCGCAGCGGCCTCGGTGAGCCGGTCGGCGGTCTCCTGAGGCAGCAGGTCGAGGGCACCGACGACCCGCACGCGCCAGCGCCCGGTCGAGGCGAGCTGCTGCACCACCCCCTCGATGATGGTCAGCAGCGGCTCGAGCTCCCCCGCGGCGCGGTTGAGGTTGTCCGTCGAGAGCAGCCAGAGGGTCACGACCTCGACCCGGGCCTCCTCGCACCACCCCAGGAAGGGCGCGATGTTCTCCGCCCCCGCACGGTGCCCGTCCGCGGTCTGCGCCCCTCGCCGCCGGGCCCAACGGCGGTTGCCGTCGAGCATGACCCCGATGTGACGCGGGAGCCGTTCGTCGGGCAGGTGCCGGCGCAGCGATGAGTTGTAGGCCCGGTAGACCAGGTCCCTCGGCGTCGGCATGGCCTCAACCTACCGGCCACCCCTGGAGATCCGCTGCGCCCGCGCCCGGGGCGGTGGAAGCGTCGCCCGGAGTCGTGGAACCCTCGGCGGGACCGAACCTACGGTTTCGTAACCTACGGTTGCGTAGGTTAGCCTGAAGGCATGTCGACCCCCCGTGACACGACCGAGGCGACCGGCACCCTGGGCTCCTTCGTCGGCCAAATGACGGACCAGGTGAAGGATCGCGTCAAGCCCCACCTCCGTGGCTGGCTGCACCTCGTGATGGTCCCGGTGGCCGTGGTCTCCGGAGCTGTGCTCGTCGCGCTCGCCCCCAGCGCCCCGGCGGGCGCCGCCGCACTCGTCTTCGCGATCACCGCCGTCCTGCTCTTCGGCACCTCGGCGGTCTACCACCGCGGTCGATGGAGTCCTCGGGTCGCGCGCGTGCTCAAGCGCTGGGACCACGCCAACATCTTCCTCATCATCGCCGGCACCTACACCCCCTTCGCGGTGCTGCTCCTCCCGACGCCGCAGACCAGGCTGCTGCTCTGGGTCGTCTGGTCCGGGGCGCTCGCCGGCGTCCTCTTCCGCGTCTTCTGGGTCGGGGCGCCGCGGTGGCTCTACACCGGGGTCTACATCGCCCTGGGCTGGGTGGCGATCTTCTTCCTGGTCCCGATGTGGCGCAGCGGCGGCCCGGTCGTCGTGGGGCTCATCGGGCTCGGGGGCCTGTTCTACACCCTGGGCGCCGTCGTCTACGGCCTGCGTCGCCCGGACCCCTCACCGCGGTGGTTCGGCTTCCACGAGGTCTTCCACGCCTTCACCGTGGCGGCCTTCGCCGCGCACTGGCTGGCGGCCTACCTCAGCCTGTCGCTGGACTCGGTGCCCGCGGCCTGAGCACCTAGAGCACGGCGGCGCTCAGGCGAGCGGGTCGTCCTCGGGCCGGTCCGGTGCGTCGCCCTGCTCGGCAGGGGTCTCCTGCCGCAGCCGGGCCTCCTCCGCCTGCCGCATCCGCCGCAGCCGCCGGGTGAGGTCGCGGCCGAGGAACCACACGGCCAGGGCAAGCCCGAAGAGGACGAGGAAGCCCCCGAGCCCGGCCGTGATCTCGACGCCGGTCGAGTTCACCGGTCGTGCCCCTCGTCGCGGCGCACGTCGTCGACACCGTCTCCGTCGGCGTCCCCCATGTCGGCAACGGCGTCCTGTTTCCGCTCACCGACCGCATCCTGCTCCAGCGGCGGCAGCGGCGGCTCGCCCCGGTGCTCCAGCACGAGCGCCCCGGTCTCGTCCCGCTCCGGCACCTGACGGCACCGGGCGTCCAGCCCACCGTCGAGCTCGCGCAGGCCGGCGAAGAGGTCGTCCTCGGGCAGCGCCACGGGGACCAGCGAGCGCGCCAGCTCGTAGTCCTCGGTGGGCCAGACCCGCTGCTGGATCTCCAGCGGGACGCGGAACCAGGGCCCCTCCGGGTCGACCTGGGTCGCGTGCGCGCGCAGCGCGTCGTCGCGCACCGAGAAGTGCTCCCCGCACGGCACGCGGGTGGTGAGCACGCGGCGCGGCCGGCTCCCGAGGTGCTTGCGCCAGTCGGCGAAGGGCGGCTCGTGACCGGCCTCGACCATGGCCTCGTCCAGCCGGATCATCCGCTGCGGGTCCCAGCCGCTGTAGTAGACCTTGAGCGGCTGCCAGGGCTCGCCGGCGTGCGGGTATGCCTCGGGGTCGCCGGCCGCCTCGAAGGCCGCCATCGTCACCGTGTGCGTCATGATGTGGTCGGGGTGCGGGTAGCCGCCGTTCTCGTCGTAGGTCGTGAGCACGTGGGGCCGGAACTCCCGGATCACCCGGACCAGCGCCTCGGTGGTCACCTCCAGCGGCTCCAGCGCGAAGCACCCCTCCGGCAGCGGCGGCAGCGGGTCACCCTCGGGCAGGCCGCTGTCGACGAAGCCCAGCCAGGTGTGGCTGACACCGAGGATCTGCACCGCCCGGGCCATCTCGTCCCGCCGGACCTGGGCGATGTCGCGGATGATGTGCGGGTCGTCCTTGAGCTTCTCGTTGAGCACGTCCCCCCGTTCCCCACCGGTGCAGGACACGACGCGCACGTCGACCCCCTGGGCGACGTAGTGCGCCGTCGTGGCAGCGCCCTTGCTCGACTCGTCGTCAGGGTGTGCGTGCACCGCGAGCAGGCGCAGCCCGCGACCCGAGGTGGCCATCGGCATTCCTTCCGCGTCGGAGCCGGCACGGGTCGGCGTCACGGCCGACCGGACCGTGCCGGACAATGGTGGTGGTGCCGCTCCGGGCACCCCGCCATCCTCTCACCCCCTCGGAGGGCAGCCGCACATGACCGCCAGCAACACCGGTCCCGCCGAGCCGCCGCGCCCGGACGGCGTCCGGGACTGGGACGCGGAGGAGGAGCGTGCCGAGGCGCAGGAGCGCGGCCGGCGCGGCGACCGCCGGTGGTGGGTCGTCGGCGTGCTGGCCGTGGTCGTCATGAGCCTCATGGCCGTGATCTGGGGACTGTCCGCCACCGTGGGGCGGGTGCACTGGGTCGACACCGGCTTCGAGGCCGTCTCCGACAGCCGGGTGGACGTGCGCTTCGACCTGCGGCGCGACCCCTCGCGCGAGGCGGTGTGCCGGCTCGAGGCGCAGGCCACCTCGCACGTGGTCGTCGGGCGGACCGAGGTGCGCATCCCCGCGGCGCAGAGCTCCCCGAGCCGGCACGTGGAGAGCGTGACCACCGCCTCGCCGGCCGTCACCGGTTACGTCGAGGAGTGCTGGTACGCCGACGGGGCGCCCCGCCGCTGACGGCAGGACGCCCCGAGGCGGTCGCGCGGGAGGTCAGGGCTGGTAGGGCGTGGCCTCCAGGATCTTGACCTCCACGGTCTTGCCGTTGGGCGCCTCGTAGCTGACCGTCTCGCCCGTCCGGCCGCCCAGGAGCGCGGCCCCGAGCGGGGACTGCTCGCTGTAGACGTCGAGGTCGCTTCCCTCGTCGATGATCTCCCGGGACCCGAGCAAGAAGGTCTCGCTGTCGCCGAACATCTCGACGGTCACGACGGTCCCCGGCTGCACGACGCCCTTCTCGGTCGGGGCCGACCCCACCACGGCGTTCTGCAGCAGGTGCTCGAGCTGGCGGATGCGGGCCTCCATCTTGCCCTGCTCCTCCTTGGCGGCGTGATAGCCGCCGTTCTCCTTGAGGTCGCCCTCCTCCCGGGCCGCCTCGATGCGCTTGCTGATCTCCGAGCGTCCTTCGTCCTTGAGCTGGGTCAGCTCGGCCTGCAGGCGGTCGTAGGCCTCCTGGGTCAGGTAGCTGGCTGCTGTGGTCTCGGTCACTGCCTCTCCTCGGTATGCCTTCGCGTGGCCGGCGGCGTCCAGCCGCGGCCGGCGATCGTGCGCCGGGTGCCGCACCAGGCGGTGCGGCTCTCCCCAAACACAAGGTCCGGGCCAACAGGGCCCGGACCGTGGATCGAGCGACAAGTCTAGCCCGCCTGCACCCCTGAGTCGACCTCACGCGTGGACCTCACACGGCGACCGCGCCTCGATCCCGGGCTCACCGCGAGCCACCTCGGCGGCATGGGGCGGCACGGTCGGCCCTCGGTCGCCGCGGGTGGGACACTGGGGTGATGCGACACGACGCCACCCTTCCCGGCCGCGCGACCCCCCTGCCCGACATCCCCGAGCGCCACGTGGTCCTCGGCACCTCGATGCACGAGCCGTGGCCCGAGGGCTCGGAGGTGATGACCGTGGCGATGGGCTGCTTCTGGGGAGCCGAGCGGATCTTCTGGCAGCTGCCCGGCGTGGTCACCACCGCGGCCGGCTACCAGGGCGGCACCACCCCGAACCCCACGTACCGCGAGGTGTGCACCGGGCGCACCGGGCATACCGAGTCGGTGCTGGTCGTCTACGACCGTCGCGCGACCGATCCCGAGACCCTGCTCAAGGCCTTCTGGGAGAACCACGACCCGACGACGGCGAACCGGCAGGGCAACGACATCGGCACGCAGTACCGCTCGGCGATCTACTGGACGACCCCCGAGCAGGAGCGCGCGGCCCGGGCGACCGCCGACGCCTTCGGCGAGGTCCTGCGTGACGCCGGGCACGGACCGATCACGACCGAGCTGCTGCCCGCCTCCGAGGCCGGACCCTTCTACTACGCCGAGGACGTGCACCAGCAGTACCTCCACAAGAACCCCGGCGGCTACTGCAACCACGGCCCGAACGGCTACACCTGCCCGGTCGGCCTGGTCCCGCAGGACGAGCTCCCCGCCCAGACGAGCATCGCACCGCCCGACTGAGGGCGGCGTCGGCCTCGCCGGAGGGTGACCCGGTCGTCCACCCCCTAGACTCCTGCGGGTCAGATCCCGTGACCGGCGACGAGAGGTGGTCCATGGCTGACCCGTCGGCCGCCAGCCCGCTCGACTCCCGGCCCCGGCGGCCCACGCTGGCGCAGGTACGCTCCGTGGCTCAGCCGCCCGAGGTCCTGGGGCGCGGCAGCGCCGAGCACTGGACCGGGGATCTCTACCTCCGTCGGGTGTCGCCGCACCTGACCCGCGCGCTCATCCCGACGCCGGTGACGGCCAACGGGGTGACCTGGCTGATGATGGTGGCCGGCTGGGCCGCCGCCGGCGCGCTGCTGATCCCCGGCCTCTGGGGAGCGCTCCTCGGCGCGCTCCTCGCGCAGCTGCAGATGCTGCTGGACTGCTCGGACGGGGAGGTCGCCCGGTGGAAGGGGCTGTCCGGGCCGGTCGGCGTCTTCCTGGACAAGGTCGGCCACTACACCGTCGAGGGGGCGATCGCGCTGGCCCTCGGCTGGCGGGCGGCCGGGGTCGTCGGTGGGCAGGAGACGGACCCGGCCGCGGTGTGGCGGTATGCCTTCCTCGGCGCGCTGCTGGCCGCCGGGCTCCTGCTCAACAAGGCGCTCAACGAGATGGTGCACGCCTCGCGGGCGGCGGCCGGTCTGGACCGGCTGCCGGACACCACCCAGGCCCGGGCCGTGCCGGCAGGCAGCGTGCTGGGGGTGCTACGCCGAGCGGCGCGGCTGGTGCCCTTCCACCGGATGTTCCACTCGATCGAGATGACTCTGGTCACGCTGGCGGTCGCGGTGGTCGGCGCCCTCGCCGGTGCCGAGCTGGAGGCCGCGCGCTGGCAGGTGCTCGTCATGGCCGCAGTCATCCTCCCGGTCACCGCGGGCCACCTCGCCGCGATCCTCGCCTCGCCCCGGCTGCGCCGAGAGGACGCCCGATGACCGGGGGCACCTCCAGCGGCCGTCCCAGCTTCGGCGTCGTCGTCCTGACCCAAGGCCGCCGCCCCGAGGAGCTGGCGCGCGGGCTGAAGTCGTTGCAGCGCCAGCAGGGGGTGGACCTCGACGTGGTGGTGGTCGGCAACGCCTGGAACCCCACCGGCCTCCCCGACGAGGTCAAGACGCTGGCGCTGCCGACCAACATCGGCATCCCCGCGGGGCGCAACGCCGGCGTGCCGCACGTGGACGGCGAGTTCCTCTTCTTCCTCGACGACGACGCCTGGCTCATCGACGACGACGTGCTGCTGCGGACGGCGGGCTACCTGCGCGAGCACCCCGACGTCGGCCTGGTGCAGCCGCTCATCGAGGACCCCGAGGTCAGCGACGGGGCGCACCCGGGCCGGTGGATCCCTCGCCTCGGGGCGCGTCAGCGGCATACCGAGGCCGACGTCTTCAGCGTGGTCGAGATGACCGTGGCGATGCGCCGGGGGGCGTTCGAGGCGACCGGCGGGTGGCCGGGCATCTTCTTCTACGCCCACGAGGGCATCGAGCTGGCGTGGCGGGTGTGGGCGGCCGGCTACCGGGTCCGTTACGTCCCCTCGCTGCGCACCGGTCACCCCGTGGTCGACCCGCGCCGGCACTCGGACTACTTCTTCAAGAACGCCCGCAACCGGGTATGGCTGGCCCGGCGCAACCTGCCCCGGCCGTTGGCCGTGGCTTACGTCGGCAGCTGGACCGGGATCCAGCTGGTGCGCTGGGCGGCGCAGCGTGACGGGCTCGCCTCGTGGTGGTCCGGCTGGGTGCACGGCTGGCGCAGCGACCCCTTCGAGCCGGGCGAGGACCGCACCCGCCTCAGCTGGTGGGCGGTCGCGCGGATGGCCCGGCACGGCCGCTTCCTCATCGTCTGACCGACTGCTGCTCCCGCCACTCCTGCTGGCCCGCGGTGGTCAGGCCCGACCACGGCCGTGCACCGACGCGGTAGGACAGCAGCTCGGCCCCCGGCTCCGGTGTCTGCAGGTGGGGGATGCTCGCCCAGCGCTCGGGCAGCGGTGTCCACCGACCACCCAGCACCATGTTGAGCGCCTCCCGGAACGTCGCGCCGAAGCGCACCATGAGCGGGATCACCTGATCCGACCCGGCGGCGCCCAGCGCGGCGGGATCCACCACGACGACCACCGGGTCGAACGGTGCCCCGAGCACGTCGATCCGACGGCTCCCCCAGGCGATGAGGTCGAGCGCGCCCGCGGCGTCCTCACCCTGCCGCGAGCTGAGCGAACGCAGCAGCCCGACCGACAGCCGGCGCGATCCGCGGGGGTCACGGGGAGCGGCGACCGGTTCGCCCTGCAGGTCGTGGTCCAGGAGCGGCTGGAGATCCTCGGGCAGCAGCACCGCCGCGGGGATGACCAGAACCCTGCCGGCCTGCCGCGCACCCAGCACCGCGTGCGCGAGCAGCACCTCGCGGCGGGCCGCAGCGCCCCGACCCTCGAGCCCGTCCAGGTGCTCGAGCGGCACCGTCTCACGGTTGACCAGCGTGACCGGGAGACCCACGTCAGGCAGCGCTCCCAGCCGCAGCGTCTCGTCCCCACTGACCACCACGGCGGTGCCGGCCGGGACACGCTGCGCGAGCGCCTCCACCAGACCGGAGAAGTGCGGCGCCTCGCCCGGTCCGAGATCGACCACCACGACACGATCGGCCTCCAGCCCCTGCGGCGGCGCCGGTGCGGTCTCGGGCAGGTCCACCTCCCGGGCGTCGAGCATTCGCCCGGCCGCCTCGACATCGGTCGAGCAGACCTCGCGCCACCGGGCATACACCTCGTCCTCGCCCGCGCCGGAGAGGATCAGCCGCAACACGGCCTCGAGCTTGTCCAGGATGCCGTGCCGGATCGCGTCGAAGGCGTCGTCGTCGATGTCGATGAGCCCGCCGAAGCGCACGTCCGAGCGGTTCTTCGGCGCGAACTCGACCTCGCACCCGACGGAGCGGGAGGGCAGGTTCGCGTGCAACCGCGAGGTCCTGACCGCGCGGTAGCGGGTGGCGTAGTCGTGCACCCACTCCCGCGCCAACCGCAGGTTGTCCGCGAACGAGAGGCTGCGCAGCCCGGTGATGGACTGCTCCACCACCGGAGCCTCCGCCGGGCCACCGGGGAAGTCGATGTAGGCGGTCTCGGTGCGTCCCGCGGGACCCCCGGGTGGGACCACCGCGTCCACGGTGGTCGTCATGCAGCCGGAGAAGAACGCTGGGACGTCCAGCGCGCGGAGCAGGGCGACCGTCTGCCAGTCGCGGCAGCCGACGGGGCCGTAGCGGCGCAGGTAGGCCACGGCCTCCGGCGTCAGCATGTCCGGCTTGTTCACGTGGAAGGAGATGAAGATCGGCCGGACCGCGTCCGAGAACGGGAAGAGGTAGTCGTGCTCCGTGACCGGGTGGAGGTACCACCCGAACGTGGGCACCCAGGTCGGCGCCGGCAGCTGCTGCAGCGCCATGCCGTCACGCTGCACCTCCACGAGCTGGACCGTCGCGGCCGGCGTGTCCGACACCCTCCGCTCCTCACGGACACCCGTCGCCAGCTCGGTCACCAGGTCGACCAGCCCGGGGTCGGTGCCGACATAGGTGAGGTTGCCGTGCCGCACCAGGTGCCCGAGCGAGGCGAGCGTCTGGATCCAATCACCCACGTTGCGCGAGCCCGGGCCCGGCGCCAGGTAGTTCATCAGCCCGAACCGCACGTCCGCGTCCAGCTCGGGGACAGGCCTGCGGTGGTCGCCGTCGGGCAGCCACCGCACGAGCTCGGCGAGCTCGTGCCGGCGACTCGCGGCCACCCTCCTGGCTCGACCGGAGGTGGCGACGTCGCTGACACCCAGCACTCCGTCCCAGTCCTCGGCCTGGAAGGCCGCCCGCGCCACGAGCAGCAGCTGCGTGCCCGTCCACCCCAGGAGGAGCTCGCGTTCCACGACCTCACGCAGCACCCGGGCGGCGAGCTCCGGCTCGTGCTGGTAGGCCGGCACGAACCAGTCCTCGGCCCCGAGTGCCACCACCTCGGGCTGGGTGACCCGTCCCAGGTCGCGCCACGCGACCCCGGACGTGGAGGTGCTGCGACGGCACACGCCGAGCAGCAGGTCACCCAGTGGACGGGTCACGGGGTCCTCGCGGAGGGCATACCCCGTGGACACCGCCTCACCGACCTTGCCGGCGCGGATCAGCTCGCGCACCGCGTCGACGACCGAGGCGCTCCAGCCGCCGCCGTGACCCACCCAGGGCGGGCCGGACGCGGCCTCGCCCGCCCCGACCTCGGTCGCCGCCGTGGGACGAGGTCGCGGACGAGAGGTGTCCGGGGCCGGGCCGTCGACCCTGGCGGGCGAGGTCGGCCGGCTCGCGGTGCTCCGCACCCGCCCGAGCACCTCTCGACCGACACCTCGCACGATGCGGGCGGCGTCCTTACGCAGACTCATCAGAGGTCTTCTCCTTGGTCGGGGGGGATCCGTCGGCCAGCTCGTGGAACAGGCCGAACCACCGGGCCACGAACGCGTCCTGCCCGAAGCGCTCCTGCACGGTGGTGCACCCCTCACGCAGTCGTGCGGCGAGCTGCGGGTCCTGGAGCACCCGCAGCGTAGCCTCGGCGAGCGCGACGATGTCTCCCGGGGCCACGACGTAGCCGTTCACCCCGTCCTCGATCATGTCCGAAGGTCCGTAGCGGACGTCGTAGGCGATGGCCGGGCAGCCGTGGGTCATGGCCTCGACAAGCATCATGGGCGCACCCTCGTACTTGCTCGTCAGCAGGCACAGCGAGGCACGGCGGAAGACCGCACCAGGGTCGGTGGTGAAGCCCGCGAGCCGCACCGAGTCCTGCACCCCGAGCCGTGAGATGAGCCGCATCAGGCCCGCCCGGTTGGGCCCGTCGCCGTAGATCTCGAGGCGTGCCTGCGGCCGCTCCTCGAGCACGCGCGCGAAGGCCTTGATGCCGTGCGAGGTCCGCTTGACGTCGACCAGCCGACCCATCATCACCACCAGGTCAGGGTCGCGGTCGTCGTCCCGGGAGCGGCCCTGCGGGGCCGGCCCGGCGTGCGGGATGACGCGGAACAGCGGGTTCTCCCCGACGGTCGCCTCCGCCTCGGCCCGCTGCCGCTCGGTGAGGAAGACGACCGGCGAGTGCTGACCCAGCTCCCGGAGCAGCCGGCCGAACCCCGGGCGGAGGGCCCTCAGGTCCTCCCCCGGCGGCTCCAGGTGCGAGCTGTGCACGACGAAGCAGGTGTCGACGTGGGGGCGCCGATAGCCGGCCATCTCCCGGTCGAGGGCGCGTGCCTCCACCACGACCACGGCCCGGCGGCCCCCGATGACGGCGTCCAGCGCCTGGTGCAGCACCTCCTCGAAGCCGCCGTGGACGGATGTGGGCCTCCCCTGCTCGTCGAAGATCGTGGTGCCGAGCTCCGTGGGCCACCCTCGCGGCGCGTCCGAACGGGTGAAGACGCGAGCGAACATCGGTTGTCCGTTGCGGCGGAGGGCAACGTGCTGCTGGCGGCGACCGGGGCGGTCGTCGCCGAAGATGGTGCGCACGAGACGCCCGTCCGGGGCGAACTCCTCCCGACGACACCGCTCACCGACCGCGTCGAGACGATCCTCCAGGACCAGCTGCTCCTCGCGGTAGCGTCGCCGTGCGACGAGCCGACCCTGCTCGTAGCGGCACACCTCGTCCGGGCCGCGCCCGACACTGCTCCAGCCCTCGTCCTCCAGGCCGTCGACCGGTTCCAGCGTGCGCGGATCGGGCGGCCCGGGCGCGGTCGGGTCCGGGAAGGCGTCGGTGACGGCGAGGACCCGCACGCCCGGCACCAGGTGGCCCCGGCGCTCCATGTTGGCGATCGCCGACAGCAGGTTGGTGGAGTGGTTGCGGACCATCACCACGGACTCGACCCCCCCGGTCTCGGCCAGGCTGCGGCACCGGGCCAGGATCGAGGCGGTGCGGCCGCCGTAGTCGACCGGGATGCCCTCGACCACGACGACGTGCAGCACGTCCGGCGGTGGCCCCAGCTCAGGGACGGGGTCGTGCCGCACCGGCACGGCCTGGTGCTCTGCGCGCTCCGGCTCGACGGGCACGGACGCCGTCGCCGGAGCCGTCGGCCGACCGGTTCGACCCGAGGTCGCCCTTCGCCACGACCGCCTCGCTCGCCGCGCCACTCGCACCACCGCGTCTACCATGGCGCACGATCTTGCCATCCTCCCCATCGCTCTCCACCGAGGACGTCGCGTGCCCGCCGAGCAGACCACCCCACCGCCGTCGCGACCGCGGCTGGCCGCGCTGGACGGCCTGCGCCTCCTGGCCGCGGTCGCCGTCCTGGCCTACCACTACACCGCGATCGACCAGGAGTTCTGGGGCAACGCCGCCGGGGAGGAGTTCCCGGCGGCGAGCGTCGTCACCCGCTACGGCTACCTCGGGGTCGAGCTCTTCTTCGTCATCTCCGGCTTCGTCATCCTGATGACCGCGTACGGGCGGGCACTGCCGGGCTTCGTCGCCTCCCGGATCTCCCGGTTGTACCCCGCGTACTGGGCCGCCGTGCTGCTCACGGTGGCACTCCAGACCTTCTGGGAAGGCGGCCGCCAGGTGGAACCGGTCGAAGCGCTGGTCAACCTCACCATGCTCCAGGAAGCGTGGGACATCGGGAGTGTGCAGGGCGCCTTCTGGACGCTGTGGGTGGAACTGAAGTTCTACCTGCTCATCGGGGTGCTCATCGCCCTGGGCGGGGTCACCCGGCAGCGGGCGATCGCCTACGCCCTGCTGTGGCCGGTCCTCGCCGAGCTGACCCGGGCCACCGAGGCGGGCCTCCTGTCCTCCCTGCTCATCCCCAGCTGGGCGCCGTACTTCGCCGGCGGGATGCTGCTCTACCTCCTGCACCGGGAGGGGCCGGACCTGCTGGTGCTGCTCGGCCTGGGACTCAACGTGGTCCTGTGCATACGGCAGGCCACAGTCTTCGCCGCGGAGCGAGCCGTCGTCCACAGCGAGGTGGCGATCTCGACCCCCGTGGTGTCACTGCTCGTCGTCCTGATGTTCGCGGCGGTGTATGCCTGCTCCGTCGGACCACTGGCCCGCGTCGACCAGCCGTGGCTCACACTGGCCGGTGCGCTCACCTACCCCCTCTACCTCGTCCACGGGCAGTTCGGCTTCTTCGTCATCGAGAACCTGTCGGGGCACGTGAACAGCTACGTCGTCCTGGCACTCGCCACGGCACTGTCGTTCCTGCTCGCCTGGCTCATCCACCGGTGCATCGAGCAGCCGGTCCACGAGCCGTTGCGGCGACGCCTCAGGACGGCCCTCGAACGCCCCTGATCCAACACCGCCAGGCACGGCCCAACCCGGGGCCGGGCAGGTCAGCCCTGGGTCGAGGGAAGCTCGGCCGCCAACGCCCGGAACAGCGCGAACCACCGTGCCGCGAAGGCCTGCTGGCCGAAGCGTTCGTCCACCCCCGCGCACCCGGCGCGCAGCGAGGCGGCCAGCTCCGGGTCGCGCAGGACCTGCGAGGTGCGGTCGGCCAGGCCCTGGATGTCCTCGTCCGGGACCAGGAAGCCGTTGACCCCGTGGTCCACGATGTCAGCAGGCCCGTAGCGGATGTCGTAGCTCACGATGGGGCACCCCTGACGCAAGGCCTCGACGAAGACCATGGGGGCGCCCTCGAACCGGCTGGACTGCAGGCAGAGTGCGGCTCGGCGGTACTCCCGGCCGGGCTCGGTGGTGAAGCCGCGCAGGCTCACGGCGTCCTGCAGACCGAGCTCGGCGATCAGCCGCTGCAGCTCCTGTCGCCTCGCGCCCTCCCCGAAGATCTCCATCCGCGCGCCGGGAACCTGATCGACGACCGAGGCGAAGGCACGGATCCCGTGGTCGGTCCTCTTCTGCGGGGCCAGCCGGCCCATCATGATGACCAGCCCCGGCTCCCGCTCGACCTCGGCGTGGGAGCTCGCCGCCGGAGCGGCGTGCGGGATGACCCAGAAGTTGTCGCGTCGACCGAGCAGCGCCTCGGCGTCGGCGCGCTGGCTGTCGGTGAGGAACACCATGGCCGACGACGGGTCGAGGCGCCGGAACAGCCGCCGGAACGACCCCCGCACCTCGTCCACCTCGCTGTCGGGAGCCTGGAGGTGCGAGTTGTGCGCCACGTAGCACGTGCGGACGTGCTCGCGGCGATAGGTGAGGGCGTCCGGGTCCGCCTGACGCGCCTCGACCGCCAGGATCGTCGGCCGCCCTCCTGTCAGCGCGTCCAGGGCACGGTGGACCACCGGGGTGAGCGAGCCGTCGTGCACACCCTCGACCTCGCCGTCCTCGTCGAAGAAGGTGACCGACTCCTCCCGGGAGCGGCGCTGGTGATCCTCACGAGGAGCGAGGATCACGGCATACATCGGTCGGCCGTTGCGACGGTGATAGACCTGCCGACGTGGGTGGTGCTCCCCGCCCTCCCAGACGAGCGAGCGACGCAGCCGACCCTCGACGTCGTACTCGGAGCGGCTCAGCCGGTGCCCGTCGGGGTCGAGCTGCTCCTCCATCTCCAGGGCCCCCTCGTGGTACCGGCGCCGCACCTGTCCAACGGCGGCGCCACGCACCCACCAGCGGCCCCGTCTGCGCCAACCCGCGGCCTCCAGGCCGTCCTCGGCCTCCTGGGTCACGGCCACCGGCGGGCCGCCTCGGTGCCGTCGGGGTAGGCGTCCATCAGCCAGCGCACCTCCACGCCCTCGCCCAGCTGCCCGCGGCGACGCATCCCCTCGATCGCCCGGGGCAGCGTGTGGGAGTGGTTACGCACGAGCACGACGGAGCGGAGCCCGCCCTGCTCGTAGAGGGTGCGGCACTTGGCCAGGATCGAGGCGGTGCGCCCTCCGAACTCCATGGGGATGCCCTCGACGAGCACGACGTGCTGGACGTCCGGCGGCGGTGCGAGCTCGGGGACCGGGTCGCGGCGGACGACGGGCCGGGGGGCCTGCGACGGGTCCTCGCCCCCGACCCGGTCCGGACGCCCGGACCGCCGCAGCCGGTCGAGCACCCGGCGCGGCGTGGATCTCAGTCTCCTCGCCATCACCAGGCATACTCGCATGAGTCCACCACGAGGAGGCAACCGAGAGTGCGTGTCATCACCTACGGCACCTACGACCTGTTCCACGAGGGGCACCGTCGCCTGCTGGAGCGCGCCAAGGCGCTCGGGGACTACCTCATCGTCGGCGTGACGACGGAGAACTACGACGACGCCCGGGGCAAGCTCAACGTGCAGCAGAGCCTGATGACGCGGATCAAGAACGTCGAGGACAGCGGCCTCGCCGACAAGATCATCATCGAGGAGTACGAGGGCCAGAAGGTCCAGGACATCCAGAAGCACCAGGTCGACGTCTTCGCGATCGGCTCGGACTGGCTGGGGCGCTTCGACTACCTGCGGGACTACTGCGACGTCGTCTACCTCGAGCGGACCAAGGGGGTCTCCAGCACCCAGCTGCGCAACGAGGCGGGGGTCATCAAGGTCGGGGTCGTCGGGGCGGGCCGGATCGCGCACCGCTTCGTGCAGGAGGCTCGCTTCGTCAGCGGCGTCAGCGTCGAGGCGGTGCACAACCGGACGCACAGCACGGCGCAGGACTTCGCCGCCGAGCACGAGCTCAACCGTGCCGTGGAGGACTACGACACGCTGCTCGAGGCGGTCGACGCGGTCTACGTCGCCACCCCGCACGACACCCACGCCGACTTCACCCGCCGCGCGCTGGACGCCGGCGTGCACGTGCTGTGCGAGAAGCCGATGACGCTCACCCGCGCCGAGACCGAGGAGCTCTTCGCCCGGGCGAAGGAGCGCGGCGTCGTGCTCATGGAGGCGATCAAGACCGCCTTCGCCCCCGGCTTCCAGCGCATGGTGGCGCTGGCCCGCAGCGGCGCGATCGGCCAGGTGCGCTCGGTCGATGCGACCTTCACCAAGCTCGTCGACGAGGGCCGGGAGCTCCAGGCCCCGGCGGGCGGCAGCATCTCCGAGCTTGCCAGCTATCCGCTCGTCGCCGTCGTCAAGCTGCTCGGGACCGAGATCGCCGACGTGCGCACCACCTCGCTGCAGCCGGAGGAGTCCCCGGTCGAGGTCTACTCCAAGATCGACGTGACCTTCCGGCACGGGGAGGCCACCGCCCGGACCGGGCTGGGGGTCAAGGCCGAGGGTGACCTCGTCGTCGCGGGCAGCGCCGGCTACCTCTACGTCCCGGCACCCTGGTGGAAGACGGAGTACTTCGAGGCCCGCTTCGAGGAAGCCGGACAACAAGAAGTACTACTACAAGTTCGACGGCGACGGGCTGCGCTACGAGCTGGCCGAGTTCGCCTGGCTGATCCGCAACGAGACCTCCGAGTCCTACAAGCTGCGGGCCGCCGAGTCGGTCGCCATCGCCGACGTCATCGAGCGTGCGCGCACCGACGCCCAGGTCCTCACCTGATGGCGCTGCGCCCGGTCGGGCCCGACCAGGAGCCGCCGCGCCCTCGCCGCTCGAGCGCGCCCGCGCGACCGCGCTGCGGGCCAGGACGCAGACCGAGCGTCGCGCCCGGCGTCTCCTGCGGCGGCAGCTGACCCGCGCCCGCTCCGCGGACAGCGAGCTGCTGCAGCGGGCCTACGTGCTGGGGCGGCAGGGGCCCGGGCAGCCGTCAACACCGCACCCACCGTCAGGTGGGGTGGGTCGCGACCCTGTGGGGCGCACGCTGGCTGGACGGCACCAGCTACGAGATCCGCGGCTGGGCCTACGAGCGCGGCTACGGGACATACCTCCCCGCCCCGGTCGAGGTCGTCGTCGCGCGGCGCGGAGGGACGCGCCTGCGGGTGCGCGCCGACGTCACGTCCGTGCACGAGATGGAGGTCAACGCCTTCGCCACCCAGGGCGAGTTCGACTACGCCAACACCGCCTTCGTGGCCCGCGTCGACCTCGCCGCCGTCCTCGCCGACGAGGACCCGCGCCCGTGGCAGGTCCACGTCCGGGTCACCGGTGCGGACGGCCGCACCGCGTCAGGCACGCTGAAGTACCGCCACCGCGCCAGCTCGGCCCTGATGCTCGGCGCGCGCACCTTCCCCGGTGGCGTCCAGGTGGTGCCGAGGTGGGTCCGGTGGCGCGGACTGTTCTTCGCCCGGGTGGTGCCGCCGGCACTCGCCCGAGAGGTCGGCATCGACGGGCGCGAGGTCCGGGCCGAGGTGGAGCTGCGCGGCATCAGGGCGGAGCGGGTCGAGCTCGTCTCCCGGTATGCCCGGCGCCCGGTCGACGTGGACCGGCGGGACGACGGGGTGCTCCGGCTGCGCGCGAAGGTGCCCGAGACCTGGGTGGTCCTCCCGACTGAGGCCGATCTGCTCGCCCCGGAGACGGAGGAGGGTGCGCTAGACTCCCAGGCCCCCGGCCCGAGGGCGGCAGCCGAGGAGGACGGCTCCGAGGCCGCCGCGGAGGAGGCCGGCTCGGAGCAGTCCGACACGACGACCGCGGCGGGACCGGACGACGCCCGGGAGGGGCAGCGTGGCGTCGCCCAGACCTACCGGGTGGTCGTCGTCGACACGCACGGCACCGAGCACGTCGTCGCCACCGCGCTGGACCAGGAGATGCCTGTGCAGGCCCGTGGGTCCGGCCTGCTCGCCTACGCGGGCTCGGGCGGCGCGCTCTACCTCGCCGACCCGCGGTCCCACCTCGTCGTCACCGGGACCGAGATCGAGCCCGGCGAGGCACCGCGAGTGCGCCTGCGGGGCACCTGGGGCGGGGAGTTGGAGCACCTGGACCTGACCTTCGCCGGCCGGCGCCAGGTGCTGCCCGCGGCCGTGGAGCTGCGCCCGGACGGGACCTGGGAGGCCGGGGTCGACCTGCTGCAGCCACGATGGGGCGGCCCTGCCCGGCTGCCGCGCACCGGCAGCTACGCCCTGCTGGGACGAGACTCCTCGGGCGGCTCCGTGCGGGTCATGGCCGCCCCCGACGTGGTCGCGCGCACCCCGCAGAAGCTGCCGGTCGAGCAGGCGCGGCTGCGGTGGGAGATCGGCAAGGGGCGCTCGCTGCGGCTGCGCGTCGGCCTGACCCGCGCCGCCGACGAGTTGGGGTCGTTCCACCAGCGCCGGATGGACGCGGCCTACCTCGCCGGTCCGCACGAGCCGCAGCGCTCGGTCTACCTCGAGTCGTTCTACGGCCGCCTGGCCACCTGCAACCCCCACGCCCTGGACGCGGTCATCGCGCGCGAGCACCCGGACTGGGTGCGCTACTGGGGCGTGACGGACCTGTCGGTGCCCGTCCCCGAGGGCGCGGTCGCCGTGGTCGAGGGCACCCAGGCCTGGTTCGACGCGCGGGCCCGCTCGCGGTTCGTCATCGCCAACGACTGGCTGCGCCGCCGGTTCACCCCGCAGCCCTTCCAGACGGTGCTGCAGACGTGGCACGGGTCGATGTTCAAGCGCATCGGCCTGGACCGCCCGAACGCCGACGCATCGACCCGGGAAGCCCTGGTCCGCGAGCGGGACAAGTGGGACGTCCTGCTCAGCCAGAACCACCACAGCACCGAGATCTTCCGCAGCGCCTACGCCTGGGAGGGCGTCTTCTACGAGGAGGGCTACCCCCGCAACGACGCCCTCGCCGGGGGGTCCGGGGAGCAGATCCGCGAGCGCCTCGGCATCCGACCCGACCAGAAGGCCGTGCTCTACGCCCCCACCTGGCGGGACAACGCCGCGGGCATGGTGGTCTTCCTCGACCTGGAGCGGCTCACCGCCGATCTCGGCGACGACTACGTCGTCCTGCTGCGCGGCCACTCCCGCACCGTCGGCCACGGCCGCAGCGTGGACCTGCCCGGCGTCGTCGACGTGACGACCTACCCGCACATCACCGAGCTGTTCCTGGCGGCCGACGCGCTCATCACCGACTACTCCTCGGTGATGTTCGACTACTCCGTCACCCGGCGCCCGATGATCTTCTACGTCCCCGACCTGGACGAGTACCGCGACGACGTCCGCGGGGTCTACTTCGACCTCGGCGAGGAGGCACCGGGCCCGGTCGTGGCCACCCAGGAGGAGGTGGTGACGGCGCTCCGGGAGATGGACGACACGCACCGGTATGCCGAGCGCTACGCCCGGTGGGTCGAGCGCTTCAACCACCTCGACGACGGGCACAGCGCCGAGCGGGTCGTCGCCCGCCTCTTCGAGGGCGCCTGAGGACGAGGCGGTCGATCGCTCAGAACAGCGCGGCGACCAGGCCGACGACCGAGCGGCGCCGACCCGACGGGTGCGCGAGGCGCTCCGGCTCTGGTGCGGGAGCCGCGGCGGCCGCCGCGCGCCAGGACAGCTCGTCGACGGCTCCGGCGATGCGGTGCTCGTCGGCGGTCTGCGGCAGCACCGACTCCGACGGCCCGGGCTCGGGGGCCGCTGCCCCGTCGTCGACGAGCAGCAGGCAGGGGATCGCCCGCTGGGCGCACCACGCACGGTCCTGCTGCTGCGCGGGCCAGCGGACGACCCGGGCGGGGGTCCAGCCTGACGCCATGTCGTTCTCCTCACCTCGGCTCGACGACACCGTCAGTCTGCCGTGCCGCGCAGCCGCTGACGGCCCAGATCGGGGGTTCCCGGCGAGGGTTCACGAGGCGTTCACACGGCGGTCGCACCAGGGTCGGCCGGAGGTCGCAGAAGGGCCACGACCGGTCTTCCGGTCGTGGCCCTCCTGCTGCTCGGGGGGTCAGCCCTCGCTGCCCGGCTGCCCGCCGAGCTCGCTCATCTCCATGATCTGGTCCTCGGCGGGGGCCTCGATCTCCTGCGGCTCGCCCCAGTTGTCCATCATCATCTCGGCCGACACGCCCTCCATGTCGAAGGCGAGCTGACGCATGAGGTTGTCGTCGTCCAGCCAGACGTCGTAGACGACGGTCTCCGGCATACCCGGCGCGGTCGTCGTGGCGGCCTCCCCTGACTCCGCCGCGGCCGCCTCGGGATCGAGGGTCACCTGATAGCGCCGCATCTCGGTGCCGTCGACGTCCTCCTCGCCGACGAGGACCACGCTCTGCGCGCCCTGCTCCCACGCCTCCCACTGCGAGGAGACGTCGAGATCCTCCATGGCGGCGGCCTGACCGAGCAGGTCCTCCCCACCGCGGACGTACATCCCGTCGGGGGTGACGCCGGGCATCGCGAAGTAGACCTCGCCGCCGGTGGTGATCATGTCCATGTCGCCGAGCTCGGGCACCGCCATCGTGAACTGCATGACCGGCTGGTCGCCGGAGAGGTCGACCGCCCCCTCCGCGTCCATCGACTGACCGGAGGCGTCCATCGTCATGGTGAGGGTGTAGCTGGACAGCGTCTCCTCGCCCGGCTCCTGCATCATCGCGAGGAACTCCTCCACGGGGATCTCCTCGCCGTCCGCGGCGGCGTCCGCGTCACCCTCACCACCGGCGTCGCCCTCGGACGCGGCTGCGTCCTCGCTCTCGCCCTCCTGCCCGGCGCTGCTCTCCTGCGACGCCTCGCTGCCGGAGGACCCGCCGGCCCCGCCCGAGGAGTCACTGCTCTCGTCCCCGCCGCAGGCGCTCAGCCCCAACCCCAGGACTCCGGCGCTGAGGATCGCGCCCAGCCTCGTCCGCGTGCTGCTCATGTCGGTCTCGCTTTCCCGGCGGCTCCCGCCGGGCGGCGGGAGGTGGATGGTGATCCCCATCGTGGCACAGCGGCGCCTTCGGTTCTTCCCCGGCGCCGGTGCTGTGGTCGAATGGGGACTCTGTCCGTCTTCCCTTCGCCAGAACGCAGGAACCACCACGTGACCGGCAACGCCACCTTCCGGCACAGCGACACCGCCGTGCTCTCCGTCAACGCCGTCGACGCCCCGATCGTCAAGACCTCCGCCGAGTTCGACGAGGTCATCGGTGACTCCTACACCCGCAACGGGCTGCGCCCGGGCATGCTGGCCAAGCTGGCAGGGATCTCCGAGCGTCGGTGGTGGCGCGAGGACCAGAGCTTCGTCGACGGCGCGGTCCAGGCCGCGCAGGAGGCGCTGGCGGAGGCCGGGGTCGACGCGAGCCGGGTGGGACTGCTCGTCAACACCTCGGTGAGCCGGGAGCACCTCGAGCCCTCGATCGCCGTGTCGGTGCACCACGACCTGGGGCTGCCCTCGGCGTGCCTCAACTTCGACCTCACCAACGCCTGTCTCGGGTTCGTCAACGGTATGCAGCTGGCCGCGACGATGATCGACGCCGGCCAGATCGACTACGCAATGGTCGTCTGCGGCGAGGGCTCGCGCATCCCGCAGGAGCGGACCCTGGAGCGGCTCTCCGGCCCCGACGCGACGGCGGAGGACATCGTCAGCCAGTTCGCCACCCTCACCCTGGGCTCCGGCGCGGCGGCGATGCTGCTCGGCCGGGCCAGCGAGCACCCGGAAGGACACCGCGTGGTCGGTGGCGTCACGCGCGCGGCCACCGAGCACCACGAGCTGTGCGTCGGCGACTTCACCGAGATGCGCACCGACGCCCAGGGGCTCCTCGCGGCGGGGATGGGGCTGGCCGGCGAGCTGTGGCGTGACGCGGCCCAGGAGTTCGACTGGCAGGAGATGGACCGCTACATCGTCCACCAGGTCTCGCAGGTGCATACCACCAAGACCGCCGAGGCGCTGGGCATCGACCTCGCGCGCATCCCCCTGACCTTCCCCACCTACGGCAACGTCGGTCCCGCCGCGGTCGCGATCACCCTCGCCAAGGAGGCGGACGCGCTCGAGCGCGGGGACCGGGTGCTCATGATGGGCATCGGCTCCGGGCTCAACATGACCTGCCTCGAGATCGACTGGTGACCCGGGCCGAGCCCAGCTGAGCGTGGCCGTGCCGCACCCCTCCCCCACCCACCGGATCGAGGATCCGGCGCGCCGCGCCGCGCACGACCGGGTCGGTCTCCCGTCCGCGCCGCTGCCCGGGCTCGAGCGCGACTGGTCGCGGGTCGTGCTGGCCCGGGACGCCGAAGGGCGGACCCGGCGGTGGCACGTGCTCGACAACGGCCCCGCGCTCGAGGCGGAGGGGGTCGAGCCCGTCGGGACGGTCCTCGCGGTCCACGGCAACCCGACGTGGTCCTACCTGTGGCGCCGGGTGCTGGCGCAGTCGCCGCCCGGCTGGCGCGTGGTCGCGGTCGACCAGCTCGGGATGGGCTGGTCCGAGCGCCCCGGCACCCCCCGCACGCTGGGCCAGCGCGTCGCCGACCTCGGGGGTCTCACCGACGCCCTCGGGCTCACCGGACCCGTGGTCACGCTGGCCCACGACTGGGGCGGACCGGTCAGCCTGGGCTGGGCCCTGGCGCACCGGAAGCAGCTCGCGGCCGTGGTGCTGACCAACACCGCCGTGCACCAGCCGGTCGAGCACGCGGCGCCGGCCGTCATCCGGCTCGCGCGTGCCCCGATGCTGCTCGCGCAGGTGTGCCGCACCACCCCCGCCTTCGTCCGGGCGACGACCGCCCTGTCCCGGCCGGCGCTGGCCCGCGACGTGCGCGACGCCTTCGCGGCGCCCTACGCGAGCGCCGCGCGCCGCGACGCCGTCGCCGACTTCGTCCGGGACATCCCCTTCGACCCCGACCACCCCAGCCGGAGGACGCTCGACGACATCGCCGCCGGCACGGCGACGCTGGACGTGCCGGCGCTGCTGGTCTGGGGCACCCGCGACCCGGTCTTCTCGCAGCGCTACCTGGAGGACCTGCTGCGGCGGCTGCCGCACGCCGACGTGCAGGTCTACCCCACCGCGTCGCATCTCGTCCTCGAGGACTCCCCCGAGGGTGTCGGGGTCGTCTGGGACTGGGTGCGGCGACGGGTCGGCGGGGACGGGGCACGGGCCTCGCACGACGACGGGGCCGAGGGGACGGCTCAGGGTGGGAGTGCGGCCGTGGTGCCGGTCCGGGTCGACACGAGCAGACCGGACGAGGTCGCGATCGTCGAGCTCGGCGAGGGCGAGCGGCGGGTGACCTTCGGCGAGCTGGACGAGCGGGTGGACGCCGTGGCCCGCGGCCTGGCGGCCCGAGGCGTGCAGCCGGGTGACCGCGTGGCCGTGCTCGTGCCACCCGGGGTGGACCTGACGACGGTCGTGTATGCCGTGTGGCGCCTCGGCGCCGTCGTGGTCGTCGCGGACGCCGGGCTGGGGCTGCGCCGGCTCGCCGCGGCGCTGTCCGGCGCGGGGCCGGCGCACGTCGTCGGCATCGGCCGTGCGCTGGCTCTCGCGGCGGCGACCCGGGTCCCGGGGTCACGGATCCGCACCGACGGGGGAGGCCTGGACGCGCTGGCGGACGAGGGCCGCGGCGGGACCGGCCCGCTCCCGGACCGGCTCGACGACGAGGCCGACGGGGCGATCCTGTTCACCTCGGGTGCGACCGGCCCGCCGAAGGGGGTCGTCTACACCCGGCGCGGCCTGGGCGCCCAGGTCGCGCTGCTGCGGGAGACCTTCGGCTTCGGCCCGGGCGAGCGCTTCGTCGCGGCGTTCGCGCCGTTCGCGCTCTACGGCCCTGCGCTGGGGCTGCCGAGCGCCGTCCCGGACATGGACGTCACGGCTCCCCACACGTTGACGGCGACCGGGCTGGTCGAGGCGGTCGCCGCGGTCGACGCCACGATGGTCTTCGCCGCGCCGGCCGCCCTGCGCAACGTCGTCGCGACCGCCGGGTCGCTCACCGCTGACCAGCGGGGGGTTCTCGGCGGCGTGCGGCTGGTGCTCTCCGCCGGCGCGCCGGTGCCGCCGGACCTGCTGCGCGAGGTCCAGGAGGTGCTGCCCGGTGCGCAGACGCAGACGCCCTACGGGATGACCGAGGCGCTTCCCGTCGCCACGCACGACCCCACCGCGACCGCGACCGACGAGCTCACCGCGCAGGACGGGGTCTGCGTGGGACGACCCGTGCCGGGCGTCGAGGTGGGTGTGGCCGCACTGGGGCCGGACGGCATACCCGCGGAGGAGCTCGAGACAGGACCGGGTGTGGTCGGCGAGATCGTCGTGCGCGGCCCGCACGTCAAGGACCGCTACGACCGCCGCTGGGCCGCGCAGGAGCACAGCGACCGTCCGACCGGCTGGCACCGCACCGGCGACGTGGGACACCTGGACGAGGACGGTCGGCTCTGGGTGGAGGGGCGGCTGGCCCACGTGCTCACGACGGCGGACGGACCGGTGACCCCCTACCCTGTCGAGGACCGGGTGCGGGAGGTTCCCGGGCTGGTCGACGTCGCCGTCGTCGGGGTCGGCCCGATCGGGGCGCAGCTCGTCGTGCTCGTGCTCGTGCCGGGTCACCGGGGCGGGCCTCTCGCGCGCGTCACCGGGGCCGCTGCCGGCGCCGGGGCGCTGGCCGGCCCAGACCTCGCCGCACGGGCGCGGGCCGCGGCAGGCGTCCCGGTGGCTGCCGTGCTCGTGCGCGACTGGCTCCCGGTGGACGTCCGGCACGCGAGCAAGGTCGACCGCGGCGCCCTCGCGGACTGGGCCGAGGGGATCCTCCACGGTCGCCGGACGACCGACCGGCTGCGCGACGTGCTTGCCGGCCGGGGTCGCGCCCGGGCACCCCGGCGCAGGAGCCGCTGATGGGCGGGCGGGTGCTCGTCACCGGTGCGAGCGGGATGCTCGGGGGCGCGACCGCCGACCTGCTCGCCCACCAGGGCTGGGACGTGACCGTCATGCAGCGCCGGACCGCCGGGGGTCGGCACCGCGAGTCGCTCGGCGACATCCGCGACCCTGACGCCGTGGAGCGCGCGGTGCGGGGGCAGGACGCGGTGGTGCACCTGGCGGCCAAGGTGGACGTGGTCGGCCCGTGGCGCGACTTCGTCGACGTCAACGTGCGCGGCACCCGCCGGGTCATCGAGGCGCTGCGCGACCACGGCGGTGGCCGGCTCGTGCAGGTCAGCTCTCCCTCGGTCGCGCACAGCGGCCACTCGCTGGCCGGGGCGGGCGCAACCCCCGCCAGCCCGATGCGCGCCCGCGGGCACTACGCCCGGACCAAGGCCGCGGCCGAGCTCTTCGCCCTCGAGGCCGACTCCCCCGACCTCGCGGTCACCGCCGTGCGGCCGCACCTGGTCTGGGGGCCGGGCGACACCCAGCTCGTCGGCCGCATCGCGCAGCGCGCCCACCAGGGCCGGCTCGCGCTGGTCGGCCCGGGCACCGCGCTCGTGGACACGACCTATGTCGACAACGCCGCCGAGGCCCTGGTCGCTGCACTGGACCGCATCGACGTCGCGCGCGGCCAGGCCCTGGTCGTGACCAACGGCGAGCCGCGGCCGATCGGCGAGCTCGTCGGTGACATCTGCCGCGCGGTCGGGGCACCGGCACCGCGGCTGCGCCTGCCCACCCCCCTGGCCTGGGGCCTCGGGGCGGCGGTCGAGGGAGTGACCGCGCTGTCCGAGCGGGTCCCCGGCCTGCCGACCATCACCCAGCCGCCGATGACCCGCTTCCTGGCCGAGCAGCTCTCGACCGCGCACTGGTTCGACCAACGGCACACCCGCGAGGTGCTCGACTGGCGCCCGCGGGTGAGCGTCGACGAGGGCCTCACCCGCCTCTGAGCTCTGTGCGCCTGCAGCGGTCATGTCGCCACATCAGCGGTTCTGAGCACACAACCGGTGCAGTCGCGCACGTCGGGAGCGGCACCGCCGGGACCTCTCCCCCGGCGGCGCCGCGGCGCTCACCTAGACTCACGGCATACCGCTCGCGTCAAGGAGGACCCCATGCCCGAGGCCGTCATCGTCGCCGCCGCCCGCACCCCCATCGGTCGCGCCTTCAAGGGGTCGCTGACGACCGCGCGGCCGGATGACCTGGCCGCCGGCGTCATCCGCGCCGCGCTGGAGCAGGTGCCCGAGCTCGATCCGACCACCGTGGAGGACCTCTACCTCGGCTGCGCCGAGCCGTGGGGCGAGCACGGCTTCAACATGGCGCGCGTCGTCGGCGTGCTGCTGGGCCTGGACGGGGTGCCCGGCTCGACCGTCAACCGCTTCTGCGCCAGCTCGGTCCAGACGACCCGGCAGGCGCTGCACGCGATCAAGGCCGGGGAGGGCGACGTCTTCATCAGCGCCGGGGTCGAGTGCGTGTCGCGGTATGCCGACTTCTCCGGCGCCGGCGGTGGCAAGGAGTCGTGGCGCAACCCGCTCTTCGCCGACGCCGTCGCCCGGACCGAGGCGATGGCCGCGAGCAACGAGACCTGGACCGACCCGCGCGAGCAGGGCGGCCTGCCCGACGTCTACATCGCCATGGGCCAGACCGCCGAGAACGTCGCCACCTCCCTCGGCATCTCCCGGCAGCGCCAGGACGAGTGGGGCGTCCGCAGCCAGAACCGCGCCGAGAAGGCCATCGCCGACGGTGTCTTCGCCCGCGAGATCGCGCCGGTCACGCTCGCCGACGGGACGGTGGTCAGCACCGACGACGGCCCTCGTGCCGGGGTCACCCTGGAGAAGGTCAGCCAGCTGCAGCCGGTCTTCCGCGAGGACGGCACGGTCACCGCCGGCAACTGCTGCCCGCTCAACGACGGAGCGGCCGCCCTGGTCGTCATGAGCGACACCCGGGCCAAGGAGCTCGGCCTGACCCCGCTGGCGCGCGTGGTCTCCACCGGCGTCTCGGCGCTCTCCCCGGAGATCATGGGCCTGGGGCCGATCGAGGCGAGCACGCAGGCGCTGGAGCGTGCGGGCATGAGCATCGGCGACATGGACCTCTACGAGATCAACGAGGCCTTCGCGGTGCAGGTCCTCGGCTCGGCCGACGCGCTGGGCATGGACGAGGACAAGCTCAACGTCCACGGCGGCGCCATCGCGCTGGGGCACCCCTTCGGCTCCACCGGCGCCCGCATCTCGACCACGCTCATCAACGCGCTGCAGACCCACGACGGGCAGTTCGGGCTGGAGACCATGTGCGTCGGCGGCGGCCAGGGCATGGCGATGGTGATCGAGCGCCTCTCCTGACCGACCGGCCGCACGGTATGCGGCGGACCGGCCGCGCGGTCTGCGGCGGACCGGCCGCGTGGTCTGCGGCGGACCGGCCGCGCGGTATGCGGCAGACGCGCGCCCCGGCAGGTAGCCTGACGCGGACCGATCCGCTGCTTCCTGTGAGGTGACCCGATGGCCGCTGGCCTCGCTGCACTGCTCGACGACATCGCGGCCATCGCCCGCGTCGCCGCCGCGTCCGTGGACGACATCAGCGCTGCGGCCGGCCGGGCCGGCTCCAAGGCGGCCGGCGTCATCATCGACGACGCGGCGGTGACGCCGCGCTACGTCAGCGGCGTCGACCCCAGCCGCGAGCTGCCGATGATCAAGACGATCGCGATCGGCTCGATCCGCAACAAGTTGCTCTTCATCGTGCCGGCGGCGCTGCTGCTCAGCGTCTTCCTCCCCTGGTTGCTCACGCCCATCCTCATGGTCGGCGGCTGCTACCTCTCCTACGAGGGCGCGCACAAGGTGCTGGAGTGGCTGGGCGTGGGGCACGACGCGTCGCACGACGAGCCGGCCGTCGAGACGGGTCCGGAGGCGGAGCAGAAGGTCACCTCGGGGGCGATCCGCACCGACTTCATCCTCTCCGCCGAGATCATGGTCATCGCGCTCAACGAGGTGTCCGAGGAGCCGCTGCTCAACCGCGCCATCGTCCTCGTCGTCGTGGCCCTCGCCATCACGGCCCTGATCTACGGCGCCGTCGCGCTCATCGTCAAGATGGACGACATCGGGCTGAACCTGTCGCAGCGCGAGTCCGAGGGGACCCAGAAGTTCGGGCGCGGCCTGGTCAAGGCGATGCCGATCGTCCTTCGGACCCTGTCCATCGTGGGTGTCGTCGCGATGCTCTGGGTCGGCGGGCACATCCTGCTCGTCGGCATCGACGAGCTCGGCTTCCACCCGATCTACGAGTTCGTGCACCACGCCGAGGAGGTCGTCGCCGGGCTCATCCCCGCGATCGCCGGCTTCCTCACCTGGCTGACCAACACCTTCTTCTCGGCGATCCTCGGCCTGCTCGTCGGATTGCTCATCGTCGGCATCGTCTCGGTCCTGCCGTTCGGCGGCAAGGACGAGGACCACGGGAGCGACAGCGGCGCCGCGCACGCCGGCGCCGACAGCCATTGACAGCGTCGAGCGATCAGGGAAGCGAGCGCCGCACGGCACGAAGGCGCTCACGCACAGCCTCGTCGGGAAGGCCCGCCTCGCGGCGGTCGTAGATCATCACCCGCAACTGGTCGATGACCACGGCCGGACCGAGGTCGGGGACGCCCTCCTGCGGCTGACCGGTCACGCGGGCGGTCTCGTCCGCGAGCTCCTGCACCAGTCGCCGCAGTGCCGGGTATGCCCGGAGCGCGCGGTCCACCGGGAGCTGCGCCCAGCGCAGCGCGACCCGCTCCAGCTCGGTGTCGGCAGCACGGGACGCAGACGGCCCGCCGGCAGAGGAACTGCCGACGGACCGCAGACCGGACACGAGGTGTGCCGAGCCAGAGAGGCTCAGTCGCTGCTCTGCAGGATCGCGAAGAGCCGCAGGAACTCGATGTAGAGCCACACCAGACTGGCGACCAGGCCGTGGCCCAGCAGCCAGGAGTACTTCTCCGGAGCACCGCCGCTGACCGCGCGGTCCACGGAGTCGAAGTCGACGGCCAGCGAGTAGGACGCCAGGCCCACGCCGAGTAGCGAGACGAGGATGCCGAGCGGCCCGCTGTAGATTCCCCAGCCGTCGCCGAAGCCGAGGAAGCTGGCGCCGATGTTGACGAGCAGGAAGACCATGTAGCCCATCGCGGCCATGCCGAAGATCCGGCGGGACTTGCTGGTGACCTTGATGAAGCCGGCCTTCCAGCCGATGAACATGCCGGCGAAGGTCGCCAAGGTGGCGACCACCGCAGTGGTGACGACACCGGGGAACATCAACTCGAAGGTCGAGCTGACGGCACCAAGGAAGGCGCCCTGCAGCACGGCGTGCACGAGGATGAGGCCGACGTTCACCTTCTTGCTGAAGCCGATGGCGAAGCTCAGCGCCAGCGAGCCGAACATGCCGACCAGCCAGATCGGCATGGCGACCTCCGGTCGCGGGCCGACGAACATCCAGGTCGCGGCGGCGACCGCCACGACGACGCCGAAGAGCATGAGGCTCTTGACGACGACGTCGTCGAGGGTGAGGCGACCGGTCTGCGCGGGGCCGGCAGGGGCCTGGTCGTACATGTCCTGCAGCTGCTGCTCGGACATGGTCTCGCTCGGGCCGGGCTGGTAGCCGGTCGGCATGGGCGGTGCGCCCTGCGCCTGGCCGTACCCCTGCTGCGCGTAGCCGCCGGACTGCTGGCCGAAGCCGGCATACCCGCCCTGGGCGGCCTCCTTGTCGATGCGGTTGAAGACCGGGTTGACGGCCATGGAACCTCCAAGTCGTACGGCACCGCGGTCGAGCGACCGCGATGTCAGGTGTCACCAGCATAAACGCGCGGGCCGACAGAAGGATTCCGCGCGCTCATCACGCTCGCGGCATCGATCTGGTCCGTGTCACCGGGTGCGGCTATCCTGGCGGCTCCCGTCCGAAGGAGGGTATGCCGCGCCGCACCGGCACCCGCGCGCTCACCGGCGCCCTGGCCCTGGCGATGTCCGCCGGGCTGCTCGGTGCCCCCGTCACGGCCGGCGCCGCACCCTCGGGCGACGTCCTCACGACCCCGGTCACCACCCACCCGGGCGACGGCACCCCCTACCCGCGCCAGGAGCCGCTGCCCGAGCCGCCGGTCGACGACACCGACGCGGCGCTGAAACCCGGGCTGACGGCATACCACGACGTCTCGCGGCGGCTGAACGCCGCGATGGCCGGCTCCGACCGTGTCTCCGCCGAGGTCATCACGCAGACCGGGGGCGGCCGCGACGTCGTCCTCGTCACCCTGACCGCGCCCGAGACCCGGGCCAGGCCCGGCAGCAGGAGCGGCTGCGCGACCTCATCACGGACGACCCCGCCCGGGCGGCCCGCGACCGGCAGCTCGGCAAGCGCTACAAGCTCCCCGTCTTCGTCAACGCCAACATCCACGGCAACGAGTTCGAGGGCACCGACGCAGCCCTGCGGCTCGTGGAGGACTACGCGACCAGCGAGGACCCCCAGGTCGTGGATCTCCTCGAGCGCTCGCGCATCCACCTCGTCGTGACGATGAACCCGGACGGCCGGCACGGCAACACCCGCCGCAACAGCGCCGGCTTCGACCTCAACCGCGACTTCGTCACCGCCACCCAGCCGGAGACGATCGCGGTGCGGGACGCGCTCATCGCGACGCAGCCCGCGCTCATGCTCGACCTGCACGGCTACGTCAACGGGACCCTGGTGGAGCCGACGACCCCGCCGCACGGGGAGAACTACGAGTACGACCTCTTCATCGAGCACGCCTATCCCAACGGCCTCGGCATGGAGGAGGCGATCAACGGGCTCGGCTACGACGCCGACGACGGGGTCGAGCCGGTCCAGGTGCCGCTGCGCGACTGGGACGAGGGCTGGGATGACTGGCCGCCGATCTTCACCCCGCAGTACGCCGCGCTGCACGGGGCCGTCGCGCACACGATCGAGGTGCCGCTGCGGGTCAACAACTCCTCCTACGACCTGCCCGTGGAGGAGCTGGAGCGCCGCTCGCGGATCAACACCGACATCGCGCACGCGGCGGTCACCGCGACGCTGGAGTATGCCGCCACGCACCGTGACGAGCTGCTCGCCGACCACATCGAGATCTTCCGGCGGGGCGAGGCCGGCGAGCCGCAGACGCCGGTCGAGGAGGGTCTCTTCGACGGGGTCATCGGGCCCGAGGACGTCTACACCACGACCTACCCGCGCGCCTACGTCATCCCGTCGGCGACCAGCAGCGGTCGGCCCCGGCGACCGTCCGGCTGGTCGAGCACCTGCTCGCCAACGACGTCGAGGTGACGCGGCTGACGCGCTCCGCCACGCTGTCGGGCCGCAGCTATCCCGCGGGGAGCTATGTCGTCGACATGCACCAGGCCAAGCGCGGGATGGCGAACACGCTGCTCGGCCGGGGCACCGACATCTCCGACCGGGTGGACGCGATGTACGACATCTCCGGGTGGAGCCACGGGCTGCTCTGGGGTGCCGACGTGGTCACCGTGCCCGAGGGCGACCCGCTGCGGATCCGGGGTCGTGTCGTCGACGAGGTGGATCGCGAGGGCTCGCTGCCCCGCAGCCGCAGCGGCTGGACGCTGCCGATGACCGACCCCGCCGACGTGCAGGCCGTGAGCCTGCTGCTGGAGCAGGGGGTCCCGCTGGAGCTGCTCGAGGACGGCCGAGTGCTCGTGCCGCGCAGCTACACCTGGGCCGCGGGCAACGTGGTCCGGCGGTTCGGGGTGGAGCTCGACGCGGCGCCCCGGCAGGCCTCCGGCGAGCCGCTGGACCCCTCGGCCCGGACGGTCGGCGTGGCCGGCAGTGCCGAGGAGCGGTGGGCCTTCGGCGAGATGGGTCTGACCGCGCGCGAGGTGAGCACCGGGTCGCTCAACGACGGGATGGACCTGACCGAGCTCGACGCGCTGTATGTCTCCAGCGGCCTCGCCTGGGACGACCTCGACGAGGAGGCCCGTGCCGAGCTGCGGGACTTCGTCGCGGAGGGGGGCGGCCTCGTGGGGCGCGGTGTGGCGGGCACCAGCCTGGCCAACTCCCTCGGAGTGATCGAGGCGACGCCGGTGCGCGGCGACGCGGTGACGCCAACGGTGTCGTCCGGGTGGACAACGACCAGGAGAGTCCGGTCGCCTCCGGCGCAACACCTCACACCTTCGTCTACTCCCCCGTCTGGTTCTCCGACCTGGGCGACGACGTGCGGGTGGACCAGCGACTCGGTGCGGACCCCGTGGTGAGCGGGCACTGGAGGCCGACGCCCAGCGGTGAGGGCGGCCCGGAGGCCGGCGCGGGTCAGCCGCTCGCGATCAGCCACGACGGCGAGGACTCCCGCGCGGTGCTCCTCGGCAGCGAGCCGCTCTTCCGGGCCCACCCCAAGGGCCAGTTCGCCCTCGTCGCCCGCGCCGTACTCTGGACCGGCGCCGGTCGGTAGGCCGGGCGGCCCTCCATCAGGCGTCCGGCGTCCGGATCCTGCCCCCGTAGCCCAATCGGCAGAGGCAGCCCACTTAAAATGGGCGCAGTGCGGGTTCGAGTCCCGCCGGGGGCACCTGTCGCAGATCGGTGACGACGACTCCTGCGCTCCGCGCCGTGGGCGTGGGGCGGCAGGATGGGGGTATGCCCGCGCGCACCGACCCGCACCCGGTCACCGGTCACGAGTTCCCCTCGCCCGTCCCGCCCGGCACGGGCTGGCCGCAGGACCCGGCCGACCCCGGCACCCGCGTCGCGCGTTCCGAGGGCGGGGTGCGCCGGCTGGCCGCCGGGGCCCGCGACCTGGCCACTCTCGACGCCCGGGTCAGCGTGTGCGCCGCCTGTCCGCGCCTGGTCACGTGGCGTGAGGAGGTCGCGAGCACGCGACGGGCCGCCTATGCCGACCAGCCCTACTGGGGGCGTCCTGCGCCGGGCCTCGGCGACCCTCACCCGCAGGTCCTCGTCGTCGGCCTGGCGCCCGCGGCGCACGGGGCCAACCGGACCGGGCGCATCTTCACCGGGGACCGCTCCGGAGACTGGATCTATGCCGCGCTGCACCGTGCCGGCTACGCCAGCCAGGCCTCGTCCACGCACGCGGGGGACGGCCTCACCCTGGGCACCGTCCGCATCACCGCCGCGGTCCACTGCGCCCCACCGGACAACGCGCCGACGCCGGCCGAGCGGCATACCTGCGGGATCTGGCTGCAGCGCGAGCTCGCCCTGGCCGAGCCGAGCCTGCGCTCGGTCCTCGCCCTGGGCGGGATCGGGTGGGACGCGTTCCTCGTCGCCGCGCGCACGCTCGGGTGGGAGGTGCCACGTCCCAAGCCGCGCTTCGGCCACGGCGCGCAGGCGCGGCTCACCACCGGCTCGGGTCGGGAGATCCGGCTGGTCGGCAGCTATCACGTCAGCCAGCAGAACACCTTCACCGGCCGCCTCACCGAGACCATGCTGGACGACGTCGTCGCCCGCCTGTGAGGGCACGGCTCACGCAGCGGTGGCGGCCGCGGCGCCCGGCATGACGACCGGTGGGCAGTCGCATCCCTCGCCGCACGGCAGGTAGGTGTGCACCGGGTGGGTGCAGCTCAGGCAGCTCAGGTCGTGGGGCAGGTGCTCGACCTGCCAGGTCTGGTGGGTGTCCGGCATGATTCGTCCTCCGGGGGTGCCGAGGACCGGGGCCGTGCCAGATACGGCGGCACATGGATGAGGGGCCCTCGGCAGTATGAGTGCCGAGGACCCCTCGGACACGCCGTCACGAGGACGGTCGGTCCTGGGTCAGGACCGGGTCCGGCGCGCGAGGTGTGGACGACTCAGGCCAGGGAGAGGGCGATGCCGTCGAGGATGTCGGTCTCCGAGGCACGCACGGTCGCCAGCCCGGAGTCGTGCGCCACCCGCTGCACCACGGTCCGCCACACCAGGGCTCCGGCCCCGATGACGTCGACCCTGCCCTCGTGCATGAACGGCAGCTCGCGCCGTCGCGACCGCGGGCTCAGCAGAAGGTCGGTGCAGGCGTCGACCACGCGGTCGACCTCGAGCTCGGCACCGTGGATGGCCTCGCGCCGGTATGCCGGCAGGTCCAGCGCGTGCGCGGTCACGGTCGTCACCGACCCCGCCAGCCCCACCAGCGTGCCCACCCCGGTGAGGTCGACCGTCGAGGCCACCTCGTCGACCGCGCGCACGATGTCGGAGAGGGCCGCCCAGACCTGGTCCTCGCTTGGCGGGTCGTCGCGCAGGTGACGCTCGGTCAGCCGGACGCAGCCGATGTCCACCGAGCGAGCGGCGGCAACCCCCGTGCCCGCCTCGTCCCCGAGGACGAACTCGGTCGAGCCCCCGCCGATGTCGACGACGAGGTAGGGGCCCGGGGCACCGTGCCCCCGCAGCGGCCCGGTGGCCCCGGCGAAGGACAGCGCCGCCTCCTCCTCGCCGCTCACGACCTCGGGCGTCACGTCGAAGCCGGCGAAGGCCTCCTGGACGCCGGCCACGAAGTCGGCCGCGTTCGAGGCGTCGCGCGAGGCCGAGGTGGCCACGAAGCGGACGCGCTCGCAGCCCGCCTCACGGCACTGGTCGGCATACCCCTGCGCGGCCGCGAGCGTCCGCTGCATCGCGGCCTCGCTGATCGCCCGGTCGCGTCGATGCCCTCACCCAGCCGCACGATCTGCATCTCGCGGTGCACCTCGCGCAGCGCGGGCCCGTCGGGGCCGGCCTCGAGGTCGGCGACGAGCAGCCGGATCGAGTTGGTGCCGCAGTCGACGGCACCCACGCGCGTCATGCGGCGGACCCGCCCTGGCGCCCGCGGGGCGCGTCGTCGGCGACCTCCTGCGCCGCGGGGTGGGCCTGCTCGGCCTCGGGCAGCGGGTGGTGCTTGGGGCAGGAGTCGCAGCGCTCGTCCTCGACCGCCGAGACGCCGGAGCAGCAGCCGCCCTCCCACCAGGTCGGCAGGGCCGCGATCGCCTCGTCGCCGAGCGGGTTGACCCCGGGACCGGCCCCGAGGCTGTGCGCCACGAGCACGTGCAGGCACTTGACCCGGTTGGGCATGCCGCCGGCGCTGATACCCGCGATCTCGGGGACGTGGAGGAGCTCCTCGCGGCGGCGCAGGTAGTCGTCGTGCGCCTGGGCATACTCCCAGCGCAGGCTCTGGTCCTCCGCCAGCCGCCGCGACATCTGCTTCATCAGCCCCTCGCTCTCGAGGGTGGAGATGGCGCCGGTCAGTTTGGGGCAGGTGGCGTAGAAGCTGGTGGGGAAGGGGGTGCCGTCCGGCAGCCGAGGCTCGGTGCGGATCACGGTGGGGCAGCCGCAGGGGCACCGGTGCACGATGGCCACGACGCCGCGCGGTTCCCGTCCGAGCTGGCGCCGGATGACCTCGAGATCCTCCTCGGTGGGGGTCTCGTCCAGCGTGGTGCGGTCGAGTTCGCTCATGTCCTTCTCTGCGGGGCCGTTGCTCACGGCTCCGTGGTCTCGGGGAGCCCTTCGTTCGCGATCTTCACGGATTCCCACACCTGGCCGTACCACGGGCTGTCGGCAATCACGTCATCGCTCACCGGGGCCATTCCTGGCAACGTCTCAGTGTAGTCGCTCCCGGTGTCGTCGATGACCGTGAAGGCGGTCTCGCCCTCCTTGACGAAACGCAGCCGCTCACGGGCCTGCTGCTCGACGTAGTCGTCGTCCTCCCAGCGCTCCAGCTCGGTCTCCAGCGCGGCGATCTCCTCGCGCTCGGTCTCGATCTCCTGGTGCAGGGCGGTGATGTCGGCGCGCTGCCGCAGGAAGCCGGACAGCGCGGGGGCGACGACGAGCGCCATGACGACGAGGAGCACGCCGAGGGTGATGAGCCGGCGCACGTGCACCGGCGCCTGCCGCGCGCTGGGCAGCGTCGCGGCACGGGACCGGCCACCCGGTCGCGAGGAGGTGCGGCGCGCGGGACCCGTCGGCCTGCTGCCGGCGCGCGAGGTGCGCCGGTCGCGGGGGCCGCGGGCCGTGCTCATGGATGCTCCTCGGGCGTGCGGGTGGGAGGGGTGTGACAGGTGTGGCCAGGGTATGCCCGTGGTCAGCGGGTGCGGGGACGCCGCGCCGGGCGGCGAGCGGAACGCCGGCCCGGGCGCGACGGACCGGGCTCAGCCGCGGAAGCGAGGGAAGGCGCCGGCGCCGGCATACACCGCAGCGTCGTCGAGCTCCTCCTCGATGCGCAGCAGCTGGTTGTACTTCGCGACCCGCTCCGAGCGCGCCGGGGCCCCGGTCTTGATCTGCCCGCAGTTGGTGGCGACCGCGAGGTCGGCGATGGTGACGTCCTCGGTCTCGCCGGAGCGGTGGCTCATCATGCAGCGGAAGCCGTTGCTCTGGGCGAGCGCGACCGCGTCCAGGGTCTCGGTGAGCGAGCCGATCTGGTTGACCTTGACCAGCAGCGCGTTGGCGGCGCGGTCGGTGTGATGCCGCGCTGCAGCCGCTCGGGGTTGGTCACGAAGAGGTCGTCGCCCACGAGCTGGACCTGGTCGCCGAGCTGCGCGGTCATCTGCGCCCAGCCCTCCCAGTCGTCCTCGTCCAGCGGGTCCTCGATGGAGACGAGCGGGTAGGCGTCGACGAGCTCGGCGTAGTACTTGACCATGTCGGCAGGCTTGCGCTTCTTGCCCTCGAAGGTGTACTTCCCCTTCTCGCAGAACTCGGTGGCCGCGACGTCGAGCGCGAGCGCGATGTCCGAGCCGGGGGTGTAGCCGGCCTTCTTGATGGCCTCCATGATGAGGTCGAGCGCGGCCCGGTTGGACTCCAGGTCGGGGGCGAAGCCGCCCTCGTCGCCGAGCCCGGTGTTGAGCTTGCGGGACTTCAGCACGCCCTTGAGCGCGTGGTAGACCTCGGTGCCCCAGCGCAGCGCCTCGCGGAAGCTCGGCGCGCCGATCGGGGCGATCATGAACTCCTGGATGTCGACGTTGGAGTCGGCGTGCGAGCCGCCGTTGAGGATGTTCATCATCGGCACCGGCAGGACGTGGGCGTTGGGGCCGCCGACGTAGCGGAACAGCGGGAGCCCGGCAGAGTCCGCCGCGGCCTTGGCGACGGCCAGCGAGACGCCGAGGATGGCGTTGGCGCCGATCTCGCCCTTGTTGTCGGTGCCGTCGGCGGCCAGCATCTCGGTGTCGACGAGGCGCTGCTCGGAGGCGTCGAAGCCGAGCAACCGCGGCTCGAGGTCGTCCATCACCGCGGCGACGGCGTTCTCCACACCCTTGCCGAGGTAGCGGCTGTCGTCACCGTCACGGCGCTCCACCGCCTCGAAGGCACCGGTCGAGGCACCGGAGGGGACGGCGGCGCGGGCGACGGTGCCGTCGTCCAGGCCGACCTCCACCTCGACGGTGGGGTTGCCTCGGGAGTCGAGGATCTCGCGGGCGATGATGGCATCGATGGCAGCCATGTGCGCTCCTTTCGCGGGGGCGTCTGGGGATCGACCGGCAGCACCGGCGGTATGTCGTCGGCCAGCCTAGCGCCGCGCGGAGCTCTCGGGAGGCGGGCCGGGGCCATCGGCGCCCCGGCGTGCCGCGGCCTCCACCTGGCGGAGGGTGTGCCGCAGCGCCTGGTCGGGGTCCACGCCGCGGGCGCGCAGGTCGAGGACTGTCCGCAGGAGCGGCGCGCCGGGGTCGCCCTCGGCCTCCAGCGCTGCGACCCGCTCGTCGAGCCTTGCCCCCTCGCCCGCCTTCGCCAGTCGCGAGGCGACCTTGGCCGCGCGGGCGAGGGAGGGCATACCGGTGGGGACGCCGTCTAGGGGGTGCTCGCGCGCCGGCGCCCCGGAGCGCTCCTGCGCCTTGATCTGCTCCCAGTTGTGCGCGACGTCGGCAGCCCCCGAGACCTGCGTGTCGGCGAAGACGTGCGGGTGGCGGCGGACGAGCTTGGCGACCAGCCCTGCGGCGACGTCGTCGACGTCGAAGGGCTCCTCCTCGTGCTCGGCGCCGACCCGGGCGTGGAACAGGACCTGGAGCAGCACGTCGCCGAGCTCGTCGATCGCGTGCTCCCGGGCGTCCCCCACGGCGGCGTCGAGGTCGTCCAGAACCTCGGCGGCCTCGTGCGCCTCCTCGACGAGGTAGGGGACGAGGCTGGCGTGCGTCTGCTCGGCGTCCCACGGGCAGCCACCCGGCGAGCGCAGCCGGTCCATCACCGCGACGGCGTCCAGCAGCCGGGCGCCCGGGGTGTCCCACGACCCGACGAGCAGCTCCAGGGCGGGCGGGTCGTCCTCCGGCAGCTGGACGGCGAGCGCCTCGGCCAGGCCGGGGTCGCCGTCGGGCGAGCCGACCCAGACCACCGCGCCGTCGAGCGCGAGCAGCTCGGCGGCCCGCTGCTGCGGCGTGGCGTCGGGACCGGCGGACCTCACCTCGATCCCGGCCGCGGCGAGCGCCCGCGGGGTGGGGGCATCGGGATCGGCCGCGAGCACGTGGTCGGCGCAGCGCACCGTCTGCCAGGCGGCAGCCGACAACAGCCCCGGCGCCACCCGGGGGGAGGTGAGCAGCAGGCTCAGCCCGACGGGGAGCTGATCCACCCGGGCACCTGCGGGAGCACGCCGTCGCCCGAGGCGCTCCACGACCCGAAGCGCGGGTTGACCTCGACCTCGAGGGCGCCGATGTCCTCCGCGCTGAGGGTCTGCAGCTCGGCGATGACCGGCGCGAGCTCCTCGTCGGCGAGCGCCTCCTGGTCGCCCAGGAGCGCGCCGTACTCCTGGAAGGTCACCGCCTGGACCGTGAGGTCGCTGGCCTCGCCCTCCAGCCCCGCCTCGGAGAGCACCCGCCGGGCGTCGCTCTCGGTCACCTCGTAGCTGGTGTCGTTGAAGGAGCGATGGAGCAGCGGCGCGACGCCCGCCTGGTAGATCACGGTCGGCACGGCCACCGGCTCGGGCGAGACCTCGCTGAGCTGCTCGGCGGCCTCCTGGACCTCGGCCACCGAGTAGCCGGTGCCCTCGATGACGACGCCCTCGGTCATCCCGAGGCCGCTGCTGCACCCGGTGAGGGCCAGCGCGGCGACCGCGGCGACGGAGGGGAGGGTGTATGCGCGCTTCACGCGGCTCATCATCGCACGGCCCGCGCCTCGGGCGGCCCGTGGCATGCTCGGCCCATGAGCACCAGCACCCTGAGCACCGCCCTCCTCGATCCGGGGACGCGACCCCGCGTGGTCGACGCGCTCCTCGTCCTGGCCGACGCGGAGATCTCCACCAAGAAGGGCATCTCCGGCACGATGCTCAAGACCGCCTTCGCCGGGGCGAAGAAGGCCAGCGAGAGCAACGTGCGCAAGGGCGTGGACCGGCTGCTCCCGGGCATGGCCCGCTCGCTTGACCCGCACTACGAGGCGAAGGGGGAGGTCGCCTTCGGCCGCTATCTGTCGGACCCGGCACGGTCGGGCCAGGTGGCCGATGAGCTGCTCGCGGTCGCCGACTCCGCCGCCGCGCGCGTCGAGGGCAACCCGCTCGGCAAGGTGTATGCCTCCTTCCGCGGCAAGGCGAAGGAGCACGTCGTCGCGGCGCTCCCCCGGCTCGGCGCCACGCTCGAGACCTTCGTGCACTGAGGGCATACCCGGCTTGGGTGCCTTCGACCGGCGCCCCCTGACTCAACGCCCCCGCCGGACCTGAACACGCTTATGCAGGCGGAGCGCAGGTTATTTCCTACGCGCCGGCTGCGTAAGCGTGCTCAGGTACGGGTGTGACTGGTGTGGCGTGTTCAGATTCCGCGAGTTGAGGGCTCAGCGGGCGCCGACCGCCGCGAAGTCGTCGAGCAGCACCGCGTGGATGAGCTGGGAGGCCCAGTCGAGGATCTCCTGGTCGCGCAGCGGCTTGCCGCCGACCGCGGCCGTCTTCGGTGCTGGCACGAGGATCTGCCGCAACGCGGGCTTGATGATCGTGCCGCGGTAGACCCGGGTCAGGCGCAGCTGCTGGCTCTCCCGCAGGTTCTCCACCGGCGCGAAGCGCACCATCTGCCCCTGCATCGCGACGTCGCTGATGCCGGCCTCGCGCGCCACCGTCCGCAGCCGCGCGACCTCGAGCAGCGTCTGCACCGGGGTCGGCGGCTGGCCGTAGCGGTCCACCAGCTCCTCGCGGATCTGCTCCAGCTCGGCCTCGTCGGCGACCTGCGCCAGCTTGCGGTATGCCTCGAGCCGCAGCCGCTCCCCCGGCACGTAGTCGTGCGGCAGGTGGGCGTCGACCGGCAGCTCGATCTTGACCTCGGGCGGCGCCTCCCTCCCCTCGCCCTTGAAGGCGGCGACGGCCTCGCCGACGAGTCGGACGTAGAGGTCGAAGCCGACGCCCTCGATGTGACCGGACTGCTCACCACCGAGGAGGTTGCCGGCACCGCGGATCTCCAGGTCCTTCATCGCGACCGCTATGCCGGCACCGAGGTCGGTGTTGGCGGCGATCGTCTGGAGGCGGTCGACGGCCGTCTCGGTGAGCGGCTTCTCCGGCGGGTAGAGGAAGTAGGCGTAGGCCCGCTCCCGGCCGCGACCGACGCGGCCCCGGAGCTGGTGCAGCTGGGAGAGCCCGAAGGCGTCGGCGCGGTCCACGATGAGGGTGTTGGCGTTGGAGATGTCCAGGCCCGTCTCGACGATCGTCGTGCACACGAGCACGTCGAAGCGCCGCTCCCAGAAGTCGACGACGACCTGCTCCAGCCGGTGCTCGCCCATCTGGCCGTGCGCGGTCTCGATGCGCGCCTCCGGCACGAGATCGCGCAGCCGGGAGGCCGCCTTCTCGATCGAGCTGACCTTGTTGTGCACGAAGAAGACCTGCCCCTCGCGCAGCAGCTCGCGCCGGATCGCGGCGGCGATCTGCTTCTCGTCGTAGCCACCGACGAAGGTCAGCACCGGGTGCCGCTCCTCCGGCGGGGTGGCCAGGGTCGACATCTCCCGGATGCCGGTGATCGCCATCTCCAGCGTCCGCGGGATCGGCGTGGCCGACATGGCGAGCACGTCGACGTTGGTCCGCAGCGCCTTGAGCTGCTCCTTGTGCTCGACGCCGAAGCGCTGCTCCTCGTCGATGATGACCAGCCCCAGGTCCTTGAAGCGCACCGTCGAGCCGAGCAGCCGGTGGGTGCCGATGACCAGGTCGACCGAGCCGTCCTTGATCCCGTCGACCACCTCGCGCGCCTCCTTGTCGGACTGGAAGCGGGACAGGGCCCGGACGACGACGGGGAACTGGGCATACCGCTCGGCGAAGGTCTGCAGGTGCTGCTGCACGAGCAGCGTGGTCGGCACGAGCACCGCGACCTGCTTGCCGTCCTGGATCGCCTTGAAGGCCGCGCGGACCGCGATCTCGGTCTTGCCGTAGCCCACGTCGCCGCTGATGAGGCGGTCCATGGGCACGGTCTTCTCCATGTCCTCCTTGACCTCGTCGATCGAGACCAGCTGGTCCGGGGTCTCGGCGTAGGCGAAGGCGTCCTCGAGCTCGCGCTGCCACGGGCTGTCCGGGCCGAAGGCGTGGCCCTGCGTGGCCTGCCGCGCGGAGTAGAGCCGGATGAGCTCGGCCGCGATCTGCTTGACGTGCCGGCGCGCCCGCGACTTGGTCTTCTGCCAGTCCGCGCCGCCGAGCCGGTGGAGGGTGGGCGCCTCGCCGCCGACGTACTTCGTCAGCTGGTCCAGCTGGTCGGTCGGCAGGTAGAGCCGGTCCCCCGGTTGGCCCCGCTTGGACGGGGCATACTCCAGCACGACGTACTCCCGCGTCGCGCCCTGCACCTGCCGCTGCGCCATCTCGACGAACCGCCCGACGCCGTGCTGCTCGTGCACGACGAAGTCGCCCGGGCGCAGCTGGAGCGGGTCCACCTGCTGCCGCCGGCGCGAGGGCATGCGCCGCATGTCCTTGGTGCTGCCGCCGGTGCCCTGGTTGCCGGTGAGGTCGGTCTCGCCGAGCAGGACGAGACCGTCGTCGCCGAGCACGTAGCCCCGCCCGACCCGACCGGTGGTCACCGTCACCCGCTGCGGGTCGAGGGTCTCGGGCAGCCCGTCGGCCCCCTGGTGCAGCCGGTGCGGCACCTCACGCTCGGTCAGCACCTCACCGACGCGGCGGGCGAGCCCGGCACCGTCGAGCGCGAGCACGACCGGACGCCCCTGCGCCAGCCAGCCGCGCAGGTCCGTGGTCAGGGCGTCGACGTCGCTGCGGTATGCCGTCACCGGGCTGGAGGGGATCGTCACCGCGGGCGACCGGTCGGCTCCCTCGTCCGGCTCGTCGGCGCCCGCGCCCTCGTCGACGAACTCCTCCAGCGACTCGTCCGCGGCGAAGGCGGTGAGCGTCCACCACGGCACCCCGGCGTCCAGGGCGTGCCGGCGCATGTCGGCGAGCGACCAGGACGAGGCCGTCCCGAGCAGCTGCTGCAGGTCGATGGGGACAGCGGCACCGCCCCCGGCCGCGGCCGCCCACCCGGCCTGCATGAACTCCTCGCTGGTCCGCACCAGGTCGTGCGCCCGGGTGCGCACCCGCTCCGGGTCGAGCACGACGACCCGCGAGTCCTGCGGCAGGACGTCGACGAGCGTCTCCATGCCGTCGACGAGCGCCGGAGCCAGCGACTCCATCCCCTCGACGGCGATACCCTCGGCGATCTTCTCGAGCAGGTCACCCGCACCGGGCAGGGTGTCGACGAGCTCGGCGGCCCGCGCCCGCACGGCATCGGTGAGCAGCACCTCCCGGCACGGGGGTGCATACAGGCCGTGGCTCGCGATCTCCAGGCTGCGCTGGTCGGCGACCTTGAACCACCGCACCTCCTCCACCGTGTCGCCCCAGAACTCGACCCGGACCGGGTGCTCCTCGGTCGGCGGGAAGACGTCGAGGATGCCGCCGCGCACCGCGAACTCGCCGCGCCGCTCGACCATGTCGACCCGGGTGTAGGCCGCCGCCGCGAGCGCCTCGACGACCTCGGTGAGCGGGCGCTCCTCCCCCGCCGCGAGCCGGACCGGGACGAGGTCGCCGAGACCACGGACGATCGGCTGGAGCAGGGCGCGCACGCTCGCGACGACCACCTGGACCGGCCCGGCGAGCGGGTCCTCCCCCGTGCGGTCCGGGTGGGCCAGCCGGCGCAGCGTCGCGAGGCGGTGACCCACGGTGTCCGAGCGGGGGCTGAGGCGCTCGTGCGGGAGCGTCTCCCAGCTGGGGAAGCCGGCGACGACGTCGGGCCCCTCCGGCAGCAACTCGCCGAGCACCCCGACGAGGTCGTCCGCCTCGCGGCCGGTCGCCGTCACCGCCAGGACCGGGCCCGAGGCCTCGGCCGTCGCGAGCAGGGCGACCAGGCTCGGGTGCAGTCCGGGGGCGGCCGACACCTCCAGCGCGGGGACACCGGGCCCCGCCCCGGCGGACTCCAGCACGCCCGACACGGTCTCCTCGGCACGAGCGGCGGCGAGGAGGGGCGCGAGCGACATGAACAGCTCCTTGGCGAGCGCGTCAGACAGGGTGAGGGTGCAGCGGGCGAGACCGGTCGCGGCTGCCGGATCAGTGTACGGCGCTCCGACCGGGGGGCCGCGACGCTCTGGCGGGCGGCGACCGCGCCGGGACGGCCCCGCCCGCGCGCCGGAGGTGGCGCGGGCGGGTGCGGTGGGGCAGGATCGCCACGTGAGTCGTTCGACACCTCGCGCAGGGGCGGTGCGCCACCGGCGTCCCCGCCACCTCCTCGTCGCAGCCCTGGCGCTCGCCGCCTCCGGTGTCGCCGTGCCGGCGGCGGCGGAGGAGCCGACCTACCTCGAGGACGCCGTCTTCGACCCCGTCGACGCGCTGACCGACGCCGAGGAGCAGAGCGCGGCCGAGCAGATCGAGACGCTGCGTGAGGAGACGGGGCTGCAGCTCTTCGTGGCCTATGTCGACACCTTCACCGACACCTCGGGGTCCACGATCGACGGCCGGGAGTGGGCCGAGCTCACCTCGCAGGAGTCCGGTATGGGGGCCGGTGACCTGGTGCTCGCCGTCGCCGTCGACGAGCGCGCCTACGGACTCGGCGACATCGGGGAGACGCTGAGCGACGCCCAGCTGCAGACCATCCGGCTCGAGGACGTCGAGCCGCGGTTGGCCCAGGACGACTGGGCGGGAGCGATCGAGGGCGCGGTCGACGGCTTCGCCCGGGAGTACGAGCAGGGTCCGTCCTCGGGCGGGGTGAGCGTGCCGGACGGCGAGGACGTCTATCCGCAGTCCTCCGGGAGCGGGTTGGGCGGCGCCTTCCCCCTGCTGTTCTTCGCCCCGCTGGCCATCGGCGGGGTCGCCATGGTCGTCCAGCGGGTGCGGCGCCGTCCCGACCCGGGCGCGAAGGCGCCGGACCGGGCGCAGGGCCCGAGCCTGCCCGAGCTGCACCGGCAGGCCTCGGAGGCCCTGGTCGGCATGGACGACGCGGTGCGCTCGGCGGGCGAGGAGCTGGACTTCGCGCGGGCGCAGTTCGGCGAGCAGCAGACCCAGGCCTTCAGCGCGGCGCTGGAGCGCGCGCGGGCCGCGGCCCGGGAGGCCTTCGCGCTGCGGCAGCAGCTCGACGACGACTCGGAGGAGGCGGAGAGCGTCCAGCGCGGCATGCTCGGCCGCATCCTGCAGCTGACCGGGCAGTCCCGGCAGGAGCTGGACGCGCAGACCGAGGAGTTCGCGCGGCTCCGCTCGCTGCAGGACCGTGCCCCGCAGTTCCTCGCCGAGCTCGAGACCCGGGCCCGTGAGACCCGTGACCGGCTGCCCGTCGCCGAGCAGGAGCTGAGCGGCCTGCGCGCGCGTCACCCCGAGCAGGCGCTGGCCACGGTGCGGGCCAACCTGGAGCGCTCGACCAACCTGCTGGACTCGGCCGACGGCTTCGTCACCGCCGGGCGGCAGTCGCTGGAGCGGGACGACCGGGCCTCCGCCGTCGCGGCCGCCCGGGCCGCGGAGGAGTCGATCGGACAGGCCGCGGCGCTGCTGGACCAGGTCGCCGAGGCGGACGCCCAGCTGCGTGGCGCCGACGAGGCGATCGCCGAGGGCATCGCCTCGTTGTCCGCCGACCTGCAGGACGCCCGCCCGCACGGGGGCGAGCCGACCATCGCCCAGGCCGTCCAGCGGGCCCGCGCCGCGATCGAGCAGGCCCAGGGCAGCGGGCGCGGCGGGGATCCGCTGCGCGCGCTGGCCGAGCTGGACGCCGCCGAGCACGCCCTCGACGCCCTGCTGGAGCCGTTGCGCGAGGCCGACCGCCACCAGGCCAAGCTGCGCGGCGACTTCGAGGCCCGCGTCAGCCGGGTCGGGGCACGGTTGCGCAGCATCGACCAGACGGTGTCCACCGCGCGGGGTGCGGTGAACAGCTCGGCGCGCACCCGCATCTCCGAGGCCCTGCGGCTCTACGACGACGCCGTCACCCGGGCGTCGGAGTCGCCGACCGCAGCCATGGACTTGCTCACCCGCGCCGAGCAGCTCGGCGAGCGGGCGCTGACCGAGGCACAGCGCGACACCGACCACTGGGGCAGCGGGTCCGGCGGGTTCGGCTCGCCCTACTCCCGGGGCCGGTCCCGGGGCATCGACCCCTGGTCGGTGATCCTCGGTGGCATCCTCTCCGGTGCCGGCAGCTCGCACCGGCACCGTGGCGGCTGGGGCGGGGGTGGCTTCTCCGGCGGCGGTTTCGGCGGCGGGCGGGGGATTCGGTGGCGGCGGCTTCGGCGGTGGTGGTTTCGGTGGCGGCGGAGGGGGGAACTTCTCTGGCGGCCGCTTCTGAGCAGTCCTGGTGCAGCGCAACCGGAGGTGGCGCCCGCACGTCATACCCTCGACATCAGACCAGCAGGACCCGCGACCTCGCGGGCGGAGAAAGGATGAGACCAGATGACGCAGAAGCAGACGATCCTCGGCCGGGTGAGCCAGCTGGCACGGGCCAACATCAACGCGCTGCTGGACCGCGCCGAGGACCCGGAGAAGATGCTGGATCAGCTGGTCCGGGACTACTCCAACTCGATCGCCGAGGCGGAGGAGGCGGTGGCGCAGACCATCGCGAACGTGCGCATGGCCGAGGCCGACCTGCAGACCGACCGCGATGCCGCGGCCGAGTGGGGGCGCAAGGCGGCGGCCGCGTCGGCGAAGGCCGAGGAGATGCGCGGCGCCGGCGACCCGGACGGCGCCTACAAGTTCGACAACCTCGCGCGGGTCGCCCTGGGCCGCCAGATCCAGCACGAGAACGACGTCAAGAACGCCGAGCCGACCATCGCCCAGCAGAACGAGACGGTCGAGCAGCTCAAGGGCGGTCTGGTCACCATGAAGACCAAGCTGGAGGACCTCAAGTCGCGCCGCAGCACGCTCGTCGCCCGGGCCCGCTCGGTCGAGGCGCAGGAGAAGGTCCAGGACGCCATGTCCTCGATCGACGTCATGGACCCCAGCAGCGACCTGTCCCGGTGGGAGGACTCCATCCGCAAGCAGGAGGCTATGGTCGCCGGGCGCTCCGAGGCGCAGTCCGCCAGCCTGGAGGACCAGTTCGCCGAGCTGGAGAGCAGCAGCGGGGACGCCGAGATCGAGGCCCGGCTGCAACAGCTCAAGAGCCAGGGCTGAGGCCGGCGAGGGCCGGTCTGACGGGGGATGACGTGCGCCTCGCCGCCGTGCTGACGGCTGCCGTCCTGGGCCTGGTGCCCGGGACGGCAGCAGCGCCCGCGACGCCTCCGCTCGAGGAGGTCGCCGGGGTCGTGGACGAGGCCGACGCGCTCAGCGCCGAAGCGGTCACCGAGGTCGAGGCGTCCCTCGACGCCCTCGCGGTGGAGCGTGGCGTCGACCTGCACGTGGTCCTCGTCGACAGCTTCGACGGCCGCAGCGGCCCGGACTGGACCGAGCAGACCTTCGACCGGGCCGGTCTGGGCGACGGCGACATCCTGCTCGCCGTCGCCGTCGAGGATCGCCGTTACGGCTACGTCGAGCAGACCGAGCTCGGGGACGACGAGGCCGAGCGGGTGGCCGTGGAGGAGATCGAGCCCGAGCTGCGGCAGGAGGACTGGGACGGCGCCGCGCTCGCCGCCGCCGAGGGTTTCGGGGACGCGCTCGCACCGTTCAACTGGTGGCTCTTCGGCGGGATCTGGGCCGCCGTGGTGGGCTTCTTCGCCGCGGTGGCCGCAGCGCTCTTCGGACCCCGGACGCTGCGCGACCGCCGAGCCCGGCGGACCCGCAGCGAGGCCGTCTTCGCCGAGCGTTCCGAGCTGGTGGAGCTGATGACGAGCAGCCGTGAGCTCGCCGAGCGTGCGGGGCAGGAGCAGGACTTCGTGACGGCCCAGCTCGGCGAGGAGGAGGCTGCTCTGCTCCGCGAGGAGCGCGAGAAGGCGGTGGCCTCCCTGGACGAGGGGGTCCTCGCGCTGGCCGAGGTCCCGCAGGAGGCGCCCCGGGGCACCCCGAAGCACCGCACGCTCGGCGCGTGGCAGAGCACGCTGCACTCCGCGCACAACGGGCTGGAGGAGGCGCACCGGGTGCTGTCCGCCGCGCTGCGACGGCTCGACGTCGCGCGCGAGCTGCACCGTGATCCCGCGAGGCTGGACGATCTGGCCGCTACCGTCGCCGCACAGCACGCGCGGGCCGACGGCGCCGGGCGCTCTCTGGACGGGCTGCAGTCCTCGCCCTGGGTCCAGCAGCACGTCGCCGGCCTCGTCGAGCACGCCCGGACGGCGCTGCGCGTGGCCGGCTCGGCGCAGACCCGGGCCGGTGTCCTCCTGGGCGAGGGCCGACCCGGCCCGGCCGCCGTGGAGCTGCTCCGCGGCGAGGAAGCCCGTGGCAAGGGTGATGCGCTGCTCGACCGCGTCGAAGACCCGCGCGGTGAGCTCGAGCGGGCGATGGCCGAGCTCGCGCCGCAGGAGACGTCGCTGCGGACCGCGCTCGCCGAGGCGAGGGCGCAGCAGGACAGACTCCCGGGGTATGCCGAGCGTGCCTCCCGGCTGAACCTGCAGGGGCACGTGGGCCGGACCGACGCGAGCCGGCTCGACCGGGCCGTGACCGGTGCGACCAGCGCGCTGGAGGCACACCCCGAGGACCCGCCGGCGCGGCAGGAGGCGCTGGAGACGGCGTCGACCGAGCTGCGCTCGGCCGTGGCACCGGTGCTGGCGCTCGCGGTCGCCCTCGCCTCGGCCCGCAGCTCCTCCGGCGGCAGCTCCTCCCGGAGGAGGTCGTCCTCGAGGCGGCGCTCGTCCTCCCGGAGGAGGTCGTCCTCGCGCCGGTCGTCGCGCAGCCGGGGCGGAGGCCGCTTCTGATGGGCGCCTCCTCCCACCGGCCGGTCCCGGCGCACGGGGTCGCGTGAGGGGCGCACGCGCAGGAGCGCTCGCGGCCGTGCTCCTCACCGCAGCGGTGCCCGCGTCGGCCGGCGCTGCGGTGCCTGCGTCCGGGCAGCCAGCGGCGGCCTCCGCGTCGACGGTCCGGGCGCAGGATCCCTTCGACCTCACCGACGAGCTGGTCGACCAGGCCGGCGTGCTGTCCGCCCCCGCCGCGGTCGAGGCGGCCCAGGACGCCTTCGCCGAGCGCACCGGCCTGCAGCTCTTCGTCGTCGTGGTGGACGACTTCGAGGGCGATCCCGCCACGTCCTGGCTGGAGCGGACCACCGCGCTCTCCGGTCTGGGCGAGCAGGACCTGGCGGTGGCTGTCGCGGTGGACGACCCGGATGCGGCTGTGCGGGTGCCTGAGGGCAGCGGCCTGCGCGCCGCGGAGGTGGACCCGGTCGTCGGGCAGGTCCTCGCTCAGGCCCGCGCCGGTGATCCGCAGGGTGCCGTCGACACGGCGGTGACCGGGCTCACGGCGCTGGACCCGGTCGACCCGGCGCAGCAGACGCGCTCGCGCGCGCTGCTGACCGTAGGCGTCCTCGCCGCGCTGGCGATCGTGGTCGCGGCCGCGGCGTGGTGGCTCCGGCGCCGCGCCCGGACGCGCGCCCGTCAGGAGGCCGAGCGGCGGGCGGACGAGCTCAGCACCCGGCTGGGGACGCAGGTGGTGGCCCTGGACCGAGAGCTCGCCGACACCCGGCTGCGGGTCGAGCTGGCGGAGGCCGAGGTCGACCGGTCCGCCACCGCGCAGGCCCGCGGTGACCTGGCCGCGGCCGAGCTGGAGGCCCTGGACGTGCACCGTGCCCGCGCCGACCTCTCGGTCGGTCCCTCCGACGACCTCACCTGGCGACGCCCGGTCGCCGAGGTCGTGGCCGAGCTGGAGCAGCTGCTGGTCCTCGTCGCCTCCGCCCGCGGGCGGCTCGCCGACGCCCGTGCCACCCTCCCCCGGTAGACCCGGCCTTGCCCACCTCTGGGAGTGCGGTCACGTTCCGGCAACCTTCATCGCGCTCCAGGGCGATGAAGGTTGCAGGAAGGTGACCACAGTCGGGACGGGAGCGGGCGTGCCGGTCGCTCAGCGCACGTGAAAGCGCTGCTGGGTGGCCTCCAGGCCACGCTGGGCCAGGTCGATGACGGCGTCCTCACCGTCGCCGACGAGCAGCTCCACCTCGGTGCGGTCGCGCGCCGGGAAGTCGGAGAGCACGTAGTCGGCCGGGTCCTGGCGACCGGGCGGGCGGCCGATGCCCAGGCGGACCCGCAGGTAGTCCCGGCTGCCGAGGGACTGGCTGATCGAGCGCAGTCCGTTGTGCCCGCCCTCGCCGCCACCCCGCTTGAGCCGGACCTGCCCAGGCTCGATGTCGAGCTCGTCGTGCACGACGACCACCTGCTCGACCGGCACCTTGTAGAACTTCGCCAGCCCGGAGACGGGGCCGCCGGAGACGTTCATGTAGGTCATGGGCCTGGCGAGCACGGCACGCGGGCCGGGCAGTCCTCCCGGCAGCGTCCCGAGCCGCACCTCGGCGGCCCAGGCCCGGCCCGCCTTGTGCTCGCGCAGGCTCGCCCCCGCCGAGGCCGCCATCGCCTCGACCACCATCGCACACCATGTTGTGCCGGTGACCGGCATACCTCGGACCGGGGTTGCCCAGGCCGACCACGAGCCAGGGTGCCTCGCTCATCGTTCCTCCTCCACCGATCGAGGGCCGTGACGCGACAGTGGCCGCACCCGGGAGCACCCGGACGCGGCCACGTCGCGATCACGCCGCAGGCGCCGGAGCGCCTGCCACGGGGTCAGTCGTCCTTGGCCTCGGTGTCTTCGCCGCCCTCGGCCTCGTCCTCGCCACCCTCGGCAGCCTCGGCGTCGTCGTCGGACTCCTCCTGCTCGATGCCGACCTCGGCCTCGGCCTCGGCGAGCTCGGCCTCCAGGGCCTCCTCGGACACCTGCTGCGAGACATTGACGACCAGCGCCTCCGGGTCGGTGACCAGGGTGACACCGTCGGGCAGCTCGACCTCGCCGGCCAGGATCTGGGTGCCGGCCTCGAGGCCCTCGACCGAGACGACCAGCCACTCGGGGATGCTCGTGATGGGAGCCTCGACCTCGAGCGTGTTGTAGTCGGTGGTGACGACCGTCTCCGGGGCGGCCTCGCCCTCGATGTGGACGCCGACCTCGACGGTGACCTTCTCACCCTTGCGCACGACGACGAGGTCGACGTGCTCGATGAAGCGCTTGATCGGGTCGCGCTGCACGTCCTTGGCCAGGGCCATGTGCGACTCGCCCTCGACGTCCAGCGTCAGGACGGCGTTGCTGTGGCGCAGCGCCAGCATGGTGTCGTGGCCGGGCAGCGACAGGTGCAGCGGTGGGGTGCCGTGGCCGTAGAGGACGGCGGGCACCTTGTCGGCGCGCCGGATGCGGCGGGCAGCACCCTTGCCGAACTCGGTGCGCTTCTCGGCGGGAATCTTCAGCTCGTCAGCCATGCGGGTCAGACCTTCTTCGTGCGGGTATGCGGTGTGCAGGGTCAGGCCTCGACGCGGGACACCGCGCGGGGCAGCGTCAGCCGTGAGCTCTTCGTCGATGACGGACACCGTGCAGCGTCCCTCGCCGAGGCAACGCCGAGGAGTCTATCGCCCACGCACGGGGCGCACGAAATCCCGCGTCCTCACGGTGCTGGACATCGGTTCGCGGGACGGGCCCCGGACACCGATGTCCAGAACGGCAGGTCAGGCGCGGCCCTCGAACATGGAGGTCACCGAGCCGTCCTCGAAGACCTCACGGATGGCGCGGCTGACGAGGGGGGCGATCGAGAGCTGGGTGAGCTTGTCCATCGCCAGCGCCTCGTCCGAGAGCGGCAGCGTGTTGGTGACGATGACCTCGGTCGCCACGGACTTCGCGAGCCGCTCGACCGCGGGCTCGGAGAAGATCGGGTGCGTGGCGGCGATGACCACCTCGTTGGCACCGTCTTTCATGAGCGCCTCCGCCGCCTGGCAGATCGTGCCACCGGAGTCGATCATGTCGTCGACGAGGATGCAGGTGCGGCCCTCGACCTCGCCGACGACCCGGTTGGCGACGGACTCGTTCGGGCGGGTGACGTCGCGGGTCTTGTGGATGAAAGCCAGCGGCACGCCGCCCAGCTTGTTGCTCCACCACTCCGCGACCTTGATCCGGCCGGCGTCCGGGGAGACGACGGCCAGCTGGCGGTTGCCGTACTTCTCCTTGACGTGCTTGGACAGGATCGGCGTGGCCATGAGGTGGTCGACGGGGCCGTCGAAGAAGCCCTGGATCTGGGCGGTGTGCAGGTCCACGGTCAGCAGCCGGTCGGCGCCAGCGGTCTTGAACATGTCGGCGATGAGCCGGGCCGAGATCGGCTCCCGGCCGCGGTGCTTCTTGTCCTGGCGGGCATACCCGTAGAACGGCAGCACCACGGTGATCCGCTTGGCCGAGCCGCGCTTGAGCGCGTCGACCATGATGAGCTGCTCCATGATCCACTCGTTGACCGGCGCGACGTGGCTCTGGATGACGAAGGCGTCGCAGCCACGGACCGACTCGTCGAAGCGGACGTAGATCTCGCTGTTGGCGAAGCTGTGCGCCTGCATCGGCACGAGATTGGTGCCCAGCTCGGCGGCGACCTCGTCGGCGAGCGCCGGGTGCGCCCGGCCGGAGAAGACCATGAGGTTCTTCTCGGTCGTCTTGTGGATCCCCATCAGCTCTCCTCCGTGCTCGGCTCGTCCTGCGGTATGCCCTCGCCACCGGTACCGGTCCCGGTCGCCTCCTCGGCGGCCGCCGCGGTGGCGGTCCCGGCGCGGCGCCGCGCCACCCAGCCGTCGACGTTGCGCTGGCGGGCGCGGGCGACCGCGATCTGGCCCGGCCCGACCCGGCCCTCGATGGTGGAGCCGGCCGCGACATACGCCCCGTCGGCGATGTCGACCGGCGCGACGAGCACCGAGTCGGACCCGACGAAGCTGTGCCGGCCGACCGTGGTGCGGTGCTTGGCGACGCCGTCGTAGTTGGCGAAGATCGTGCCGGCGCCGATGTTGGCGCCCTCCCCGATCGTCGCGTCGCCGCAGTAGGTGAGGTGCGGGACCTTGGCGCCCGGGCCGATGTCGGCGTTCTTGGTCTCGACGAAGGCGCCGATCTTGCCGCCCTCGCCGAGCACGGTGCCGGGGCGCAGGTAGGAGAACGGGCCGACCGTGGCGTCGCCGCCCACCACCGCGTGCTCGGCCTGGGTGCGCACGACGCTCGCGCCGTCGCCGATCTCGCAGTCGGTGAGCGTCGTGTCCGGGCCGATCGTGGCCTCGGCGCCGACGGTCGTCGCGCCGAGGATCTGGGTGCCGGGCCGCACGACGGTGTCCTGGCCGATCGTGACGTCGGCGTCGATCCACGTGGTGGCGGGGTCGACGACGATGACGCCGTCGCGCATGTGCCGCTCGACGACCCGGCGGTTGAGCTCCTTGCCGAGGGCCGCGAGCTGCACCTTGTCGTTGACCCCCTCGGTCTGCATGAGGTCGGTGACCGGGTGGGCCACAACGGTGCGACCCTCCTCGCGGGCGATCTTGATGACGTCGGTGAGGTACTTCTCGCCCTGCTCGTTGGCCTGCCCCACCTGGTCCAGCGCGCGGCGCAGCACCTCGACGTCGAAGGCGTAGATGCCGGAGTTGAACTCGCGGATGTCGACGACGTGGCCGTAGTCCGGGTCGCCGGCGTCGCGGCGCTTCACCGCGTCCTTGAACTCCATGATCTCGGCGAGCTCGCCGTCGGCGTCGCGCACGACGCGGCCGTAGCTGCCGGCGTCGTCCACGACGGCGGAGAGGAGGGTCACCGCCGAGCCGCGCTCCTCGTGCACCCGGGTCAGCTCGCGCAGGGTCTCGCCGGAGAGCAGCGGCACGTCACCCATGGTGACGAGCACCGTGCCGGTGAGACCGTCGGGGAGGGCGCCGAGCCCGCACTCGCAGGCGCGACCGGTCCCCGGGACCTCGTCCTGGTCGGCGACGATCGCGCCCGGGTCGGCCTCGGCGACGTGCGCGGCGACCCGCTCCCGCTCGTGCCGGACGACGACGGCGAGGTGCTCCGGCGAGGCCTGGCGGGCGGCATACATCGCGTGCCCGACGAGGGATCGACCACCGATGCGGTGCAGCACCTTGGGGATGGAGCTCTTCATCCGGGTGCCCTGCCCGGCGGCGAGGATGATGACGGCGGCGGGGTGGTGGGACGTCACGGGACCGACTGTACCTGTGCAGGATCGCGCCGCGACCCGCCCTTGGCATGATGGGGTGGTGAGCTCCAGCGCGAAGACCTCCCGACACCGGATGACCGGCCCGCAGCGGCGGCAGCAGCTGATCGAGGTGGGTCGCTCGCTGTTCGCCGAGCGGGGCTTCGAGGGCACGAGCGTGGAGCAGATCTCCGAGGCGGCCGGGGTGTCCAAGCCGGTGATCTACGAGCACTTCGGCGGCAAGGAGGGGTTGTACGCCGTCGTCGTCGACCGCGAGATCCAGGCGCTGCTCGGACAGATCACCGACGCGCTCACCGCGCACGAGGGCAATGCCCGGGCGCTGCTCGAGGCGGCGGCGATGGCGCTGCTGGACTACATCGAGCACTCGACCGACGGCTTCCGGATCCTCGTGCGGGACAGCCCGCCCGGGCAGTCGACCGGGTCCTTCGCCTCGCTCATCAGCGACATCGCGACCCAGGTCGAGCACATCCTCGCCGCGGAGTTCAAGCGGCGGCGGCTGGACCCCAAGACCGCCCCGCTGTATGCCCAGATGCTCGTCGGCATGGTCGCCATCCCGGGCGGCTGGTGGCTCGACTCGCGCAAGATGAAGAAGGACGACGTCGCGGCGCACCTGGTCAACCTCGCGTGGAACGGCCTCGCCGGCATGGAGGCCCGTCCGACGCTGCGGACCAGGGCCAAGAGCTGACCCCGGCCGTTAGGCTGGCGGGGTGCTGCGGCACGTTCCCCGGTTGCTCTGCTGGTAGGGGCCGCCTGACTTTGAATCAGGATCAGCGACGCAGGTTCGATTCCTGCCCGGGGAGCCCACCGCCTAGGGTCGTCGGTATGCAGACCCGTCGCCTCGGACCGTTCACCGTCTCCGCCATCGGCCTGGGGGCGATGCCGTTCTCGCTGGGCAAGGACCCGCAGCCCAGCGAGGAGCAGGCGATCGCCACGGTGCACGCCGCCCTCGAGGCGGGGGTGACCTACATCGACACGGCCGACATCTACGCTCCCAGCTGGGACCAGATGGGGCACAACGAGCGGGTCGTCGCGAAGGCGCTCCAGGGCTACGGCGACACCAGCCACGTCGTCGTCGGCACCAAGGGCGGCATCACCCGCGCCGAGGGCGAGCAGTGGGGTCGCGACGGGTCACCGGCATACCTGAGGGGTGCCGTCGAGGCCTCGCTGCGCGCGCTGGAGGTCGAGACCATCGACCTCTACCAGTGGCACCGCCCCGACCGCTGGCGGGTCTACGGAGAGGTGATCCAGACCTTCAAGGAACTGCAGGACGAGGGCAAGATCAGGGCTGTCGGCATCTCCAACGCCGACGTCGAGGAGATCGAGGTGGCGCTGGAGGTGCTCGGTGAGGGCGGGCTGGCCTCGGTGCAGAACGAGTTCTCCCCGCGCTTCCGCTCCAGCCGCGACGAGCTCGAGATGTGCGGTGAGCACGGGATCGCCTTCCTCCCCTGGAGCCCGCTCGGCGGCACCGGGTCGGCGAGCGACGTCGGGGTGACCTACCCCGCGTTCCACGAGATCGGGACCGAGCGCGGCGTGAGCCCGCAGCAGGTGGTGCTCGCCTGGGAGCTGAGCCTCGGCGAGCACGTCATCCCGATCCCCGGCGCCAGCCGGCCGGAGTCGATCACCGACTCGGTGCGCGCCGCCGACCTGCGGCTGACCGGGGACGAGCTCGACCGGATCGAGGGTCAGTTCCGCTGATTCACCCCCTCTTGGGTCCTCGCCTACTGTGGGAGGCATGAGCCAGGGACCGGACGACGAGGTGGATCGCATCGTCGCGGCCTGGGGGCGCGAGCGCCCGGACCTGGACGTCACCCCGCTGGAGGTGCTCTCCCGGGTCTCCCGCCTGTCCAGGCATCTCGACCTGTCTCGACGGCACGCGTTCAGCACCCACGAGCTGGAGTCGTGGGAGTTCGACGTGCTCTCGGCCCTGCGCCGCGCGGGTGAGCCCTACGAGCTGACTCCCACCCAGCTGGTGCGGCAGACGCTGGTCACCAGCGGCACGATGACCAACCGGCTCGCGCGGCTGGAGGGACGCGGCTTCGTGGACCGCGCTGCGTCCGCGGCGGACCAGCGCTCCAAGCTGGTGCGGCTGACCGCCGAGGGTCGGGACGTCGTGGACGCGGCCCTGGCCGACCTGGTGACCGACGAGCGACGGCTGATGCAGGGACTCTCACCGCAGCGTCAGACCGAGCTCGCCCAGCTCCTCAAGGGACTGCTCGCGCCGTTCGACTGACGCCCGGTGGGGGTCGAGCCAACCACGCGCGAGGCCCGGTGGGGACGTGGTCAGAGAGTGGTTGACTGAACGTTCAGTCAATGCCACGCTGAACACATGGTCAGCCAGGCGACCGACGAGACCCCCGCCGAGCCGGGGCTCGAGCGCATCCTCACCACGGCGATCGACCTCTTCGGCCGGCACGGGGTGAAGGCGACCAGCGTCCGCGCCATCGCCGAGCAGGCCGGCGTGTCCCCACCGCTGGTCATCCATCACTACGGCTCGAAGGAGAAGCTGCGGGAGGCCTGCGACGACCGGGTGCTCGCCTTCATCCGCGAGTCCAAGGCCGAGACCATGCGCGCCGGCCTCGGCGGCCCGCCGATCCAGGTCGACACCCGCGTGTCGCAGGCACGACCGGCGTTGCGCTACCTCGCCCGGACCCTCTCCGAGGGCAGCCCGCGGCTGGACGAGTTCGTCGACGACCTCGTCGAGGACGCCGTCGGCTACACCGCCCAGGGCGTCGAGACCGGCCTGGTCCTGCCCAGCGCGAACCCGCGGGCCCGGGTGGTCATCCTGACCCTCTGGTCGCTCGGCGCGCTGGTCCTCCACGAGCACATGCAGCGCCTCCTCGGCGAGGACCTCATCGGCGAGGGCAGCACCGACCTCTACACCCAAACGATGCTCGAGCTCTTCTCCGAGGGGCTCCTCACCGAGCGGGCGAAGCAGGCCTTCATCTTCTCGGGCGACACCGACGACACCACGGAGGAGACCGCATGAACACCACCGTCAGTCCCGTGATCGAGACCAACGCCCTGGTCAAGACCTTCGGCAGCACCCGTGCCCTCGACGGCCTCGACCTGTCCGTCGCCCCGGGCGAGGTCCACGGCTTCCTCGGCCCCAACGGCGCCGGCAAGTCCACGACGATCCGTGTCCTGCTCGGGCTGCTCCGGGCCGACGGCGGCACGGCACGCCTCTTCGGCGCCGACCCGTGGGACGACGCCGTGGCGCTGCACCACCGGCTGGCCTACGTCCCCGGTGACGTCGAGCTGTGGCCCAACCTCACCGGAGGTGAGGCCATCGACCTCTTCGCCCGGCTCCGGGGCACGCTCGACAAGGCCCGCCGCAGCGAGCTGTGCGAGCGCTTCGACCTGGACCCTACCAAGAAGGCCCGCACCTACTCCAAGGGCAACCGGCAGAAGGTCGCGCTCATCGCCGCCCTCACCTCCCCCGTCGACCTGCTGCTGCTCGACGAGCCCACGGCGGGTCTCGACCCGCTGATGGAGCTGGTCTTCCAGGACTGCATCCGCGAGGCCCGCGACGCCGGGACCACCGTGCTGCTCTCCAGCCACATCCTCGCCCAGGTCGAGGTCCTCGCCGACCGCATCTCCATCGTCCGCGCCGGCCGGGTCGTCGAGACCGGCAGCCTGGACGACCTGCGCCACATGACGCGCACCACGATCGTGGCGCGCACCGACCACCCGGCCGACGGTATGTCCTCGCTCACCGGCGTCCACGACGTCACCACTGAGGACGACCAGGTGCGGCTCGAGGTGGACGGCGAGCACGTCGGCCCGGTGGTCAGCCGGCTCGGCGAGCTGGGGGTCCGGTCGATCACGGCCCACCCGCCGACGCTGGAACAGCTGCTCGTGAGCCACTACGGCGAGCAACGACGGGCGACGTCCGGTGGGGCTGAGGGCAACCACTCGCGGCGCTCGGTCGAGGAGGGGGCCGCACGATGAGCACCGCCATCCGCGACCACGACGCCTCGGCCAGCCGCCCACCGACCGACCGGAGCGGACCCGCCCACGGGGCGCCACGGCATACCCGCGGCAGCGGCACGCTCGCCGGGACCGGCACGCTGGTGCGCTTCATGCTGCGCCGCGACCGGATCAAGCTGCCCGCCTGGGTCGCCGGGCTGGGCCTCTTCGTCATCTACATCGGTGCCGCGCTGCCCCAGATCGCCCCCACCGAGGCCGACCTCGCGGCCGCGAGCCCGTTGCTGAGCCAGCCGATCGGCCGCATGTTCGCCGGCCCGGCCTACGGCATGGACCCGCCGAGCTACGAGACCTTCTTCGCCGGCGGCTACACGCTCTACCTCTACCTGCTCGCCGCGCTCATGAACATCCTGCTGATCTCCCGGCACACCCGGGTCGAGGAGCAGAGCGGCCGCGCCGAGCTGGTGCGGGCCAACGTGACCGGCCGCCATGCCCGGCTCACCGCGGCGCTGGTCGTGGCGGTGATCACCAACCTCGCGGCGGCGGTCGCGGTCACCGCGATGGCGCTCGCCAACGACTTCGCCACGACGGGCTCGCTGCTGGTCGGCGTCGGGGTCGCCCTGACCGGTATGACGTTCGCCGGGGTCAGCGCGGTCACCGCGCAGCTCTCGGAGTACTCCCGCTCCGCCTCGGGCCTGGCCGGTCTCGTGCTGGGGGTCTCCTTCGCGCTCCGCGCCCTGGGCGACATGGCTGCCGAGGGCGGCAGCACGCTGTCGTGGTTCTCCCCGCTGGGCTGGGCCAGCCAGACCGCCCCCTACGTGCTCGACCGCTGGTGGCCGCTGCTGCTGTCGATCGGCCTCGCGGCGGCGACCACGGCGCTCGCCTTCGGGCTGCAGAACCGGCGTGACCTGGGCGCGGGGCTGCTGGCCGCGCGTCCCGGCCGCGCCGAGGCGGGCCCGGCGCTGGGCACGGTCTGGGGTCTCGCAGCGCGGCTGCAGCGCGGCCCGGTCCTGGCCTGGGGCTTCGCCATCGCCGTCCTCGGGGTGGTCGACGGGCTCTTCACCCAGGTGATGCTGGACTCGGCCGAGAACATGCCCGACGCGCTGCAGCAGGTCTTCGGCGCGGGCGAGCTCGCCGCCGGATACCTGGCCTTCCTCTCGGTCTTCAGCGGCTATCTCACGGCGCCTTCATCGTGTATGCCGTGCAGGGCCTCAAGGCGGAGGAGGACTCCGGTCGGGCCGAGGCCGTGCTCGCCACGCCGACCGGCCGCACCGCCTGGGGCCTGTCGCACGTGCTGGCGATCGGCCTCGGGGCCGTAGCCGTCATGCTGGTCACCGGCCTCCTCGTCGGCGTCGCGGCGGCCGGGGTCACCGGCACCGGTGCGCTCGTCGGCGACGGGCTCCTCGCCCACGTCAACACGCTGCCCGCAGCGCTCGTCACCCTGGGGATCTGCACGCTGCTCGTCGGCTGGGCACCGCGGCTGCTGGCTCCGGTCGGGTGGGCCCTGGTCGGCGTCATGATCTTCGTTGGCAACTTCGCGACCCTCCTGGAGGTGCCGGACTGGGTGCTCGCGCTATCCCCGCTGCACCACGTGGCTCAGGTGCCGGTCGAGCCGGTGCAGTGGCTGCCGCTGCTCTGGCTCGGGCTGGTCGCCGTCGTGGCCGTCGCGCTCGGCCTGGTCGGCCTGCGCCGCCGGCAGATCAGCGCCCGGAGCTGAGACCCCGGCGCGCGTGGAGACTCCTGGCCGGGGCTGCGCGCGTGATAGGCCCGGGCCATGGCTGAGGTGCACCGCTGGGAATCCTCCGCACGCACCGCTGCCCTCGCAGTGGTCCTGGGCGCCGCCGCGGCAGCCGCCACCTGCACGGCTGTGCTGCGTCGACCGCTCGCCTCCGTCCTCATCCTGCTGGTCTTCTTCCCCCGGCCGTCCTGGTGCCGATGGTGACCGGCGCCGCCGTGGCGGCGTCGGTGACCCAGGCCCTCGGCGAGCGCGCACCGCAGCCACCGACACCGACGCACTGACGTCTCGGGACGCGGCTACGCCTCGGCCACCTCGGAGGCCTCGAGCCACTCGGTCTCGAGCGCCTCCTCCTGCGCGGTGAGCTCGGCGTCGCGGGCGGTCAGCCGGGCCAGCTCGTCGGGGTCGGTCGCCACGGCGGCCATCTGCTCGTGCAGCCGCTGCTGCTGGGTGTGCAGCCGGTCCAGGGCTTTCTCCACCCGCGCCAGCGTCTTGCGGGCCTCGCGCACCTGGGCCGGGCTGTGCGGCGAGGAGCCGGACCCCGACCCACCGGCGGCCGGTCCGCCCGCCCCCGCCGCGGTCGGCGTGCCCGAGGGGGACGCCGCAGACCCCCTGCTCCGGCCGGCCGAGCTCATACCCTCGCGAAGCCGGAGGTACTCCTCCACGCCGCCCGGCAGGTCCCGCAAGCTGCCGTCCCCGAGCAGCGCCACCTGCCGGTCGGTCATGCGCTCCAGCAGGTAGCGGTCGTGGGAGACGACGAGCAGGGTCCCGGCCCATCCGTCGAGCACGTCCTCCATCGCGGTGAGGGTGTCGATGTCGAGGTCGTTGGTCGGCTCGTCCAGCAGCAGCACGTTGGGCTCGTCCATGAGCAGCCGGACGAACTGCAGCCGCCGCCGCTCCCCGCCCGACAGGTCGCCCACCCGCGACTGCTGCCGCCCGCCGGAGAAGCCCAGCCGCTTGGCCAGCGAGCTCGCGCTCACCTCCTTGCCCCCGATCACCGTGAACGATCGCACCTCGGTGATCGCGTCGATGACCGACCAGCCGGCGACCCGGTCCAGCTCGCGCAGCTCCTGTGACAGGCACGCCATCCGCACCGTCTTGCCGGTCTTGAGCTTGCCCGCGGCCAGCGGGTGCTGACCCAGCAGCACCCGCAGCAGCGTGGACTTGCCGGCTCCGTTGACGCCGACGACGCCATACCTGTCGCCCGGCCCGATCCGCCAGGTCACGTCGGTGAGCAGGTCCCGCTCCCCCACCCGCACGGTGGCGTCCAGCAGGTCGAGGACGTCCTTGCCGAGCCGAGTCGTGGCGAAGCGCACCAGCTCGACGCTGTCCCGGGGCGGCGGCTCACCCTGGATGAGCTCGGTCGCCGCCTCGATGCGGAACTTCGGCTTTCTCGTGCGCGCGGGCGCTCCCCGGCGCAGCCAGGCCAGCTCCTTGCGGGCGAGATTCTCCCGCCGCTCCTGGGTCACCCGGGCGACGCGCTGCCGCTCGACCTTGGCCAGGACGTAGGCGGCATACCCGCCCTCGTAGGTGTGGACCTTGCCGTCGGCCACCTCCCAGGTCAGCGTGGAGACGGCGTCGAGGAACCACCGGTCGTGCGTCACGACGACGAGCGCGCTCCCCGGTCTCGGTCGCCGCCCCGAGAGGTATGCCGCGAGCCACGCGACCCCCTCGACGTCCAGGTGGTTGGTCGGCTCGTCGAGGACGAGCAGGTCGGGGTCGGCCACGAGGAGCGCGGCGAGGGCGAGCCGCCTGCGCTCCCCGCCGGAGAGCGGACCGACGCTCGCCTCCCACCCGCCGACGGCGCCGGCGCTGTCGCCGAGCAGCCCGTCGATGACGTGCCGGACCCGCGCGTCGCCGGCCCACTCGTGCTCGTCGAGGTCGCCGAGGACCACCTGGCGCACCGTCGCGTCCGGGTCGAGCACGTCGGTCTGGCTGAGCATGCCCACGGTGACGTCGCCGGTGCGGATGACCCGGCCGGCGTCGAGCGGCCGGTCCCCGGTGAGCACCGCGAGCAGCGAGGTCTTGCCCCCGCCGTTGCGGCCGACCACGCCGATGCGGTCCCCGTCGAGCACGCCGACGGAGACCTCGTCGAGGAGCACCTGCGTGCCGGCGAGCAGGTGCGCGTCGGCGAGGGTGACGAGGCTGGCGGGCGGCCTCCCCGCCATCAGCCGATCACCGGGCCGAGCGGGCCGGAGCGGTCGGTGTCGGGGCGGGCGCGCGGCGGCTCGGGGCTGCTGCGCTGGTGGATGATCTGCGCGCCGGGGACCGGGCCGACGGCGCGCTCGATGTCGCCGGTGGGGCCGTTGGCGGCGAGGCCGACGGACAGGTCGATCGCCTCGGTCTGCGACCCGACGAGGAAGGCCACCGTCGGTCCGGAGCCGGAGACGATGCCCGCGCGCGCACCGAGGTCGAGCCCGGCCGAGAGCGCCTCGGCCAGGACCGGTTCCAGCGAGATCGCGGCCTCCTGCAGGTCGTTGTGCAGCGCCGCCGCCACCTCGTCGGTGTCCATCCGGCGCAGCGCTGTCATGAGCTCACCGCTCGGCTCCGGCGGGCCGGGCGTCACCCCGGCCTCCTCGCGGAGCCGGTCGCACTCGGCATACACCTGGGGGGTGGACAGCGAGAGCCCCTCGCCGGCCCACAGCACCCAGTGCAGCTCGCCGCGCGCGAGCACGGAGGTGACCTGCTCGCCGCGCCCGCTGCCCATCGCGGTGCCGCCGTGCAGCAGGAAGGGGATGTCCGAGCCGAGGCTGGCGCCCATGAGCTCGAGCAGGTCGTTCTCGAGGTGGTCCAGCCCCCACAGCTCACGGCACCCGACGAGGGTGGCCGCGGCGTCGGCGCTGCCTCCGGCCATGCCGCCGGCGACGGGGATGTGCTTGTCGATGTCGATGCGCACCGGGTCGACCTTGGCCTTGCGGGCGCGGCGCTTGGCGAGGGTCCTGGCCGCGACGAGGGCGAGGTTGCTGTCGTCGGTCGGCACGTGCTCGCCCCAGGGCCCGGTGACGTGCACCGACCAGGAGTCGGCCGGCTGCACGGTGACCGTGTCGTAGAGGCTGACGGCATGGTAGACGGTGGACAGCTCGTGGTAGCCGTCGTCGCGCAGCGGGCCGACCGACAGGCCCAGGTTGATCTTGCCGGGCACCCGGACGGTCACCGTCTGCGCCTGCGTGCCCAACGTCATGGCTTCACCCTATGGTGTCGGCTCGAGGAGCGCGTCAGGGGCGCTGACCTGCGGCTTCGGCGATACGAGCGAAGTCGGCGACGGTCAGCACCTCTCCGCGCGCCTGGGGGTCGACCCCCGCCGCCCGCAGGTATGCCTCCGCCTGCGCCGCCGACCCGGCCCACCCCGCGAGCGCCGCGCGCAGCGTCTTGCGGCGCTGTGCGAAGGCCGCGTCGACGACGGCGAAGACCTGCTCACGGGTCACGTCCACCGGCGGCGGGTCCCGGCGCACCATGCGCACCAGGCCGGAGTCGACGTTGGGCGCGGGCCAGAAGACGCTGCGGCCGATCCGCCCGGCGCCGGTGACGTCGGCATACCAGGCGGCCTTGACGCTGGGCACGCCGTAGACCCTGCCGCCGGGCCGCGCCGCGAGCCGCTCGGCGACCTCGAGCTGCACCATGACGAGCACGGTCCGAAGCGTGGGCACGGTCGCGAGGAGGTGCAGCACGACGGGGACGGCGACGTTGTAGGGCAGGTTGGCGACGAGGGCGGTGGGCTGCGGGTCGGGCAGGGTGTCGACCCGCAGGGCGTCGGCGTGCAGCACCGTCAGCCGGTCTGCCAGGTCCGGCGCGTGCTCGGCGACCGTGAGCGGCAGCTGGGCCGCGAGGGCCGGGTCGATCTCCACCGCGGTGACCTGGCGCACCTGCGCGAGGAGGCCCAGGGTGAGCGAGCCCAGCCCGGGCCCGACCTCCAGCACGACGTCATCGGTGCCGACGTCGGCGGCGCGGACGATGCGTCGGACGGTGCCCTTGTCGATGACGAAGTTCTGCCCCCACTGCTTGGTCGGCCGGATCCCGAGCCGGGCCGCCAGGTCACGCACCTGCGCCGGCCCGAGCAGCGCGGCGTCGGTCCCGCCGGTGTCGCCCTGCGCACCGGAGGACGGCCCGCGCGTCGGTCGCTCGCTCACGCCCGGCATCCTCTCACCCGACGTCCCACCCCGACCTCTCCCGCACCGGGGTGCTCCGCCAGGCTCGGAGGCACCCGTGAGCCTCCTCTCGCCGGGGCGCGCGAGGGTCTGCCACGCTGGTGCTGGTGCCGCTCCTGACCCCCGCCAGGCCGAGGCGGCACGTCTCCTGGGCTTGCGCGTCGCCTCACCAGGGGCCGTAGACCGCCTCGCTGGTCGCCGAGAGGGCCTCGCACAGCTGCGGCACCGAGGTGTTGAGCGTCGCGGCCATCGCCCGCACCGTGAGCGGGACGAGGTAGGGCGCGTTGACCTGGCCGCGGTGCGGCGTGGGTGTGAGGTAGGGCGCGTCGGTCTCGACGAGCAGGTGCTCGACCGGCGTCACCGCCAGGGCGTTGCGCAGGTCCTTGGCGCTCTTGAAGGTCACGGTGCCCGCGAACGACAGGTAGTAGCCGCGGCGGACGCACTCGCGAGCCATCTCCATGTCGCCGGAGAAGCAGTGCAGCACCGTCTTCTCCGGGGCACCTTCCTCGGCGAGGATGCGCAGCACGTCGTCGTGGGCGTCCCGGTCGTGGATCTGCAGCGCGAGGCCGAGCTCCTTGGCCAGCGCGATGTGCCGGCGGAAGGAGTGCTGCTGCGCGGCGACGCCCTCCTCGCCGGTCCGGAAGTAGTCCAGGCCGGTCTCCCCGATCACCCGGATCCGGGTATGCCCCGCCAGCGCGCCGATCTCGTCGATCGCCGCGTCGAGGTCCCCGGTGGCCTCATGACCCGGGGCCTCGTTGGGATGGATGGCGACCCCGCCGAGCACCGCCGGGTGCTCGTCCACGACCTGGACGGTCCAGCGCGCCGCCTCGATGTCGCAGCCGATCTGGACCAGCCGGTCGACGCCCACGGCTGCGGCCTCACGGACCACCTGCTCGACCGGGAGGCGCTCAGCCCCCTCGCGCTGCGTGTCCAGATGGCAGTGGTTGTCCGCCACGGCGATCGGTAGCGGGTCAGGAGCCGGCGGCCGGTCGGCCAGCCGCTCGTCACTCATGGCACGACCTGCCGCGGCGACGCCATCATCGACCTGGGCAAGGTTGTGCACCCGATGCGCCCTTCTCGACCGTGCTTCCGGTGCAGAGCCTTTCCCAGGTCGGGCCGGCGGTGCAGAGCCTTGCCCAGGTCGGGCCGGCGGTGCAGAGACTTGCCCAGGTCGGGCCGGCGGTGCGCGGGCGTCATACCGCGGCGCCGGCGGGGTCGTCGACCAGCCCCAAGCGGGCCCGCTCCTCCTCGACCACCGAGGGGTCGAGCTTGGTGAAGATCGGCGACGGCTTGGCCACCGGCGCACCCACCTCGACCGGGCGGTGCTCCCAGCGCGGCGCGGCGGAGTAGTCGCCGGTGATGACCGGGTAGTCCGGCCGCGAGCTGTCGTCGAGGTCGGTGACCGTCTCCAGCCGCGGCATCGGCTGGAAGTCGCCCTCGCCGCCGAGCGCCCGGTGCACGGCGGTCGAGCTGTGCGGCAGGTAGGGCGACAGGATCGTGTTGAGGTCGACGACGACCTGCGCGAGGGTGTGCAGCACCGTCGCCAGGCGCTCGCGCTGGTCGTCCCCCTTGAGCTTGAAGGGCTCCGTCGTCGAGACGTAGGCATTGGCCTCACCAACCAGCCGCATCGCCTCGGCCAGCGCCGCCTTCTGCTTGTGGGTCGCGATGAGCCCGCCGACCGTGCCGAAGCCCTCACGGACCTGGTCGAGCAGGGCCCGGTCGACGTCCTTGAGGTCACCGGGCTCGGGGATCTCGCCGAAGTTCTTCGCGATCATCGAGGCGGTCCGGTTGACCAGGTTGCCCCAGCCCGCGACCAGCTCGGTGTTGGTCCGCTTGACGAACTCGGGCCAGGAGAAGTCGGAGTCGGCCGTCTCCGGCGCGGCGGCGGAGAGGAAGTAGCGCAGCGCATCGGGCTGGTAGCGCTCCAGCACGTCGCGGACGTAGATGACGACGTTGCGCGAGGTGGAGAACTGCCGGCCCTCCATGGTGAGGAACTCGCTGGAGACCACCTCGGTCGGGAGGGTGAGCTCGCCGAAGGGACCGGTCTCACCGCCCTTGCTGCCCTGGCCGTTGTGGGCCAGCATCTCGGCCGGCCAGATCTGGGAGTGGAAGGTGATGTTGTCCTTGCCCATGAAGTAGTAGGTCAGGGCATCCGAGCCGTTCCACCACTCGCGCCAGCGCTCGCCCTGGTCGCCCGGCAGCCGCCGGGCCCACTCCACCGATGCGGACAGGTAGCCGATGACGGCGTCGAACCAGACGTAGAGCTTCTTCGTCGGGTTCTCCCGCCAGCCGTCGAGCGGGATCGTGATGCCCCAGTCGATGTCCCGGGTGATCGGCCGTGGCCGGATCTCGGACAGGATGTTCTGCGAGAAGCGGATGACGTTGGGCCGCCACAGCCCGCTCTGTTCCCGCCCGTCGAGCCACTCCCCGAGCGCGTCCGCAAGCGCCGGCAGGTCGAGGAAGAAGTGCTGCGTGTCGCGGAACTCCGGCGTCTCACCGTTGATCTTGGAGCGCGGGTCCTTCAGCTCGGCCGGGTCGAGCTGGTTGCCGCAGTTGTCGCACTGGTCGCCGCGCGCCTCGGCATACCCGCAGATCGGGCAGGTGCCCTCGATGTAGCGGTCCGGCAGCGTCCGGCCAGTCGAGGGGCTGATCGCGACCTGCTGGGTCTGCTCGATGAGGTAGCCGTTGCGGTGGCAGGCGAGGAACATCCGCTGCACGACGTCGTCGTGGTTGGCCGTCGTGGTGCGCGTGTAGAGGTCGTAGGACACCCCGAGCGCGGTGAGGTCGGCCGCGATGAGCGCGTGGTTGGTGTCGATGAACTCCTGCGGGCTCTGCCCCGCCTTGTCCGCCTGGACCAGGATCGGCGTGCCGTGCTCGTCCGAACCGGACACCATGAGCACCTCGTGCCCCGCCATCCGCATGTAGCGGCTGAAGACGTCGGAGGGCACCCCGAAGCCGGCGACGTGACCGATGTGGCGCGGGCCGTTGGCATACGGCCAGGCGACCGCGGACAGGACGTGACTCATGGGTCACCAGTCTAGGTGCGCCCCGGCGGGCACCCTCCCCGTCCCGGCGTCGTCCCGGGCACGGGCGGCGTTCGTTCGGGGCGCGGGCGGCGATCGGCCGGGGCGCGGGCGGCGATCGGCCTCCGGTGCTCACGCAGGTCACGTGAGCCACACCCGTCGCAGGAGGCGGGGAAAGTCACCGATGCCGCCGGTATTGCTCCGGCATCCGTGCAGATCCCCGCACGGGGATGCGCGAGTGACCCCTGGGATCTCCGTGACGTGCCGGAGTCCGGTATGCCGTCGCGCCGCTCCTCCGGCACCGCCGCTCAGTCGCCGAGCGGGACCACCTGGACGTCAGTGAGCCCCAGGGGCTCGGGGTCGCGCGCTCCTCCTGGCACCGTGCCGACATCGGTGACCTGCGCCTGCTCGGTCGCCGACAGCTCGGGAAGTCCCAGGAAGGTCACCGGCCGGCCGTCGACGAGCTCGCGCACCCGTACCGAGGTGGCGGTCTCCCAGCGACCACCCGCGTCGTCGCCGATGCGGACGGCGACCTCCCCCGCGCGAGGCTCCCAGCCGCCGACCACGACGAGGGTGCCGCCAGCCACCGGCAGCACGACGGCCCGTCCGTCTGCCAGCTCCTCCTCGACCGACAGCGCCTCGGTGCTGGACCCTTGATCCAGCCACAGGAAGCCCTCGACGGTGGATCTCCAGGTCACCGGCGGCTCCCCCACGCCGACCTCCACGTGCTGGGAGAGCACGTAGGACTCGGCTGGCCAAGGCTCACCGTCCACGATGACGTCCACGTCCGCGGTGCCGGATTCGTCACCGACCGAGAGCAGGACTTGATGCCCCGCCAGTTCCGCTGACCCGTTCTCGCCGCGGTCATCCGACATCACTGCCTTCACCTCGGGCGGGACGAGGGTCACCTCCCACGACGTGGAGCCATCGACGCCGCTGACGATGCCGGCGCCGCCATGGGTGGGCATCACGTCGATCCGGTCGTCGTCGGTCGGTCCCCGGACTCCCCACTGGCTGGCCTTCTCATCGAGGAAGACGAGGAATCGGCGACCTCCTACCGAGAGCCGCAGTGAGGGCACTTCATGGCCGGTGAGGGTGACGACCGTGTCACCGGAGGTCACGTACAGCTCACCTGGGTCTCCTGGCCCGTCCACCGCTGCTGCCGCGGCATACCCGATCCTCGCCCCGTCGACGTCACTCGCCCCGCCGACGCACAAGCTGCACCGTCCTCCCCAGGCCACCTGACCTCCGGTGTCGTCCTCGGTGTGAAGCCAGACCGCGACCGTCAGCCCGTCCGTGCGGAACACCTGGATGTCTCCCGGCCCGTCCTGCGCCGCGAGCGGCTCGGGCAGGACCTCCCCGTCGCGCGAGACGACGAGCTCCGGCTGCTCCTCCCCCTCCACCGTCCGCAGCTCGGCGTTCCAGGAGGTCTCGCCCGACAGCCCGAAGAGGCGGCCGTCCAGGTCGAGGTCCGACCAGGTGACCTCGGCCGGGGCCGTGACCGGGTCCTCACCAAGGGGCGCGACCGCCCAGCCGAACCACAGCACCCCCGTGACGGCGAGCGCCGACACGGCGGCGGCGACCCGACGACCACGACGGATCGTGCTGCCGCGCCGCACCACGTCCTCGCGAGACACGTGCAGCGGTGGGGCGTGGCCGCCGGCCCGGTCGAGCAGCGCCACGACCTCGTCGATGTCCTCGCGGGCCTCAGTCATGGGACTCCACTCCCTCCAGCAGCTCGCGCAGCGCGCGGCGACCGTTCATCGCATACTTCTTGACGCTGCCGACCCCCACACCGAGCGTGCGCGCCGTCTCGGCCTCGGAGAGGTCGAGGTAGTGACGCAGCACGACGCACTCGCGCTCACGCCGGGGCAGCCGGGCCAGGGCACGGACGAGGTCGACCGACATCGGGTCGTCGGACGTGGCCCGCTCGGGCACCGCGTCGGTGAGCACCTCGCGGCGCCGCTTGCGCCAGCGGTCGGTGTGCAGGTTGACGATGGTCCGCCGGGTGTAGGCGGCAGGGTTCCCGCAGCGCACCCTGGACCATCGGGCGTACGTCCGTGCCATCGCCTCCTGGACGAGCTCCTCGGCGACGTGGCCGTCCCCGGTGAGCATCCAGGCCGCGCTGAGCAGCCGCGAGGAGCTGGAGTCGAAGAACTCCACGAACTCCTGCTCGTGCGTGGACCGCATACCGCCTCCTGCTCGACACCCTGTCATCCCCTCAACGGGCCGGCGGGTCAGGAGGTGGGGTCGGGCCCGGTATGCCGTCGCGCCGCTACTCCCCCTTCGGCACCGTGAGGGCGCGCCAGGTCAGGGGCCCGACGACGCCGTCGACCGGCGGGGCGAACATGCCCTGGAACTCCCGGACCGCGGCGTCGGTGAGGGGTCCGAAGGCGCCGTCCTCGGCGAGCCCGGGCAGCATCGACTGCACCGCCCGCACGTGGTCGCCGGTGTCGCCGAGCCGTGCGGTGGCGATGAGGCCGGGCCAGTCGAGCTGCCCGCACGTCGTGGAGACGAACTGCGCGCGCTGGGTCAGCTGCCACTGCCGCATCGCCTCACCGGTGAGCGGACCGTAGCTGCCGTCGACGTCAAGACTGGCGCCGCGGTGGTTCAGCAGGTGCTGCACCGCCCGGACCCGCCAGTTGTCGTCCTGGGTGTGGCCGACCTTGGCCATGCCCCAGATGTGTGCCCCGGCACGGCGGGTCGAGAAGAACGACCACGTCTCCTGGCCGGCGAGGCCGTCGATCGTCAGCCCCCACCGGCGCTGGAACTCGGCGACGGCCGCGGCGGTGTCCGGCCCGTACACCCCGTCCACCGCGAGCGCGGGCACGCCGACGCGCCCGCCGGGGTCGAAGCCCTGCACCCCGCGCACCGCCTCGCCGCTGGAGCCGGGACCGGTGGGGACGACGAGCGCGACCCAGGTCGCGGTGTCGACGTCCCCGGTCGACGGCAGCCCCTGGTCGGACTGGACGGCCGCGACGGCCGCCGCGGTCAGGGGCCCGAAGAGCCCGTCGACGACGAGGGACGCGCCGCGCTCCCGCAGGAGGAACTGCATACCTCGCACGACGAGCGGGGCCGCGTCCCCCGGGGACAGGTCCCTCCACGGTTCGACGTTCATGATCGCTGCCTCTCCGGCCGGGCACGGTGCGACGGCCTCTGCCGGTCGGAGGACCCTGCCGCCCCCTGGATACCTCCTCGACCCGACCGGTCCTCGGCCGGCAGGAGGGGACCCGCCCGTATGCCGCGTGGTTCACTGGTGGCGACGGCTCCCGCCGGGGGTCGCCCGAGTCAGGAGGCCATCACGTGCTCGCTGCCCTCACCGGAGCCGGCCTGTCGGCTGCGGCGGGGCTGAACGCCTACATCCCGTTCATCCTCGTCGCGCTGATCGCACGCTTCACCGACGTCATCAATCTGCCGCACCAGTACGCCTGGATCGAGTCCAACTGGGCCATCGGCATCGCCGCCGTGCTGCTGCTCTCGGAGGTCGTGCTCGACAAGGTCGCGCTCGTCGACCACATCAACGACGCCGTCGGCACCTTCGTCCGCCCGGCGACCGGTGGCCTCATCTTCGCCGCCACCACGGCGGCCGAGGACTTCGAGCAGGGCTCGTCCTTCATGCGGGACAACCCCTGGGTGGGCGTGCTGCTCGGCATCATCACCGCCGGGATCGTGCACACCGGCAAGGCGGTCAGCCGCCCGGTCGTCAACGCCGGCACGGCGGGCATGGGCACCCCGGTCGTTTCGGCCGCCGAGGACGGTGCGGCGGTCACCCTGTCGCTCGTCGCGATCTTCCTGCCGGTCCTCGTGATCTTCCTGCTCCTGCTGCTCCTGTGGGGCGGGGTCGTGCTGTGGCGGCGCAGCCGCGCCCGCAGGCGTCACCGGGACCAGCTGATGGCGGACGCCGGCTACAGCTGATCGCGCGGGGCCGGGGGCATCTCGTCGTCGAGGGACTGCGGGCGCAGCAGCGCGGCCGTCAGGCCGCAGACAGCGGCGAGCACGACCAGCCCGGCGCCGAGCATGAGCATGACGCCGACGAGAAAGGGCCAGGCCCGCTCGGGGACGGCGTCGCTGCGCGACCAGGCATAGGTCCCGACGAGGGTGCCGAGGAGGGTCGTGATGGCGGCGATGCCGCCCAGGCCGCGGGCCCGTCGACCGTTGACGAACCACCCGGCGGCGACCCCCAGCGCCCCGCCGATGGCGGCGGCGACCCCGCACCAGACCATCGACCACGTCGTAGGGTCACCGGCATCGCCCGGCAGCACCTGCGTCGTGGCGTAGACCGCCACCAGGCCGGCGAGCACGCCACCGGCCAGGCCCCCCAGGATCGCCATCCAGTTGAACCGCATGCGTGCCTCTCGTCGTGGAGTCCGGGCCCGTCACGGTACGGGCCCGGCACAGTCAACCACGGGTCCGGCCGCCCCACCAGGGGCCGCACCGCAGTCGACCAGGGCTGCCCCGGCGACGCGTCCCCACCACCGTGATCAGCGGGAGCGGATGGCCTCGTCGTAGATCGCCCGCGCGGACAGGCCCGTCCGCCCGGCCAGGTCCCGAGTGACGTCCTTGAGCCGCTCCCCGGCGGCGACCCGCTCCCGCACCTCGGGTATGACGTCGGCCGGGTCGGTGGTCGCCGCCGCTCCCCGCGGGCGACCGGCCACGACCACGGTGATCTCGCCCTTGACCCCGTCGGCGGCCCAGGCCGCGAGCTCGGCCAGCGTGCCGCGCCGCACCTCCTCGTAGGTCTTGGTCAGCTCCCGGCAGACGGCGGCGGACCGGTCCTCGCCGAGCACCGTCGCCATGGCGGTCAGTGTCGCGGCGAGCCGGTGAGGTGCCTCGAAGAAGACCATGGTGCGCGGGTCGTCGGCGACCTCGGCCAGCACGCGCTCGCGCTCCCCGGCCTTCCTCGGCAGGAAGCCCTCGAAGCAGAAGCGGTCGACCGGCAGGCCGCTCACCGCGAGCGCCATGAGCACCGCCGACGGGCCGGGCACGCAGGTCACCGGGACGTCGGCCGCGACGCACGCCTGGACCAGGCGGTAGCCGGGGTCGGACACCGAGGGCATACCGGCGTCCGTCACGAGCAGCACCCGGTCACCGCCCTCGATCCGCGCGACCAGCTCGGGCGTGCGGGCGGCCTCGTTGTGCTCGTGGTAGCTCACGACCTCGCCACCGACCTCGATCCCGAGCCGGTCGGTCAGCCGACGCAGCCGGCGGGTGTCCTCGGCGGCGACGACGTCGGCGCTGGTCAGCTCGTCGAGCAGACGCGGGCTGGCGTCGCGGGAGTCCCCGATCGGGGTGGCGGCCAGGACGAGGGCGGGCTCGGGCATGCCGCCACACTAGGGCTCGTTGCTAGGCTGCGGCAGCACCCCCGGGGGAACGAGGAGGAGCCACCCATGTCCACGTCGCCGACGACGTCCCGCCGTCCCGCCCACCGCGAGCCCGGCCTGGTGATGTTCGCCCTGGTCGTGCTCTACAGCGCGCTCGTCTGGGCCTGGTGGCCCGCCGAACGGCTGGTCGGCGGCGTCTCCATGGTGGTGGTCCTCATGGCGGTCGGCGGCGTGCTGTGGGTCGTCCTGACGGTGGTCTTCGTCCGCTGGGTGGAGCGCCTGGAGCGGGAGGGAGAGCAGGTATGAGGGTCACCGAGACCGTCCTCGTCGGGCTCTACCTGCTCGGCATGACCGTGGTGGGCGTCTACTTCTACCGCCGCGCCCGACGCTCCGAGGACGACTACTTCACCGCCGGGCGGTCCATCGGCACCTTCGTGGGCGCCTTCGCCATCTTCGCCGCGATCGCCAGCTCGAGCTCGGTCATGGGGGCCGTCGGCGGTGGCGTCGCGCTGGGCCTGCCCTACTTCGCGACGTATGCCTTCGGCGTCATCGCGGCGCTGCCCCTGGTCATCTTCCTGGTCGCGGCCCAGCTCAGCCGGTCCGGGGTGCGGACGGTCCCCGACTTCTTCCGGCAGCGCTTCGGCACGGCGGTGCAGGTCACGGCGGCCGTCATCGTCGTCGTGGCGATGACCTTCTACCTCGTGCCGCAGCTCACCGCGTCCGGCCTCATCGGGTCCTACGTGCTGGGCATCGACTACCAGACCGCGGTCATCGTCCTGGGCCTGGGGTTCACGCTGTATGCCGCGCTCGGCGGCATGTGGGCCATCACCTACACCGACCTCATCCAGGGCATGATCCTGCTGGTCGGCGTGATGCTCGTGGCGCTGTCGATCCTCGTGGCGCACGACGGTGACCTGGCCGGGCTGCTCGACGAGGCGCTGGCCGTGGACCCGGCCTTCGGCACCGTCACCCAGCCGTGGATGTCCTACTTCGGCCTCTTCGTCGCCTTCATCTGGTTCGGGATCATCTCCCCGTCCGTGGTGATGCGCAACTTCGCCTCCCGGAGCGCCTTCGTCGCCCGCCGGTCCTCGATGTGGGCGACCCTGATCTACACCACGCTGTTCCTCTGCGGGGCGGTGGTGGCGATCGCCGGTGCGGCGATGGGCCGGGTGGACGAGCTGGAGAACCGCGACTTCATCTTCATCCTGGCCATCGAGGAGTACCTGCCGACGATCCTGGCCGGGGTCATGCTCGCCGGCCTGCTCGCGGCCATCATGTCCTCGGCCGACGCGATGCTCCTGGCGATCTCGGCCGGGGTCGCCCACGACATCTACAAGGGCGTGCTCAACCGGCAGGCCTCGGAGCGGTTCGTGACCGGCCTGGGCCTGGTGATGATGTTCGTCGCGGTGGGCATCGGGATCGTCATCGCCGTCGACCCGCCGGGGCTCATCGCCGTCATGGTCGGCTGGGTCGGCGGGTTCCTCCTGTCCAGCTTCGGGGCCCCGCTCGTCCTCGGACTGTGGTGGCGGCGTGCGACGAGCGCGGGAGCGCTGGCGGCGATGCTGGGCGGCGCGGGGGTCTTCGTCGTCCTCATGCTCGGCGGGTGGCTCCCGACCAACGCCGAACCCGTCCTGGCGGCGCCTGCCAGCCTGGCCATCATGATCGTGGTCAGCCTCCTCACCGGCCCCGCGACCCGCGAGCAGCGTGAGCTGGTCGACCGGTACCACGCGGTGGCACCGGGCGCCGGCGCCTCGGACTGACCGTGACCCGGACGCTGACGTGCTTCGGTGACACCCTGCTCACCGAGGAGCAGGCCAGGGCTCACGCGCGTCCACGCTGGTGGCAACGGCGAGCCGCACGGACACCCGGGGGCGCGGGCCGTCTCGTCCTGCACCCGATGTGGGTGGCCTGGGCGGAGGTCGTGGCAGCGCGACCCCCGCTGGCTCCGCTGGTGCGACCGACGATGATCTTCGTCGACGCCGTCTCGGAGTACCGCGGGGTGCTCGGGGTCGTCCCGCGCACGCAGCGCCTCACGATCGACGGCCCGCGGGTGCTGCGCGAGGGCCGGACCCTGGTGGTGGACGAGCGTGTGACGGTGCCTGCGCCCCGGCTCGACCGGGACCGGGCGGCCGATATGGTCACCGAGGTGCAGCGTGGGCAGATCGACCGGACCTACCTGCTGCGCAAGCCCCAGCACCGCACGCGGCGGCTGGAGCTGCTGCACCTGCCGGTCTGGCGCTTCGCGTCCCCGGGCACGGGCATACCGGAGCGCGTCGTCAACGCGGTGACCGGGGAGGACGAGGGCTACCTCGCGGCGCGGTGGCGCGCTGCTCAGTCGCCGGCGGAGGCGCCGTAGCCGGCCCGGCGGTAGTCGCCGTTGAGCTGGCCGATGACGTTGAGCGGGATGCCCTTGGGGCAGGCGCGGGTGCACTCGCCCAGGTTGGTGCAGCCGCCGAAGCCCTCGAGGTCGTGCTGGGCCGTCATGGCGACCACCCGGGCGTCGCGCTCGGGCTGGCCCTGCGGCAGCTCGCCGAGGTGGGTGACCTTGGCTCCCATGAAGAGCATGCCGGAGGCGTTGGGGCAGGCCGCGACGCAGGCGCCGCAGCCGATGCACTCGGCGGCCATGAAGGCGCGGTCGGCGTCCTTCTTGGGCACGGGGGTCGCGTGCGCGTCCGGGGCGGAGCCGGTGTTGGCGGAGATGTAGCCGCCGGCCTGGATGATCCGATCGAAGGAGGTGCGGTCGACGCAGAGGTCCTTGATGACCGGGAAGGCGTCGGCACGCCAGGGCTCGATGACGATCTCGTCGCCGTCGTTGAAGCTGCGCATGTGCAGCTGGCACGTCGTGGTGCGCTCGGGGCCGTGCGCCTCGCCGTTGATGACGACGCCGCACATGCCGCAGATGCCCTCGCGGCAGTCGGAGTCGAAGGCGACCGGCTCCTCGCCGTCGGCGATGAGCCCCTCGTTGAGCAGGTCCAGCATCTCCAGGAAGGAGCTGTCCTCGCTCACCTCGTCGAGCCGATAGTCCACCATCCGGCCCGTGTCGGCGGGACCCTCCTGGCGCCAGATCTTCAGCGCGATCCTCACTTGTAGCTCCTCTGCTTCAGCTCGATGAAGTTGTAGACGAGGTCCTCCTTGTGCAGCACCGGGGCACCTTCGTCACCACCCCACTCCCAGGCGGCGACGTAGGCGAAGTCGTCGTCGTGGCGCAGCGCCTCGCCGTCCTCGGTCTGGCTCTCCACCCGGAAGTGACCGCCGCACGACTCGCGCCGGTGCAGCGCGTCCACGCACATGAGCTCGCCGAGCTCGAGGAAGTCGGCGACCAGGCCCGCCTTCTCCAGGCTCTGGTTGAGCCCCTCGGCGCTGCCCAGGACGCGCACGTTGGACCAGAAGTCCTCGCGCAGGGCGCGGATCTCCTCGATCGCCCCCTTGAGCCCCTCCTCCGAGCGCTCCATGCCGCACTGCTCCCACATGATCTTGCCGAGCGCCTTGTGATAGCTGTCGACCGACCGCGTGCCGTCGATGCTCATCAGCCGCTCGATGCGCGAGGTCACCGCCTGCTGCGACTCGACGACGGCGGGGTCGTCGTCGTCGATCTTCGGGAACGGGCCCTTGGCGAGGTAGTCACGGATGGTGTTCGGCAGCACGAAGTAGCCGTCGGCCAGACCCTGCATGAGCGCGGACGCACCGAGCCGGTTGGCACCGTGGTCGGAGAAGTTGGCCTCGCCGGTGACGAAGAGCCCCGGGATCGAGGACTCCAGGTCGTAGTCGACCCACAGCCCGCCCATCGTGTAGTGCACGGCCGGGTAGATGCGCATCGGCACCTGGTAGGGGTTCTCCCCGGCGATGCGCTCGTACATGTCGAAGAGGTTGCCGTACTTGGACCGGACGGCGTCCTCACCCATGCGCTCGATGGCGTCGGCGAAGTCGAGGTAGACGCCGCGCCGCACACCGTCGACGGCGGGGCCGACGCCGCGGCCCTCGTCGCACATGTTCTTGGCCTGCCGGGAGGCGATGTCGCGGGGCACGAGGTTGCCGAAGCCGGGGTAGATCCGCTCCAGGTAGTAGTCGCGGTCCTCCTCGGGGATCTCGCGCGGGTCCTTGTCGCAGTCCTCGGCGTTCTTCGGCACCCAGATGCGGCCGTCGTTGCGCAACGACTCGCTCATCAGGGTCAGCTTGGACTGGTGGTCGCCGCTCTGCGGGATGCAGGTCGGGTGGATCTGGGTGTAGCAGGGGTTGGCGAAGTAGGCGCCCTTGCGGTGCGCCGCCAGCTCGCGGTGACGTTGCACCCCATCGCGTTGGTCGACAGGAAGAAGACGTTGCCGTAGCCGCCGGAGGCCAGCACGACATCGGCGAGGTGGGTCTCGATCTCGCCGGTGACCATGTCGCGGGCGATGATGCCGCGCGCCTTGCCGTCCACGACCACGAGCTCGAGCATCTCGTGCCGGGCATACATCTCGACGGTGCCGGCCGCGATCTGCCGCTCCAGCGCCTGGTATGCCCCGATGAGCAGCTGCTGGCCCGTCTGGCCGCGGGCGTAGAAGGTGCGGGAGACCTGGACACCGCCGAAGCTGCGGTTGTCGAGCAGACCGCCGTACTCGCGGGCGAACGGCACGCCCTGCGCGACGCACTGGTCGATGATGTCGGTGCTCACTCGGCGAGGCGGTAGACGTTGCTCTCGCGGGAGCGGTAGTCACCGCCCTTGACCGTGTCGTAGAAGAGGCGGTGGATCGAGTCACCGTCGCCCTTGTAGTTCTTCGCCGCGTTGATGCCGCCCTGCGCCGCGATGGAGTGCGCGCGGCGCGGGCTGTCGTGGTAGCAGAACGACTTGACCTGGTAGCCCGCCTCGCCCAGCGTCGCGCCCGCGCTGGCCCCCGCCAGCCCGGTGCCGACGATGATGACCGAGAGCTTGCGTCGGTTGGCCGGGTTGACCAGGGCCGCCTCGAACTTGCGGTTGGTCCAGGTCTCGGAGATGTCCCCGCCCGGGGCCTTGCTGTCGGCGACCGGGGCACCCTCGCGGTAGAGGCCGTTCACCAGCGACGAGTCCTGGTCGGGCTCGGTCTCGGTCAGCGTGTCGCTCATGCTGCGCTCCTCAATCACGTCAGTCGATGATGCCGAACAGGATGGACAACGGCGGATGAGGAAGCCGACCACGACCACCGTCGCCACCAGGATCGCCGTGAAGCGGATCTGCTCGGCCCGCTTGAGCGAGGTGTTGAGCCCCAGCGTCATCGCCGCGCCCCAGACGCCGTGCAGCAGGTGCATCCCCAGGAAGAACATCGCGGCGACGTAGATGAGCACCGCCCACCAGACGCTGAAGCTGCTGATGACCCGCTCGGCGGGGCTGGCGTAGGCCCCGTCGATGGTGATCGTCTGGGTGGTGAAGTGCAGGATGTGGAAGACGACGAAGGCCAGCAGCGCCAGCCCGCCCCAACGCATGGCCTTGGCGTAGAACGTGCCGTAGGAGGTCTTCTTCTTGCCCGCGTAACGGGTGGTGCGCGCGCCCCCGGCGCGGCGCCACAACGTCATGCTCGCCCAGATGTGCAGGAGCACCGAGACGAGCAGCCCGATCCGCGCCACCCAGAGCACGCCCTTCTCCGGGATCATCGGCTCACCGAAGGTCCGCAGGTGGTGGGCGTACTCGTCGAAGCCTCGGGCCCGGCGAGGATCATGAGGTTGCCGTACATGTGCACCAGCAGGAAACCGACGAAGAGCAGCCCGGTGACCGCGACGACGGTCTTCAGCAGGATGCTCGGCGGGCCCGTGCGGGCCGCTTGCCTGGGAGCAGTTGAGGTGGCCACCCTCTGATTCTAGCGCCCGACCTGCGGCGACTCCCCTCGGCCCTGCACCCCCGGCAGGCACCCGGGACGTCCCGGGTCAGCACCTACGATGACCGGTATGGAGTCACTGCGGGCGCGCCTGCTCGGCCCGGCGCCCGCGACGCTCACCTCGCAACGCCGTGCCGCGGCGCTCGGGATCCTGCTGCTGACCCTCGTCGGCGGGGCGCTGCGCTTCTGGCGACTCGGCTACCCCGACCGGCTCGTCTTCGACGAGACCTACTACGTCAAGCAGGGGTGGTCGCTGATCCGCTTCGGCCACGAGCGGGAGATCAAGAGCGGGCTGGAGGAGCCGGACGCGCTCTGGACGGCGGGCGACCCGGACGTCTTCGGCGACCAGCCCGACCTCATCGTCCACCCGCCCGTCGGCAAGTGGATGATCGGGCTCGGCGAGCTCGTCACCGGGCCCGAGTCGTCCACCGGCTGGCGACTGTCGGCCGCCACCGTCGGGACGCTGTCGATCGCGCTGCTCGGCGTCGCGGCGTGGCTGCTGTGGCGCAACGCGCTGCTGGCGATCAGCGCCGCGACCCTGCTCGCGGTTGACGGGCACCACTTCGCGTCCTCGCGCATCGGGCTGCTCGACATCTTCCTCATGTGGTGGGTGCTCCTGGCCTTCGTCCTGCTCCTGCTGGACCGGGAGCAGGGGCGCCGCCGGCTCACCGCGCGCTGGGGGCCGTGGTGGGAGCGCACGCACGGTCCCGGCGTGAGCGTGCCCCGGTCGCCCTGGGCGCGCGCCCGCCGCTGGTGGGGGCCCAGCCTCGGGATCCGGTGGTGGCGCCTGGCCGCGGGGGTATGCCTGGGCCTGGCGATCGGGACCAAGTGGTCCGGGCTCTACTTCCTCGCCGTCTTCGGGCTGATGACCGTCGCCTGGGACCTCGGCGCTCGCCGGGCCGCCGGGGCGCGGGACTGGCTCGCGGGCACTGTGGTGCGCGACGGCATACCCGCCTTCCTGCTCATGGTGCCGACCGCGTTGCTCACGTATGTCGCGAGCTGGGCCGGGTGGTTCGCGACCGCCGGGGGGTGGAAGCGGCAGTGGGCGGTCGAGAACCCGGCCCCGTCGGGCAGCCTGGTCGGGCTCGTGCCGGACCCGCTGCGCTCGCTGTGGGCCTACCACCAGGAGCAGTGGAACTTCCACATCGACCTGGCCAACGACCACGCCTGGAAGTCCAACCCGTGGAGCTGGACGGTGCAATGGCGGCCCACGCTCTTCTACGCCGAGTGGCCCGAACGCGGCGAGAAGGGGTGCGAGGCCGCCGAGTGCGTGGAGTACATCGCCTCGCTCGGCAACGTCGTGCTCTGGTGGGGCGGCACGGTCGGCCTGCTGGTCGTGGCGTTCCTATGGCTGCTGGGGCGGGACTGGCGGGCGGGCGCCGCGCTCTCCGGGATCGTCGCCGGCTGGCTGCCGTGGCTCCTCTACCAGACGCGGACCGTCTACAGCTTCTACGCGGTCGCCTTCGTGCCCTGGCTGGTGCTCGTGGTGGTGTGCTGCCTCGGGCTGGTGCTCGGCCGCGCCGACGCCTCACCGGCGCGCCGCCGCTGGGGCGCGGTCGCGGTGATCGGCTACCTGACGCTGGCCGCGGCCTGCTTCGCGTGGTACTGGCCGGTCCACACCGCCATCACGATCCCGCGCGAGGCTTGGAATCTGCGCATGTGGTTCGACTTCTGGACCTGAGGGCAGCCAGCGGGGCTGTTACAGGGCGGAACAGTCGCCCGATGGCCCGGTCGTGCGGCGAAAGCGACCCGGTTCCGGCCCCTGAGTGGGCCACTCGACGAGGCTCGGCGGTCGCCTCAGACATCCAGCCCCATCGCCTCGGCCATCTTGAGGTGCGGCGCCCCCTCCTCGGCGCGGCCCGCGCGCTGCAGGGTCCGGGCCAGCACGAGGTGGGCGTAGGCGTCGCTCGGCCAGCGCTCGACCATGGCCCGCAGCTCGGTCTCCGCCGGGCCCAGCCGCGCGGAGTGGTAGTAGCTGCGCGCGAGCAGCAGGCGCACCTCCGCGTTGCCCGGGTCCGCCTGCGCCAGCGGCTCGAGCAGGGCAGCGGCCCTCAGGTAGTCCTTGGTCTCGAAGGCGAAGGTCGCCCGGTCGTAGCGCGCGTGGTCGTCGAGCTGCTCGTCCGACGGCAGCGACACAGCGTCGCCGCGTCCCTCACCCCGTGGCTCGTCGGCGCCGGTCCCGTCCAGCCCCCGCAGCATGTCCTCGAAGTCGCCCATGCTCCTCCTACGCGCGGAAGCCGTCGAGCATTCCCGGGGTGGCCCGGTCGGCGAGGTCGACCGCGAGCGGCACCGGGATGTTGGGCGCCAGCAACCGTTCGTTGCCCGCTGCGGTGGTGGCGGTGAGGTCCGCGAGCCCGAGGCGGCGCTGGAAGAAGCTCTGGTCGAGGGTCCACCCGATGATGCCCGCCCGCTCGAGCACCTCGCGGCTGCGGATGACGGCGCCGGTCTGCACGATCACGTGCCCGTCGGTGAGCCCGTGCCCGAGGTTGCGCCACGCGCTCTCGGCGATCAGCAGGTTGAGGAGGCCGACGACGGCCAGCACGGCGAGCGGCCCCCACCAGGGCAGCGCCTCGAAGATCCACACGTCGAGGACGAAGGTCGGTATGCACGCGAGCCCCGCCAGGACGAGGCTGCCCCACTGGCGCCGAACGTGGATCCGACGCCGGGCCCGGGGCCCGTGCCCGACGAGCGGCATCGTGAGCGGGCCGTCCTCGCCCAGCAGCTGGTGTCCGACGTCCTGGACCACCTGGCGGGGCGCCGGGGGAGCAGCTTGATGACGCTGCCGCCCGCACCGACCCCGGTGGCGAGGGCGGCCAGCTCACCGCCGCGCACGAAGCGCAGCAGGAACTGCTCGGTCATCAGGACGCCGCGGATCTTGCCGCTCTCCAGGGTCTGGCTCCTGGTGGTGAACAGCCCCCGGGTGAGCCGGATCTTGCCGCCGCCCTCCCGGACCAAGCGGAGGTTCCACCACGTGATGACGTAGGAGATCGTCGACACGAGGAGCCAGCTGATCAGCAGGATCGCGAGCGCGCCGAGGACCAGGACGGCGACGGCCTGGGCCACCACCCACTCCCAGGCGCCCTCGGCGACGGCGACCTCGTCGACGGGGATGTCGTCGCCGAACTGGCCGAGCACACCGAGGGCACCCGCGACGACGACGAGGCTGGACAGGCTGAACGGCGCATACCGCAGCCAGCTCCAGTCGATCCGGGCCAGCTCCTCCTCCGGGGCGGGCAGGCTGCGCTCGGGCTCGCCCGCCGGCGCGTCCTGCGGCGTCCCGGCCTCCGCGACCTCGTCGTCGGCGAGGTGGGACCGGGCCAGCAGGTCCACCCGCAGCTGCGCGGCCTGCTCGCGCGGCAGCCCGTCGAGGGTGATCTGCGAGGTGTCGACGCCCGTGCCGACCTGCGCCTTGGTCAGCCCGAGGACCCGGCGCAGCAGCGAGGACTCCAGGTCGACGCTGCGGATGCGGTCCAGCGGGGCGGTGACGAGCTTGCGGTTGAGCCACCCGGTGCGCAGCTGCAGCTGCTCGGGGGTGAAGCGGTAGCGGGTGAAGTGCCAGGAGAGCAGGCCGAAGACGACCGCCAGCACAGGGAAGACCAGCGCGATCCAGATCCACGGGCCGCCGCCGCTGAGACCGTCACCACGCATGACCTGGAAGACGACCAGGGCGAGCGGGACGATCATCGACCGCAGCGCCAGCAACGGGTGGACCAGCAGCATCCGGGGGCTGAGCCGGTGCCAGCCGTCGTCCGGACCGGCGTCGGCGGTGCCCACCGGCGGCATACCCGCGACGTCGGGCCGCTCCTCGACCTCCGGCCCGGCGCCGGGGGCGTGCGGCTCGCTCACGTGGCGTCACCCGGGTCTGCCCGGTGACCCGGGCCAGGTCGCGGTGACGCGGTCGGCGAGGTCGGTGTCCAGGCACGGGAGGGTGATCGGTCCCGCGGCCGAGGCGGTGGTCACGGTGACGTTGGCGAGCCGGAAGAGCCGCATGATCGGCCCCCGCTCGGTGTCGACCGTCTGCACCCGGGACAGCGGCGCGATGCGCTGCTCGCGGGAGAGCCACCCGGTCTGGGAGAACACCCGCTCCCCGGTGACCTCCCAGCGCGTGCGCCGGTAGCGGATCGTGGGCTCGAGGATCAGCTCGAGGACGTTGTAGACCATGATCAGGACGAACAGCGGCCCGAGCCACCGCGCCCAGGAGTCCGGCAGGAACCAGTGGATGGTGAACAGGACGCCCCACGTGAGGACGCTGCCGATGAAGTTCTGCACCACCCAGCAACGCAGCGCACGCGGGCTCACCTGGTGCGCCGGCTCCCGCAGCGCCGGGCCGACGTCGACGTGCTCGGGCTGGACGACGGTCATGCGAGGGTCGCCACGAGGAGGGCCTTGATGGTGTGCAGGCGGTTCTCCGCCTGGTCGAAGACGATGCTGGCCGGCGACTCGAAGACCTCGTCGGTCACCTCGAGACCGTCCTTCAGCTCCGGATGGGTGTCCATCAGCTCTCGCCCCACTGCGGTGTCGGTGTCGTGGAAGGCCGGCAGGCAGTGCATGAAGCGCGCCGCCGGGTTGCGCGTGGCCGCCATGAGATCGGCATCGACCTGGAAGGGCATCAGCTGCTCGATCCGCTCTCCCCAGGCGTCGGCCGGCTCCCCGATGGAGACCCAGACGTCAGTGTGCACGAAGTCCACGCCGGAGACGGCGGCGAGGGGGTCGTCGGTGATCGTCACCCGCGCACCGGTGGTCTCGGCGACCTCCTGGCACAGGGCGACCACGGAGGGGTCAGGCTGCAGCCCGGCCGGGGCACCGACGCGGACGTCCATGCCGAGCTTGGCGCCCAGCAGCAGCAACGAGTGACCGGTGTTGTTGCGGGCGTCGCCGAGGTAGGCGTAGGAGATCTGCGACCACGGCTTGTCGCAGTGCTCGGCCATGGTGAGGGCGTCGGCGAGCATCTGCGTCGGGTGCCACTCGTCGGTGAGGCCGTTGTAGACCGGCACACCGGCATACCGGACGAGCTGCTCGACGGTCGACTGGGCCGCGCCGCGGTACTGGATCGCGTCGTACATCCGACCGAGGACGCGGGCGGTGTCCTTGATCGACTCCTTGTGCCCGATCTGGGTGCTCTTGGGGTCGAGGAAGGTGGTGTGGGCGCCCTGGTCGGCGGCGGCCACCTCGAAGGCGCTGCGGGTGCGGGTCGAGGTCTTCTCGAAGATCAGCGCGACCGACCGGCCGACGAGGCGGCGCTCCTCGGTGCCGGCGCGCTTGGCGGCCTTGAGCTCGGCGGCGAGGTCGAGCAGCGACCGGATCTCCTCCGGCGTCTCCTCCACCAGGGACAGCAGGCTGCGGCCCCGCAGGTCCACGGTCATGGTCGGGCTCCTCGCTCGGGTGCGGACGGCCGGGTCTCACCCGCCGGCCGCTGGGCTCCAGCCTAGTCGTCGCGCGACCGCCGGCTCTCGCACCCGGGTGGCCGGGTCGGGTGGGTTGGCTGTCCGTGGTCACTCGACGGCGGGCCGCACAGCACGAGAGCCCGCCGAGTGACTCGGCGGGCTCTCCGGTGGTGGAGCTGAGGGGAATCGAACCCCTGACCTTCTCATTGCGAACGAGACGCGCTACCAACTGCGCCACAGCCCCGTGTGCGTCTCCAGACTATACAGACCCGCAGGTGGCCAGCCCAAACCAGCGACGAGCCGGGCGGCCGGGGCGACGGACCGGCAGGCGGGGTGGTGGGGACCTGGTCGGCCGGCGCCGAGCGCGGGGCTCAGCCGACGCGGTGGATCTGCGGGAGGTCCTCGAACTCCTCCTCCAGCGCCATCTCGGTCCCGTCCGCGGGCAGCTCGGCGGAGCCGGTCGACGGCTGCGGGGCGCCACGGTATGCCTTGGCCTTGAGCGTGTAGGTCGGCGGCGGCACGGGGGCGGGCGTCCACGACCCGGGCGCCGCGACCGTCTCGGCCTCGTCGGCCACCGCCGTGACGGCGACCGGTGGGGCCGCGAGGTCGGCCTCGATCTCGTCGATGTCGAAGAGCGCGGGGCGCGCGGGCCGGAGGTCCACGGCCCGACGCGCGGTGCCGGCGGAGGCCGGTGCGACGGGACCGGCCGAGGCGGAGGCCGCCGTGGCGCGGGCCTGGGCGGCGAGCGGGGAGGCGGACGCTTCCGCGGTCACCGTGACCTCCGCCGACGCCTGCGCCTCGTGGCCCGGACGGCGGCTGTCGGCCTGCACCGGTGCGGGCGCACCGGATCGCTGCGGTGCCGTGTCCGGGCGCACCGTCGCACGACGCGGCCGGGCCCGGCGCGAGCGCTGGGCGGCGGCGGAGCGCCGCACGAGCAGGAGCGTCGCGGCCAGCACAGCGACGCCCACGAAGCTCCACCACCAGTCCAGCACGGGGCTGACCCCGAGCGAGACGAGCGCCACCATCGCCACGGAGGCGACGATCAGCGCGGTCGCCCGCAGCTGTGCGGCACGCCGTGCGCGCCGCACCGCCGGGGTGGGACCGACGGCGGTGGCACCGCTCCGGCGCCGGGGCGCCGGTGCGCTCGACGACGCGCTGGCCGCAGGACGAGCGGCAGCGGGACGGGCCGCCGGGCGCGCCGTCGCGGCAGCAGAGGCCGCAGCGCTCCCGCCGCGCTTGACGACGACGTCCGGCCGGGCCGGGCGCAGCGGAGAGACGGAGTAGGCGGCCGGCGCCTGCTCCGCGATGTCGGGGCGCGGGAGCGCCCGACGGCGCTCGAGCACGCGCATGGCCTCGGAGAACCGGTCGACCGACCGCGCGGTCGCGACGTGCTCACGACGGCGGACCCAGTGCTGGACGAGATAGACAGCCCAGACCGCCACGATGACGACGAAGATGAGGCTGCTGACCGGAGGCACGGGACTCACGGTAGGTGCCACCGCAGCACGAGGCGGTGAGGTCGGCGGAGTGTCGCGGGAGTTTCTCCTGTGACTCGCGTGAACGGCCTGCTCACCCGGCGCGGCCGTGCATCAGCGCGACCAGGCCACCCGGGGCATACCCGCCCGGCCGCAGGTCCTCGGCGACCACGGCGAAGAGCCGGTGGTCGGCCCACCCTCCGTCGACGTGCATGAGCCCGCGCTGGCGACCCTCCTCCGGGATGCGCAGCCGGGTGACCACGGCGAGGGAGGCGGAGTTCTGCGGTCGGATCGCCACCTCGACGCGGTGCAGGCCCACCTCAAGGAGCGCGTGGTCGACCAGCGCCGCGAGCGCCCACGTCGCCACCCCGCGCCCGGTCGCCTGCCGGTCGAGCCAGTAGCCGGCCCACCCGGCCTGCCGCGCGCCCCAGAGCACGTCGAAGAGCTGGATCTGGCCGACGATCTCCCCGTCCACGTCGATGACGAAGGGCAGGACCAGCCCGTCCCGCGCGCCGCGGTCCAGGACCCGCCGCAACCGCGGGAAGGGCAGGTTCGGCGTCCTCTCGCCCGGCGCGGTCGACTCCCACGGCCGCAGCCAGGCCTCGTTGCGGCGCCGCAAGGACTCCCAGGCGGCCCGGTCGGCCCGCTCCAGCGGCCGCAGGACCAGCGCCCTGCCGTCGGGGAGCTGGTGCCGGACGCTGACGGGCCAGCGCCAGCTCACGCGTCCCTCATCCCTGACTCACCCCAGCACCCGTCATGGCGCCGACGCGGGCTCACCGGCCCCTCGCCTCGGTGCGGACCCAGTCCCCCGACCGACCCCCGGACTTCGCGACCACCCGCACCCCGCCGATCACCGCCAGCTTGTCCACCGCCTTGACCATGTCGACCAGGGCCAGCGCGGCGACGCTCACGCAGGTCAGCGCCTCCATCTCGATCCCGGTGCGGTCGGCGGTGCGCACCGTCGCGGTGATCTCCACCCCGCCGTCGTCGACCGTCAGGTCCACCTCGACAGCGTGGATCGCGATCGGGTGGCACAGCGGCACGAGGTCCGGCGTGCGCTTGGCCGCCTGGATGCCCGCGATCCGCGCCACCCCGAGGGCGTCGCCCTTGGGCACGGTGCCGTCCCGCAGCGCGGCGACCGCGTCCGCCGACAGGTCGACGCGTCCACGCGCCGTGGCGCTGCGCGCGGTGACCTCCTTGGTGCTGACGTCGACCATGTGGGCCGACCCGTCGGCCCGCAGGTGGGTCAGCCGCGGCTCGTGCCCCATCAGCCGTCCTCGCCCGCCTCGTCACCCTGCCCCTCGGCGTGCAGCCGGGCGTCGATCTCGGCGCGTGGCCGCAGCAGCAGCAGGTCCAGCTCGGACCCGGCGGACACCTCGTTCACTTCCGGCTCCGAGATCGCCAGCGCGTCGGCGACGGCGAGCGGCCCGACGAGGTGCGACCCGGCACCGCCGGCGGGCGAGACGGCATACGCGCCGGTGGGGTCGCGGTCGACCCGCACCCGGGTATACGTCTGCCGGTCCGGCGAGCTGCGCCACCCGGTCGTGGCGAAGCCGCGCGCGAGCCGGGCGCCCTCGCGCCGTCCGGCTCTGCGCTGCAGCGCCGGCCGCACGAAGACCTCGAAGCTCACCAGCGTGCTCACCGGGTTGCCCGGCAGCGTGAAGACGGGCACGTCGCGACGCCCCAGCACCCCGAAGCCCTGCGGCTTGCCGGGCTGCATCGCGACCTCGACGAACTCCATCGACCCCTGGCCGGTGAGCACCTTCTTGACGAGGTCGAACTCGCCCTTGCTCACGCCACCGGTGGTGATGACGAGGTCGGCGTGGTCCAGCATCCGGTGCAGCTGCTTCTTGGTGGCACCCTCGTCGTCGGGCAGGTGCCCGACGTGCACGACGTGGGCCCCGGCGTCGCGCACCAGCGCCTCCAGCATCGGGCCGTTGCTGTCGACGATCTGCCCGGGGCCGACGGGCTCGCCGGCGGGCACGAGCTCGTCACCCGTCGACAGGATCGCCACCCGCACCGGCCCGACGACCTCGACCTCGGTCACCCCCGAGGACAGCAGCGCGGCGATCTCCCCCGCCCCGACCCGGCTCCCCGCGGGCAGGATCAGGTCCCCGGCCCTGACGTCCTCGCCCGCGCGGCGGATGTGCGCCCCCTCGTCGGGGTGGACGCGCAGCTGCGGCTCGTGCGGGTGCCCGTCGGTGTCCTCGACCTTGACGACGGCGTCGGCGCCCTCGGGCATGGGGGCGCCGGTCATGATCCGCCACACCTGCCCAGGGGCGAGCACGTGCTGCGACTGGTCGCCCGCGGCGACGTCGCCGGCGACGGGCAGCACGACCGGGCTCTCGCTGCTGGCCCCCTCGAGGTCGGCCCGGCGGACGGCATACCCATCCATCGAGGAGTTGTCGAAGCGCGGCAGGTCGACGCCGCTGTGCACGTCGGCGGTGGTCACGAGGCCCTGCGCACGCCGGACCGGCAGCGTGACCGGGGCCACCGGCTCGACCTGAGCCAGCACGGAGTCCAGGTGCTCGTCGACGGAGATCATGGCCCCACCCTAGGAGCATCGGCCACAATGGGGCCGCATGAGCCTGCCGCTCCCGCCCTACCGTCCGACGGGCGACGTCGTCGCCGACAAGGCGCACTGGCGCGCGCTGGTCCGGACCGCGCGCCGCGACCTCATCGCCGCGTGGTCGCCGGCGGACCGGCCCGCCCTCGCCAGATCGCTCGCCGAGGCGGGTCTCACGCACCTGCGTCGGTATGCCCGTGGCTCGGCCCGCGCGGACGTCGCCGGGATGACCGTGACCGCCTACGAGCCGATGCGCACCGAGCCACCGGTCGACGGGCTGACCGCCGCGCTGCGCGGTGCGGGCGTGCGGGTGCTCGTGCCGATCACCTTCGCGCGACCGCGGCTGGAGTGGGCCGACCTGGCCGACCCCGACCGGCGCCCCCTCGGCGAGGACGTCCTCGCCGAGGTCGACCTGGCCTTCGTCCCCGGGCTCGCGGTCTCCCGCGACGGGGTGCGGCTGGGGCAGGGTGGGGGCTACTACGACACGGTGCTGCCGCGGCTGCGTGAGAGCTCCGCCGGGGCACCCGTGGTCATCGTGCTGCACGACCACGAGGTCGTGCCCCGGGTGCCCGCCGCGGACCACGACGCCGTGGTCGACGCGGTGCTGCGGCCGACCAGCGGCGTGGTGCCGGTCCCGGTGCGCTGACCCGCACCGGCGCTCAGCCGGCCCCGCTCACTCGTCCGCCGGCAGCAGCGTGAGAGTGTCGGTGCCCGCCTCGTCCACGGCGGCCCGGGTGAAGGCCCACGGGTAGGTGCCGCCCTCGACCCACGCCTGCGTCTGGTCGTCGTAGTTGCTGTGGAAGGGATGGCCGGAGGTGCCCGTCTGGTTGACCCAGGTGGAGGCGTCGAGGTCGCCGAGGTCGACGACCATGCGCATCGAGGGTGCCGACGTGACGTCGAAGCTGTCCGTGCTGGCGTCCCAGTTCATCGCGTTGACCATGGAGCTGCTGCCGGATACCGGGAGCGGCCCGCGGTTGACCATCTGCTGCACCAGGCCGGGCACTCCCTCCTCACCGAGGACCTGGTGGCGCAGGTCCGCCCGGTGCAGCTCGCCCCAGCTCCAGTCGTCCGGGTTCTTGGAGACCGTGCGGGTCAGGTCCAGCCGCGCGTCCACCAGGGCCGTGCGCAGCACCTCGTCCCGGGACTCCACGACCCCGGGGGTGCGCTGGTCGTCCCACCAGACACTCTCGGGGGTGGCCATGAGCTCGGCCATGACCTGCATCGAGCGGGAGTTGCCGGTGGCCCCGAGGTCCGGGGGGAGCTCGTCGTCGAAGACCGCCTCGAGGAGGTTGTCGTAGACGGCGTAGAAGTATGCCGCGGCCGCCGTCTGCTCCCCCTCCGCCGGGGCGGTGCCGTCCCAGTCCCGCAGCAGACCCTGCGCCTCGGTGTAGAACCGGCCGTCGAGATCGATCGAGGTGAGGTAGGGGACCACGTCCAGCGCGAAGGTGCTGGTGTCGTCGAGCTGGATGTCGTTCATGTCCGCCGCGGTGAGCGGCCCCTGCTCGAGCCGCTCCTGCAGCAGCTCCAGGATGCGGGTCGAGCGGTAGCCCTTGTCGTACTCGCTGGTGAGGAAGGGGGTCGAGCCACGGACCACGGCCTGGTTCGCGGCCACGACCATGCCGTCCTCGGGGTTGTAGGCCGAGGGCAGGTCCGCGAAGTCGACCCACCCGCTCCAGGCATACTGCTCGTCCCAGCCGGGGGCGGGGAAGTAGCCCGGCGGGGTGCCGTGGGTCGCCGCCCGTCGGACCGGGACCAGCCCGGGCGCCTGGTAGCCGATGTTGCCCTCGGTGTCGGCGTAGAGCAGGTTCTGCGAGGGCACGGCGAAGAGCTCGGCCGCGCCACGGAAACCCTCCCAGTCGGTGGCAGCGTTGAGCGCGAAGACCGCCTCGGCGGTGCGCGAGGGCTCCAGCCCGGTCAGCGGGAGGTCGCGACCCTCGAAGTCACGGAGGTCGCGACCCCGTCGATCGGCCCGTTGGCGCCCATGACACCGGTCTCGGCGAGCACGTCGGAGACGATCGGCCCGTGGGAGGTCTCCCGCACCTCCAGCTCCACGTCGTCACCGCCGGCCACCCGGATGGTCTCGGTGCGCACGTCCATCGGCACGTGCTCGTCCTCGCGCAGGACCGTGTCGCCGGCGGTGTCCTCGAGGTAGAAGTCGGTGACGTCGGGGTCGAGGTTGGTGAAGCCCCAGGCGATGGACTGGTTGTGGCCGATGACGACGCCGGGGAAACCGGCGAAGGTGAAGCCTGTGACGTCGAAGGGGCAGGCCTCGTCCACCTCCCGGCAGTGCAGGCCGCTCTGCATCCAGATCCCGGGCTGCGTGATCGCCAGGTGCGGGTCGTTGGCGAGCAGCGGCATACCGCTCTCGGTGTGCTCGCCGGAGACGACCCACGAGTTGGAGCCGATCCCCTCCCCCTCGCCGAGCAGTTCGGGCACGGCCGCCAGCACCGTGCCGGTGTCGGCCAGGGCGTCCCGCGCGTCCGGGCTCCCCCCGGCCAGCCAGTTGCGCGTCATCCCGGAGGTCGGTCCGTCCGGGGCCTGCGGCTCGGTGAGCCCGGCGATGTCGGCCGGGTCCCCCTGACCGGGGACCGGGGCCAGGACCGTGCCGCGGGCGCCACCTCGCGTGTCGCTGACCCCTGGTGCGGGCCGCTCCGGCGGCGACCACTCGCTGCGGTCGAGGATCGGCGGGTGCTCGTCGGCGGGGTAGTCGGGGTAGAGGTTCTCCAGCTGGTCCAGGGAGACCTCGCCGACCAGGCGGCCGCGGGCGAGCTCGTCGTCGTAGTTGCCGCGCAGGTCCCAGGCCATCGCCTTGAGCCAGGCGAGCGAGTCGACCTCGTCCCAGTCGCGCACGGTGTAGCCCGGGGCGCTCTGCGACAGCGCGACGTACTCCACCCCCATCGCGGAGGGGCCGCTGCGGCTGTCGATGTAGGCGTTGACGCCGGAGGCGTAGGCGGCGAGGTAGGTCCGCGCGTCCGGGGACAGCAGCGAGAGCTCCTGCTCGGCGACGCGGCGCCACCCCAGCGTGCGGATCACCCGGTCCGTCTCCAGGCCGCCCTCGCCCACGAGCTCGGACAGCCGCCCGCTGACGATGTGGCGACGCAGGTCCATCTGGAAGAAGCGGTCCTGGGCGGCGACGAAACCCTGTGCGCGGAAGAGGTCCTCCGCGGTGTCGGCGTAGATGTGCGGCACGCCCCGCTCGTCCCGGACCACCTCGACGGGACCGGCGAGACCGGGCAGCTCCAGCTCGCCGGAGACCTGCGGGAAGGCGCGCCTCGCGAGGCCCACGCCGATCACGGCCGTGGCCACCGCCACGACCACGAGGATCGCGACCGTGGGCACGGCCACGCGCTGCCACAGAGGTCGGGACACGGGCCCCAGCCTAGGCGACCGTGCGTGAAGACCGTCGGAGGCGACGTAGAATCCGACCTCGTGCCCACGTATTCATACGCCTGCAAGGACTGCGGTCACGCCTTCGACATCCAGCAGGCCTTCACCGACGACGCACTGACGCTATGCCCGGAGTGCGACGGATCGCTGCGCAAGGTCTTCAGCGCGGTCGGCGTGGTCTTCAAGGGCTCGGGCTTCTACCGCACCGACTCCCGCGGATCGCGTTCCTCCGGCGCGGGCGGGTCCGGCGCGGGCGGGTCCGGCACGAGCGAGTCGGGCAAGGGTGACTCGGGCAAGGGTGAGACGGGGGCGGCCGGGTCCGGCACGAGCGGGGCGAGCACCGGCGACTCCGGCACGAGCGGCTCCGGCGGGGTGAAGGGCTCCTCCGGCTCCTCCGGGGGCACGTCGACGTCCGGGGCCTCGTCGTCCACATCCTCGGGGTCCTCCGGCGGGTCGTCCACAGCCGCGCGCTGAGCCCTGGTCGGCACGCGCCGGCCTGCCTACGGTCGGTGGGGTGACCCGACGAGCAGCCCGATCCGGCACCTCCTCCCGACGTGAGCTGGCCCGTGTGCTGCGACATCCGGTGCTGCGGCGCTGGCTGGCGGCGGCCCTCGCGGCGATCACGGTGGGCGGCAGCCTGCACCTGGTGCTGACCCGCCCGCAGCCCGACGAGGTCCCGGTGGTCGTCGCCGCCCGGCAGCTCGCCGTCGGCACCACTCTGTCCGCGCGCGACACCGAGCTGCGCCACGTGCCGCCGGACCTGCTGCCCGAGGGGTTCCTCTCCGCCGCCCCTGAGGTCGGCGCTTCCCTCGCGGTGCCGGTGCAGGCCGGGGAGGTGCTGACGACCGCGGACCTGCGCACCAGCGCGCTGCTCGACGGGCTCGAGGGTGAGGTGGCGGTCTGGCTGCCCGTGACCGACGCGGCGGTGGCGACGGCCACGGTCGCCGGCGACCGGATCGACGTCCACTCCCCCGTGGACGGGGACCGGGTGGCCCGGGGTGCGCTCGTGCTACGGCCCGGCACGGGAGAGGAGCCCGGCCTGTGGGTGGCCGTCGACGAGGGCACGGCCGGCGACCTGGCCGCGGCCCGGGGCGCCGACCCGCTCGGCGCTGCGCTGCTCGTGGCGGTCCGCGCGACCGGTGGTTGACGCGTGAGTAACCTCACACTCCCGACTCCCCCGAAAGGGTGATCGAGAGCGCGGGTGGCGGTATACACTTCTCGACTGGCCCGAGGGGCGTGTCACGATGTCGGGCCACCCACCACCACCACCACGAGCGATCTGCCCCTGCCCTGCGCTCGCACGAAAGGAGAGGCCATGCTCAGCGGCTTCAAGGACTTCATCATGCGCGGCAACGTGATCGAGCTGGCCGTCGCGGTCGTCATCGGCTCGGCCTTCGCCGCGGTCGTCGACACCATCGTCTCCAGCATCATCACCCCGCTGCTCAACGCCGCGGGTGGCGCCGAGGTCGGCGGTCTCAAGTTCGAGATCATCAACGGTCGCGCCGACACCGCGATGGACTTCGCGGCCATCATCAACGCCCTCATCGTCTTCCTGCTCACCGCGGCCGTCGTGTACTTCGTGCTCGTCTCCCCGATGAACAAGGTGAGCGAGCGCATGAACCGCAACAAGCCGGTCGAGGAGGAGATCGTCACCGACGAGGTGGCCACGCTCCGCGAGATCCGCGACCTGCTGGCCCAGCGCCGCGCGGACGGCTCGCTCTGACCTGAGCAGCCGCGGGCACCTGCTCATGCACCGGGACGCCCCGGCACGGACACGTCGTCCTGTGCCGGGGCGTCCTGCATGTCACTGGGGATGTCCCGACGCGGCTCAGTCCCAGTGCGGCGGGCGCTGCTCGAGGATCCAGTCGTCCCGCGGGTCGAGGCGGCGCGGCACGCGCCCGGCCTCCCGGCCGCGTTCGGGCTGTCCGGGGACGGACCGGTCGTCACCAGGGGCGGGGACCTCGTCGGACTGGTCGGCCGCCGGGTTGGTCGGTGCGGCCACGGCACGCCGGGGGGCGCGACGGCGCTTTTCTCCGCCCGGTCGGCTCACCCAGACCGCCCGCGCAGCGCCTGCAGCACCCGGGCGACCTCGCGGGCGGGGTCCGTGAAGACGTCGGTGGTGCGCACCCGCACCGGCACCCACCCCATCCGGGTCAGCTGGTCGTGCCGCAGGCGCACGTCGTCGCGCCCCGGACTCGGCACCGGACCGCGCTGCACGTCGCCGTCGACGGCTACGGCATACCGTGCGTCGTCGTCCTCCGACACCACGGCCAGGTCGATCGCGTGCGGTCCGTGGCCCACCCCCTCCTTGACCTGGAGGCCCTCGGCGCGCAGCCGGCGGACGAGCTCGGTCAGCACGGCGGAGCCGTGCCCGTGCTCCTCGGCGCCCGGGACCAGGGCGTGCCGCACGATCGCCGCCCCGTGACCCGCACCGGTCGGCCAGTCGGCCACGGGGGTCGCGGTGACGAGGTCGACGCTGCGCCGCGCCGCGGCGAGCACCGACCCGGCGGCCTCCGGGCTGCGCACGGCCTCCGGCGACCCGATCCAGACCACGCGGTCCCGCGTCTGGCCCGCGACCCGGTGCACGGGGAGCACGAGGAAGGCCTGACTGTGCTGCTCGTCGTCGGACAGCGACGCCGGCCGCTCGTCCTCGCCCATCGCCGCGCGCAGCGCGATCCCGGCGTCCTCGGCGCCCGCCTCGTCGTCGGTCACCAGGAGCAGGCTGTCCGGCCCGGAGCGGGCGTGCCCGAGCACCAGCCGCACGCCGGCCTCGACCCGGGCGCTGACGTGACCGTCCACCACGTGCTCGCGCACGGCGGCCGCCCGCTCCACCCCGGGGAAGGAGTGCACCGGACGCGGCATGAGGGGTGCCAGCGGGGCGACCAGACCCTGGTCGAGCGCCCGGTAGTGCGTACCGAGGTGACGCACCGGCAGCACCTGTGCGGCGCGGGAGAGCAGCGACGGCTCGTCCATGGGGCCCGGGTCCCCCTCGGCCCGGGGGTCGGCGACGACGGCGAAGTGGCTCGGCCCCGGCCCGCCGCTGTCACCGACGACGAGGACCTGGCGCCCCCGCGCCAGCGCCGGTGCGGTGCGGGCGGTGGTGGTGCGCCCGGCGCGGTCGACGACCACGAGGTCGAGCGTGAGGTCGGGCGGCAGCACCGCCGGGACGGCCAGCTGGCTGGCCAGGAGGACAGGCGCCGCGGCCAGGACCACGTCGGGAGCGCGGCTGATCACGTCACGGGCGTCGACCGCACCGACCTTCGTCTCCTCCAGGGCACGCTGCCAGGCCCCGAGCTGGGAGGCGTGGCCGGACAACGTGCGGCGCAACCGACGCAGCACGGCGCGACGGGCCCGCAGGGCGTTGCGGTGCAGATGGGCGCGGTCGGCGGCGCGGAAGGAGCGCTCGGCCTCGCGCACGGTGTCCCCGCCGACCTGCTGCGGCACGGCGTCCGAGGTGAGGTGGTCCAGCACCGAGCTGCGGTGCACGAAGCGGACCTCCTGGGACACCCGGTCCGCGGGCACGCCACGCCGGGCGAGGTCGTCGACGAGCTCACCGAGACCGCGCTCGCGCAGCGGCGCGAGCAGCGGGTGCGCCTGTGCTGCCACCGGGGCCCGGTCGGCGCGCGCGTCCAGCCGCACCAGCCGCTCCAGGACCGTGTCCAGGTGAGTGGTCGACAGCTCGTGTCCGGCCGAGGTCCCGGTCAACGCCTGCTCCAGCCAGGCCAGGTCCTCCCCGATCGGCGCGTGCGCCGCCAGGGCCTCCTCCCAGCCCTCGGGCGCTGTGGGGCGAGCCGCCTTGCCGCCGACCTCCTCCCACTCCTGCTTCTCGTCGCGCGCCCTGCGCACCCGCTCGGCGAGGTCCGGTGGTGGGGTGCCGGGCCGCAGCTGCTGGCGCACCTGACGGCGCAGCCGGGCCCGGGCGACGGCACCGGGCCGTGGGGCCGCTGCCGTCGAGTCGCGGTCGGCCCCCAGCGCGGCGACCATCTGCTCCAGCGGTGCGTCGTAGATCCCCGGCGAGAAGTGGTCGAGGGTATCGCTGGCGCGGGAGAGGAGACCGAGCCGATGAGCCCACTGGGTCAGCGTCACCGGCGCCGGCAGGCCTGCGGCGCGGCATACGGTGTCGGCCTGCTGGCGTGCGCTGCTGAACTTCTCGGAGACCAGGCGGCCGACGATCTCGGTCGCCCGGGCGGCGTCGTCGGGGCCGGTGAGGCGGGCGGCATACCACGGGTCCTCGGTGCGTGCCGTCGACCAGGCGCCGCAGTCCGCAGCCTCGATCAGGGCGTCGGTGACCGCGGACAGCTCCTCCTCGGTCAGCGTGCGCAGGACGTCGAGCGGGAGCCGCACCCGGGAGGCCGGAGGGTGCTCGGCGGTCGCGAGCGCGGCGAGGTCGTCCTCGGTGCGGGCCAGGCTGAGCCCCCACGGCCCGTGCTCCTGGTGCAGGACCTCCTGCTCGCGGCGCAGCACGGACAGGGCGTCGGCCCGTGCGGGGAGCGGGTCGGGACCGAGGTCCGGCTCGTCCTCGGCGGGCAGGCGGTCCAGGTTGTGACGCACCGCGGCGAGCGTGTCGCGCATCGAGGCCGGGTCCTCGGCGAGGTGCAGGCACAGGTCGCCCAGCCCGACGTGATCCAGCCGGCGACGCAACGCCTGCAGCGCGCTGCGGTCCTCGCTGCAGACCATGACGGTGCGGCCCTCCGACAGGGCGCCCACCACGACGTTGGCGATCGTCTGGGTCGCGCCGGTCCCGGAGGGGGTGTCGAGCACGAGGTCACCGCCGTGCGACACCTCGTCGATCACCGCCCGTTGCGAGGCGTCGGCGTCGAGGGCACCGAGCTCGCGGGCGGCGTCCTCGGCGCGGTCCGGGTCCTGCACGGAGGGGGTCAGCCGCACGTCGGCCCCGGCGAGCGCCGCGACCACGTCGTGCGCGGCCAGCGGCTCAGGATCGCCGGTGTAGGAGGTGACCAGCGGCAGCTTGGCCCAGGGGAAGGTGCTGATGACCATCTGCGGACCGATGGCGAACCCGGACATCTCGATGCAGATGTCCTCCAGCGCCCGGTAGGTCAACCGCGGGTCGAAGCCGTGGCTCTGCGCGGACAGGCCCGCCAGGAGCGCCGGGTCGGGCTGCAGGTGCGCCTCGCTGCGCAGGTAGTGCTCCAGCACCGGGTTGAAGACCACGTCCTCGTGCAGCTCGAGGACGAAGTCGGAGTGCGCGGCATCGGTCGGGGTGATGGTGCACGCCCGCAGCAGCACGGGGGCACGCGGGGGCACCGGCACGCGGTGCAGCGTCCAGGTGGCCAGCCCGATGGCCAGGAAGCTGGTCTCCAGCCCGTGCTCGCGCCGCATCTCAGTGACCTTGTCGCGGATCCCGCCCAGCCGCCGGGCCGCATCGGCGAAGGCAACCTGCTCACGGACCAGGTCGGACAGCGGCGTGGGACGTCCCGACAAGAGCTTGGCCACCCCGCCGGGGTGCGCCAGGTTGAGGTCGAAGGTGCCGGTCAGCGAGGTGCGGTGCCAGAGCAGGGAGTTGGCCCCGCCGAGCTCGGCGACCTCGTGACGCCACCGGGTCCGGGCGCGCTGCACGGCCTCGACGCGTGCTTCGTCGAGGGTGTTCAGGGGGCGCAGCGAACTCACTGCCTCAGGCTAACGACTCGGCGGGTGTATGCCGCGAGCCCCACCGCGGCGAGCGCGGCGAGGACGCAGAGCCAGGCATACCCGGCGAGGTCCATGACCACCCCGGCGAGGGCACCACCGGCGGCCGCGGACAGGCCCATGACGAGATCGGCCGCGCCCTGCACCGAGGCCCGCTGGCCGACGGGCACCGACCCGGCGACCGTGCCCGAGCCGGCGACCATGGTGCAGGACCAGCCGAGACCGAGCAGGACGAGGCCGGCCGTGAGCCCTCCCGAGAAGCCGTCCTGGCTGAGCCCGGCGAGCAGGCAGGCCAGGACGAGCAGGACGACCCCGAGGAGCACCACCGGGCGGGCACCCCACCGGTCGGTGAGCTGTCCGGTCACGGGGGCCAGGCCGTACATGCCGAGGATGTGCAGGCTGATGACCAGGCCGATGAGCTCGATCTCCGCCTGCCCGTGCCGCATGTGCAGCGGCGTCATGACCATGACCGCCACCATGACGATGTGTCCGACCGTGAGGGCGACGGTCCCCCACATCGCGGCCGGGGTCGCCCGGATCAGCCGCAGCCCGTCGGCCACGCTCCCCTGCCGGCCGACCGGCTGGTCGGTGTCGACGCCGGCGAGCCGGCGGGCGGTCACGAGCGGGTCGGGCCGGAGCGCGAGCTGCAGCACCACGGCGGCCAGCGCGAAGCCGACGGCGGAGAAGACCCAGGCGCCCGCGAGCGGGGGCAGCCCGAGCACCCCGGCGACGGCCTTGCCGGGGCCGACCATGTTGGGGCCCAGCACCGACCCGATCGTCGTGGCCCACACCACCCAGCTCAGCTGGCGTCCCCGCCGCTCGGGGACGGCGAGGTCGGTCGCGGCATACCGGGCCTGGCTGCCTGCGGTCGTCGAGGCGCCGAAGAGCGTGGTGCCGACGAGCAGCAACCAGAAGGTCCCGGTCGCGGTGGCGGTGATCGCCAGCGCTGCCCCGAGCGCGCCGATGACGTAGGCCGCGGAGAGCCCTGCCCGGCGCCCGTGCCGACCCATGAGCGCCGCGACCGGGATGGTGAACAGGGCCCCGCCGAGCACCTGGGTCGTTGTCGCGAGGCCCGACAGCGCGTCCCGACCGCTGACGTCCGCGGCGACGATCGCCCCCACGGCGATGCCGCTGGCCACCCCGATGCCGCCGAGGGTCTGGCTGCCCATGAGGGTGAGGACGGTGCGGGACTGGAGCTGCGCGGTCCCGGCGGGGTCGAGGGCGCGTTCGGTCACCCGGGCAGTGTCGCAGCAGCGGTCCCGGCGGCGGTCAGTGGATCTGCAGCCGCCAGTTCGCCGGGACCCTACCGGCGGGGCCGGGTGCCGGCTGGTCCTCGGGCCGGCTGGTCGGGGCCGCGAGCTCCGGGCCGAGCACACCCTTGCCCTTCTCGTAGGACCAGAACCAGTCCTCCCCCGGCTCGAAGCTCTGCACGACCGGGTGCCCGGATTCACGGAAATGGGCGCTCGCGTGCTGGCCCGGCGAGCTGTCGCAGCACCCGACGTGCCCGCACTCGGCGCACCGGCGCAGGTGCACCCACCAGCCCTCGGCGTCCGCGCACTCCACGCACCCGGTGCCGCTCGGCGGCACCTCGGCGCTGATCCCCTCGCTGCTCATGTCGGTCCTCTCTCCTCGGGTCGCCCCATTCACGCACGAGGAGGGGTATGCCGTCCACGGGCGGTCGCCACGTGCCCGGCTCCGGCTGGTCGCAGTCGCCCGTCGGGATCGACGCGAGCATGGCCGCGGCACTGCAGACGGCGGGGGCCTCGCCGACCGGACCGGCGTTCGCGGCGTACGACCGGCAGCCCTCCGACACGGTCGACCTGCGGATCGGCCTCCCGGTCGAGGGCGACGTCCTCGCCGCCGACGGCGTGGAGCTGACCCGGATCCCCGGCGGAAGCGCGGCCCGCCTCGTGCACGCGGGGAACGACGAGGACCTGTCCGGGTCCTGGGAGCGCCTGACGACGTGGGTGCTCGACCGGGGCGAGCGTCCGGCGGGCTGGTTCTACGAGGAGTACCTCACCGAGCGGACGCCGGGGGCGGACCCCGCCGACATGCGCACCCGGCTGACGCTCCCGCTCGCCGACGGCTGATCTGGTCAGGCTCACTCCGCCGGCGCGTCCTCGCCGACCACGTCGGCGACCCGCCGCCGTCGGCGCAGGACGACGAAGGTGGCGACACCCAGCACGAGGCCGGCGAGGATCGTCAGCACCGTGCTCGCCGTGCTCCCCAGGGCCTGGGAGAGCAGGACCCGGCTCTGCGAGGTGGGATCGGCCAGGATGACCGCGACGAAGACCGGCCCACGAGGAGGGTCGCGAGCATCATCGGGACCCGTTCCCAACGGCCGGTCAGACCCCATCGCCGTTGCAGGAGCCGTCCGGCCCTGAGGATGCGCCCGGCGCGCACCAGGCGCAGCGCGCCGACGACCCGGAGCAGCCGCAGCAGCTGGACCGGGCCGACCGCGAAGACCACGGCCACGACGACCGCGACCGTGAGCAGCACCAGCCACCAGTGCCGCAGCAGCCAGGCCCGACGGTCCTCCGCCACGACGAAGAGGATGACGGTCTCGGCGACGAGGACTCCCCCGGCCAGCCAGTTCGCGACCGTGCCGACGGTGGAGTAGGGCTCGGCCAGGAGGGTGAGGAAGACGGCGGGGACGGAGGCCAGCGCGGCGACCAGCACCGGCAGCGCCAGCCGCTCCTCCCACTCGTCCTCACGGCTGCGCGCCACTGACACCTCCCGGTCGGTGGCCCAGGCTAATCCGTGGCCTCGCGGCCACCCACCCGGCTACGGTCGGGCTGCATGGGCCGCGTGAACTTCCTCGTGGAAGGCGTCTCGGGCACCGCCAAGACCTCGGTATGCCGCGAGCTGCGCCGACGTGGGATCCAGGCGTTCAACGGCGACACCGAGCTCGCCTACCAGGGCGATCCGGCGACCGGTGCGCCCGTCTCGGGACCGCCCTCGCACCAGCAGCATCTCTGGCGTGAGAGCGAGGTCCGTTCGCTCGCCGCGCAGCGGGACCGGCGCCTCACGTTCTTCTGCGGAGGGTCCCGGAACCATGACCGATTCCTCGACGTCGTCGACCGTGTCTTCGTCCTCGACGTCGACGCGGCGACGCTGCGAGGTCGTCTCGAGCGACGACCCGCTGACGAGTTCGGCGGGCGACGCGAGGAGCAGGACTTCATCCTGGGACTGCACGCGGCTGGCCAGGACGTCCCGGCGGGGGCCGTCACGATCGACGCCGCCCTCCCCCTCGACGACGTCCTCCGCCAGGCCGAGGTGGTGGCGGGCACGTGCCCCCGGCAGGATTCGAACCTGCGACACCCGCTTTAGGAGAGCGGTGCTCTATCCCCTGAGCTACGAGGGCGGACCGGGCCGCTGGGCCGGAACCGGCATATCGTCTCATGCTCCGGGAGCCTCCCTCGGGTGACCCGATGACCGGCGACGAGCAGCTGATCCGGGCAGGTGCTGCGCTGGAGGACCGGTTCGGCCGGCACTGCGCCGACGCCTTCGCCGCCGCGCTGCCCCGGCTCGTCGAGGACCTCGTGGAGCGATGGGAGCTCGCGCCCGAGGGGCGGTGCTGCTGGAGCGCATCCTGCCGGGTACAACCCTGGACAGTGCCCGGCGCAGGCCCCCGGCCCCGGCGGACTGGGCTGACTTGCTGCGGGACCTGCACCCCACCTCCGCCGAGGGTGTCACCACCACCCTGGCGCCGTGGTGCGAGGAGATGATCGAGCGCATGGTGACCTGCACCTGGGCAACGTCCTCGACGGTGGGCACGGTGGGCACGGTGGGCTCGTGGCGATCGACCCCCAGCTCTGCGTCGGCGACCCGTGCTTCGACCTGGTGGACTTCGTCGTCGTCGCGGGGTCACCGGCGGCCATGCGGGACCGGGCCGGGTCACTGGCCCGGCTGCTCGACCTGGACCGTGATCACGTGTATGCCTGGACCCGGGTCAACGCCGCGGTGACGGCGATCTCCCTCCTGACCTGGGAAGGCCCGAGCACCCGCACCGAGGCGCTGCTGACCCTGGCGCGGGACGACTGAGCCCCCGCCGCGGCGGGGGCCCGGTCGTCGGTCGATGTCGGTCAGCCGGTGGCGGCGGCAGCGAGGTTGCCCAGGCTGGTCTCCAGCTGCTCCTCCTCGACGAGGGGGAAGCTGACCTTCTTGAGCAGTTCGGTGTCGGTCACCTTGCCCCAGTCGTAGGTCAGCCGCACCTCGGTGCTGTCCGGGCCCTGCGGGGTGAGCTCCCACACCCACTCCCATCCCTTGGGGTCGGTGCCGGCCGGCGCGGTCTGCCAGGCCACCAGCTTGTCCTTGGCGTAGCCCGTGACGTGGTTGTCGGTCTGGTAGTCACCGCCCATGTGGTCCCCGGACATGTTCATCGTGAAGACCTGCCCGGTCTCGGTGATCCGGTCGCCGTGGTCGACGGACTGCACGAAGCCCGAGCCGTCGATCGCGACGTGGTTGTCCGGCAGGGTGAGGACCTCGAAGACGTCCTTGGCGGACACGTCGATGGTGCGGCTGACGGTGATGTTCGTCTGTTCGCTCATGCTCCCGACGCTAACGAGGTGAGGACGACGACGCGAGCCGAGGAGCAGCGGCACCGACGACCTGCCAGGCTGGGCGCATGGCGACGCACACCTACGAGCTGGCGCTCACCTGGACCGGCAATCGAGGCTCCGGGACGTCCGGCTACCGCGACTACGACCGCTCGGTCGTGGCCCGCAGCGAGGGTATGCCCGATCTCCAGCTGTCCGCGGACCGCGCCTTCCGTGGTGACGCCGGGCGGTGGAACCCCGAGGTGCTGCTGCTCGCGTCCTTGAGCGAGTGCCACCTGCTGTCGCTGCTGCACGTGGCGGTGACGCGCGGGGTCACGGTCGTGGACTACACGGACGCCCCGGTCGGCACGATGGAGCAGTCCGGGATCGGCGGGCGCTTCACCCGGGTCCTGCTGCGGCCCGAGGTGACGGTCGCCGACCCGGCCCACGTCGACCTCCTCCCGCAGTTGCACGAGCAGGCGGGGCGGGCCTGCTTCATCGCGTCGTCGGTGAACTTCCCGGTCGACCACGACCCGACCGCACGGGTTATGGGTTAGCTCCCGAGCGGTCGAACAACAAGTTCCTTGATGCCCTCGAAGTCTGTCGGGTTGCGGGAGTAGAGCGGAAGGTCGTGCGCGATGGCGATGGCTGCGATCAGGGCGTCGTAGGCCCGGGCCGCGGGCTTGCGTCCCGCCCGTCCCAGGTCGGCGGCGACCCGCCCGAAAGCCCGCGCAGCTCCAGCGTCCAGGGGCAGGGGGTCGAAGTCCGCCTCAGCCTGCTGCAGATGGGCCTGACGAGCAGCCCGCTCCGACGACGAGCGGGCGACGAGCGGCCCGACCGACAACTCAGCCAGCGTCACCGTCGTGATGAGCGGTTGCTCCGGCAGCTCGACCGGATCCAGGTCGGCCAGGTCGATCAGCGTCGAGGTATCCAGGATTCCCCGCTCTGGCCTGCTCACAACGACGGGTCCAGCACGTCGTCCAGGTCCGCTCGCAGGGCCGCGGCATCGACCCTCGGCAACGTCCGCCGCCGACGAATGAGCTCCTGGGCCGAGAGAGCGGCGCGCGGCACGGGACCAAGGGTGGCCACCGGGGCACCGTCCCGGGTCACCGTGAGCGAGTCACCATGCAAGACCCGGGCGATGACATCTGACCGCGGTTGCGCAGGTCCCTGATCGTCACGTCACCCATCCCGCGATGGTATCACCGGTGATACGTAGGAGCGCCGCTCACGAGGCGTCCAGGTGCACGGTCCGGGCGCCGGGGATCGAGGCATACCGGTCCGGGGTGCAGGTGAGCAGGACGACCTGCACGTCCGCCTCGCCCACCGGATCCCCGGCGAGGACCTGGCTCATCTGCTCCAGCCGCTCCGGGTCGGTCCAGCCGAGGGCGTCGTCGATGACGACGGGCACCCCGCGTGCGGGGTCGACCAGTTGCGCGACCGCCAGGCGGGCCAGGATGCCGAGCTGCTCCTTGGCGCCGCCGGAGAGCTGGTCGTGGGGGACGGTGGTGCCGTGGAGGGTCCGCTCCACCACGCTGAGCTGATCGTCGACGGTGACACCCAAGGTGGGGCCGTAGACCCGGCGCCCGAGCCGCTCCAGGGCCGCGGTGAACGGGCGGACGTAGGCCCGGTGCGCGGCATCACGGTGCTGGTGCAGCGTGGTCCGCAGGTGCCGCGCCGCCCGCGCCCGGCGATCCAGCGCGCCGACCCGGCGCTCGGCGTCGTCGAGGTCCGACACCGCGAGGTCGTAGAGCTCCTGGCGTCCCTCGCTGGCGGCGAGCTCGACCTGCCCGGTGAGGGTGTGCAGCCGTGCCCGCGCCTGCTCCAGCTCGTCCTGGCTCCGGGTCGCAGAGCTCTCGGCCGCCGCGAGCGCGGCCATGACGCCGTCGGCGTCGGCCGCGGTGAGGGCCGCCGACGCCGTGATCTCCGCGTCCTGCGCCTCGTCGAGCTCTGCGGCCCGCAGCGCGGTCGTCGCGGCCAGCTCCTCGTCGCCGGCGCTCTCGCGCGCGCCGGCGAGCGCGGCCCGGGCCTGCTCGTGCCGGGCGCGCTCTCCCTCCACCCTGCCGGTGAGGCGGTCCAGCTCGGCCTGCGTCCGGCGGGCCTCCTCCTGCCGCTCGTCCAGCCTGGCGCGGGCGGCCCGGCGTGCCTCGCGGGCCTCCCGCAACCGGGTGCCGGCCAACCGCTCCGCGTCGCGCGCCGCGTCGACGTCGGCCATCGGCCGCTCCCGCACGTCGGTGGACAGCTGACTCAGCCGTCGCCGCGCCTCCTCGAGCCGGGCGAGGAGGGTCGGCGGGGCGGCCCCGGCCTCGACCTGCGGCAGGTCCGCCTCGGCGCCGTGCACCTGCAGGAGGGAGACGAGGTCGCGGCGTGCCTCGCGCCACGCCGCCTGCGCGGTCTGGGCCGACTGCGCCGCGTCCCGCATCTCGTCGAGGTCGTCGCACCCGGCGTCGGCCAGGGCCGCAGCGAGATCCTGCCGGGCCCGGTCGAGCGCGGCCATCCGCTCGGTCGAGTCAGCAGCACCCTGCACGACGATCTCGACCGCGCCGGGCACCTCGACCCGGAGGTCCTCGGTCGCGACGAAGGATCGCTCCCGACCAGGCGACACCGCCTCGTGGCCGGCCCCCGCCCCCCGCACGGTCACATCCTGGGCCTCCCCGAGCGCGCGGACGACGACGCGTGGGCTGGCCGCCTCGTGACGCGCCCGCTGGACCTCCAGCTCGTGGACCCTGGCCTCGACGTCTCGGACCTGCTCCGGGGTCACCGCCCGCTCGGGCAGCGCTTCTCGCGCTTCCTCGACCAGGAGGGCCTGCCGCTCGACCTCGGCGAGGACACCCTCCAGCCGCGTGACCTGCTCGTGCTGCTCCGCCCCGTCCAGGTCGTCGCGGGCCTGCTCGAGCCGTTGCTCGGCGCTCTCCACGTCGGTCTCGGCCCGGTGGGCGGCCTGCTGCGCCGGCTCGAGCACGGCGAGCAGCCCCTGCGCCGCCTCGGCCAGCTCGCCGACCTGCCGCTCGTGCCGGCCGAGAGTCCGCGCGGACTCCTCCACCTCCCGCACCTGGGCGCTGCGCCGCTCCACGTCGGTCGCGGCGGTCCGAGCCCGCTCTCCGGCCTCACCCAGCCGGGAGGCAGCCGCCTCGTGCGCGGCGACCAGCGAGGTGATGCCGGCGGCCTCCGCCCGCGCCGTGGTGAGCGCCGCACGGGCAGCGCGCACCTGCTCGACCAGGCCGTCCACGACCGTCCGGGCGGCGGCCTGGCGCTCCAGCAGCTCCTCCGCCTCGGCCAGCCGCCGGTGCGCCTCGGCCACGTCGGTCTGGGCCCGGGCATGCTCGGCGATGGCGGCCTTGTAGGCGCCGGTCGGTCGACCGGTGCGCTCGGTGAAGTAGCGGAGGTACTCCTCCTCCACGAGGTCCAGCACCCGCTCACCGTCACCCCCGTGCAGATGGGCGTCGGCAGCAGTGTCCAGCGCCTCGCGCAGCACGCCGCTGGACACGAGCGGCTGCACCGTCCCGTCCCCGGACTGGGTCAGGCGCAGCGCCTCCCACAACGTGGTGTCCAGGCACCCGCGCAGCAGCGCCTCGAGCCGCTGCTGGGCCGCCGACCCGGTCAGCTGCTCCGGACGCCCGGAGAGCACCTCCAGCTCGGTCATCGGGGAGCGCAGCCACCGCTTGGCGAGCCGCAGCCGCTGACCGTCGAGGGTGAACTCGGCCTCGACGAAGGGCCCGACGTCACGCCCGATCGGCTGCAGCGCCTGCGCCCGCGCGCTCCTGGACGTCGCCTTGAGCTCCAGCAGCCGGTCGAAGGCCTCGAGCAGGGTCGTCTTGCCGACCTCGTTGGGCCCCTCGACCACGACGACACCGCTCTCGGGAAGGTGCACGGTGCGCTCGGCGACGCCGCGGACGTCCCGCAGGGTGATCCGGTGCAGCCTCACGACCCGCTCCCGCTCAGGCGGTAGAGCAGGGCGAGCGCGTCCCGCGCGCTCTGCTCGTCATCGGGGCGACCGGCCACGAAGGGGTGGGCCGTCCGCCCGGTCAGATCGGTCTCCACGGTCGCGAGCACCGGTGAGGCCGCCGTGCCGGGTTGCTGCGCCGTTCCCCGGATCTCCGCGACAGCCGAGCCGAGGAAGCCGCCGAGCTCCAGCTCGTCCCAGGCGGCATCGTCGTCGGCCACGACCACGACGTCGTGGTGCTGCTCCCGCTCGACCAGCGCACCCAGGCGGTCGCGGTGCCGTTGCCGCACCTGCTCCAGGCGTGCGTGCTCCGCCACGCCGAGCATCCCCCGCAGGTTGAGGAAGACGACGCGGCGGTCCGGGTCGGTCAGCGCCGCCAGCTCGCCGTCCAGCGCGGCGACGTCGTCGGCGGAGTCGACCTCACGGTCCAGCACGGTGAAGCTCCAGGTGCCCACGTGGTGCGGCGTCGTCCGGACCCGCTCCCCCGCCGGGGCGTCCGGGTCGACCTCCACGACGAGCACCTCCCCGGGCGCCACCTCGGTCTCCCGGGTGGGCTCGGGGGTCCCGGCATACGTCAGGTCCGGGCGACCGGCGACCTCGGTGCGCGAGTGCCGGTCACCGAGCGCGACGTAGTGGACCTGGCCGCTGTCCAGGGCCCGCACCAGGGGCGCGGTGGCGATCGTGGCGTGGTCGCGCCACTCCGGGTCGAAGGTGTCCACGCCGCCGTGGCCGACGAGCACCCCGCCGCCGTGGCCGACGAGCACCCGGGTGACGCCCTCCGGCGCGGCGCCGGCGGGCAGTGCCGCGAGGGCCTCGGCCACCAGGTCCCGCCCGGGGTGCTTGCTCTCCCAGGGCGCCGCGACCAGCTCCACACCGTCGCCCACCTCGTGCAGGCCGGCACGGTCCAGCACGTGGACGTGCCCGGGCCGCTCCGCGAGGAAGAGTGCCGAGGTGAAGACCGAGGCGGCGTCCAGCGGGTCGTGGTTGCCGGGCAGCAGGTAGACCGGCACCGGCACGGTGCGCAGGGCGTCCAGCGCCCGCCGCACCGTCTGCCCGGTGAGGTGGTTGCTCTCGAAGACGTCACCGCTCACGACGACGAAGGAGCAGCCCTCCTGCTGCGCGACACGCCCCAGCCGGCGGATCGCGTCGGTGCGCGCCGCGGTGAACCGCGACTGCGCCTCGGGCTCGAGGAACCGGCGGGTCATGCCGATCTGCCAGTCCGCCGTGTGCAGGAACCGCACCATCCGCCCGCCTCCTCTCGCCGGTCGCCGTGCTCAGCTGTCGCGTCGTGCCTCCACCGTAGGAGAGCGCACCGACAGTCCCCCGGAGCCGAGGCACCGTGTCGGCTCGGCGCTCCTGCCTCATCGCCCCTCAGGCGACGGCTACGACCAGGCGAGCGCGAGGCCGAGCGCCGCGGCCGTCACCCCGAGCCCGAGGGTCAGCGTGAGGTATGCCGCGCCTCGCCGCCACGAGTCCTGCCCCAGCCTCCAGGTGTGCACCGCCAGGGCGCTCCAGGTGGTGAGGGCACCGGCGAGGCCGGTGCCGAGGAGCAGGAACAGCCAGGCGGGCAGCGCCTCGGCCACCCCTGCCAGCACGCCCAGCAGGAAGGAGCCGACGACGTTGACGAGGAGCGTGCCGCCCGGCCCCCCGAGGCGCGACACCGTCGCCAGGTGCCGGAGCAGGGCACCCGACGCCCCGCCGAGCGCGACGCAGACCAGGGCCGCCAGCGCGGGCAGACCCGTGCTCACCGTGCCCACCGGAGTGCGGCGCCACCGCCGAGCGCCGCCGCGACGACGCACAGCACCGGGGTCCCGAGCAGGTAGGCGGCCGCGGTCGCCGGGGCGACGCCGGTCGCGAGGGCCACCTGGACGGCATACGTCGAGAAGGTCGTGAAACCACCCAGCAGCCCGGTCCCGACCCCGGGTCGCAGCCAGACCGGACCCGGGCGCCGCTCGTCGCGGACCAGCAGCCAGGCGAGCGCCGCGCTGCCGAGCACGTTGACCAGCAGGGTGGACCACGGCAGGACGGCACCGACGGGGGTGAGCAGCTCCAGGGCCCACCGCAGCAGGGCGCCGACCGCTCCCCCGGCCGCCACCCAGCCCAGCACGCCAGCATCCCCGGCGCCGCGGCGGGCGGGCGTGGTGGGCGAGGACACGGGCCGACCCTACCGGCGGTCGTACACTGGGCGGCATGGATCGACCCTGCGCCGACGCGCAACCTCCGAGTCCCCGGCCGGACGACGACCTCGTCCGGCTGCCCGAAGGCGCGGGGGGCGCCACATGCTGATCCTCGGCGGCATCGCCGTCATCGTCGTCCTCACCCTCATGACCGGCTACTTCGTGGCCCAGGAGTTCGCCTACGTCAGCGTGGACCGGGGCCGGCTGCGCCACCTCGCCGACGAGGGGGACGCCGCCGCGCAGCGGGCGCTCAAGGTCACCTCCCGCCTGTCCTTCACCCTCTCCGGGGCGCAGTTCGGCATCACCGTCACCGCGCTCATGGTGGGTTATCTCGGTGAGGCGCTCCTGGTGCGCGGTCTGACCGACTCGTATGCCGACGCCGGCTGGCTGGCGCGGGCAGCGATGATCTCGCTGTTCTCCATCGGCACGCTGGTCTTCTCCACCGTCCTGCAGATGGTGATCGGCGAGCTCGGGCCCAAGAACTGGGCGATCGCCCGGCCCGTACCGCTGGCCCGGGCCCTGTCCCGCAGCACCCTGCTCTACCTCACCGTGCTCGGCCCGGTCATCGCCCTCTTCGACAAGGCGTCCAACGCCCTGCTGCGCTCGGTGGGCATCGAGCCCGTCGAGGAGCTGCCCCAAGGCGCCACCCCCGAGGACCTCACCCGGATCATCGCCGAGTCGCACAGCGGCGGCACCCTCGACGAGGACCTGTCGATCCTGCTCGAGCGCGGCCTCGCCTTCCGCGAGCGGGTGGCCGAGGAGGTCATGACGCCGCGCACGTCGGTCCAGACGATCCAGGCCGACGAGCAGGCCGCCGTGGTGCTCGAGGCCCTGCAGAGCGGGCACGCACGCTTCCCCGTCATCGGGCGCGACATCGACGACATCGTCGGGGTCATCGGCCTGCACGACCTCCTCGAGGTCGAGCCCCAGGCGCGCCGCACGACCCTCGTCCGCGACCTGGCCGACGACGCGCTCATCCTCCCCGAGTCGCTGCCGCTGCCGAAGGTCCTCGAGGCGCTCCGGGAGGGGCACCAGCAGCTGGCCGTCGTCGTCGACGAGTACGGCGGCTTCGCCGGGATCGTCACCTTCGAGGACGTCGCCGAGGAGGTCGTCGGCGAGATCTGGGACGAGGACGACGACGAGGAGGCCACGAGCGCCGCCCGTCCCGACGGCATGTGGGACCTCTCGGCCCGGTTGCGGATCGACGAGGTCGCGCAGCTGACCGGGGTGGAACTGCCCGAGCACGAGCACTACGACACGTTGTCCGGGTTGGTCCTGGACCAGCTGGGCCGCACCGCCGAGAAGGGGGACAGCGTGGTCGTCACGTGGTACGGCCGGGACGGGGAGGGCGAGGAGTACGTCCACCTCACCCGCATCGACGTCATCACCACGCAGCGCTACGTCCCCGACACGGTCACCCTGCACCCGATGGTCACCCGCACCCTCGAGGAGTGGCGCGAGCTCGGCGAGGAGGAGCGCGAGCACCTGGGTGACGGGCTGGTCATCGCGACACCTGCGGCCGACGAGCTGGAGGTCGCCCGATGAGCACCACCCAGGCCCTGCTCGTCAGCGTGCTGCTGCTGATCGCCAACGGCTTCTTCGTCGGCGCCGAGTTCGCGGTCGTCGCGGCCAAGCGGCACCGCCTCGAGGAGCGCGCCGAGGCGGGCAGCCGCGCCGCGCGCGCCGCCGTCGACGCCTCGCGGGAGCTCTCGCTCATGCTCGCCGGCGCCCAGCTCGGCATCACCCTGTGCACCCTGGCGCTCGGAGCGCTGGCCAAGCCGGCCGTCGCCTACCTGCTGGAGCCCGTCATCCACGCCGTCGGCGTCCCGGACGTGGCGGTGCACGCCATCGCCGTGGCCATCGCGGTCTCGATCGTGGTCTTCCTGCACATGGTCGTCGGCGAGATGGCACCGAAGTCGTGGGCCATCTCGCACCCCGAGAGCTCGGCGATGCTCCTGGCCCTGCCCTTCCGTGCCTTCACCTGGCTCGCCCGGCCGGTCCTGTGGCTGATGAACGCCCTGGCCAACCTGCTGCTCCGCCTCGGTGGGGTCGACCCCGTCGACGCGCTCGGCAACGCGCAGAGCCCGGCCGACCTGCAGCTGCTGCTCGCCCAGTCCTACGAGCACGGCGTGCTCGAGGACGCCGACCACCAGATCCTCACCGGTGCGCTGCGCCTGGAGGAGGAGACGGTCGAGGCGGTGATTCCCGACCACCGAGGCGGTGACCATCGCCCGCACGGCGACGGCGGCGGACGTGGAGCGCCTCAGCCACGCCAGCGGTCGCTCCCGGCTGTTCGTCGTCGAGCCCACCGGCCGGCAGGGGCAGCAGCGCATCCGCGGCCTCGTCCACGTGCGTGACGCCATCCTGGCCTCGGCCCAGGGCCGGGGCGTGCAGTCGCTCGGTGACTTCCTGCAGCCGGTGGCCTCGCTGCCCGCGTCCATGCCGCTCATCGACGCGGTCTCGAGCCTGCGCCAGCAGCGCGGTCAGCTCGCGCTCGTGCGCGACGACTCGGGCCGGGTCGTCGGGATGGCCTCGATGGAGGACATCCTGGAGCAGATCCTCGGCGAGTTCGACGACGAGTCGGACCCCGAGAGCGACGTCGCCCACGCCGAGCCCGCGCAGGCACAGACCTCCCCCGCCTGACGGGCATACCGCTGGGACGGCCGGCGCCCTCGACCCCAGGTATGCCGAAGGGCCCCGACCGCAGCGCGGTCGGGGCCCTGTCGGTGCAGGCTGGTGCGGGCTGGGTCAGCCGACCCGGCCGTAGCCGGAGACGCCACCGAAGACGGCGCGGTACTGGCTCGGGATGCCCGGGCGGCCAGAGTCGTACATCATGCCGTTACCGGCGTAGATGCCGACGTGGTAGGCCGGGTAGCCGAAGAAGATCAGGTCGCCCGGCTGGGGGTTGCTGACCGGGGTGGCGTAGGACTGCTGGGCCGCGGCGGTGCGCGGCAGCGAGATGCCGGCCTGGCCGAAGACCCAGGAGGTGTAGCCGGAGCAGTCGAAGCCGGTGGCGGGGCTGGAGCCGCCGTAGGAGTACATGTAGCCGGTGTAGGCGGCGGCGATGCCAAGGATGCCACCGCTGGGGGCCGGAGCGGCGGGCTCGGGCTCCGGCTCGGGCTCGGCCTGGACGGCCGGCTCGGCCTCGACGACGGGCTCGGGCTGCGCCTGACGCTCGTTGTCGCGGCTGGCGGTGGTCTCCTCGCGGGCGGCGACCTGCTCGCTCGCCTGCTCGGTGACCGGAGCAGCCTGCTCGGTGGCCGGGGCAGCCTGCTCGGTGGCCGGGGCAGCCTGCTCGGTCTGCTCGACCGGGGCGGGCTCCTCCTCGACGACCGGGGTGTAGGCGGAGAAGCCGCCGACGCCGAAGGAGGCCAGGTCGACGTCCTCGGGCGCGGCCACGGCCTCGGCCGGGCGGTCCACGGTCACGGTGCGGTCGGCGTTCACGTCGACCCCCAGCCGCTGCAGGCCCTCACCACGGTCCTGGGACAGGTCCGGGGCGGCGTTGGCGCTCAGCGTCGCGCCGGCCAGCAGCCCGGTCGAGGTGGCCGCGACGGCCGCCGTGCGGGTCAGAGCGGTGCTGGTCGTGCTGAGACGACCGGGCCGACGGTGGCGGCCGGTGATGCGCTGCGTCATGTAGATCCTCCAGTGCCTGCGGGGTGAGCTGTCGGGCTTGGGCTGGAGTGCCCCTGGTCCGACCGAGCCGGACCATTCGCCCCGAGGAGCCAGGTCCGGCTCCAGAGGTGGTTCCCCCGCTCCTGTCAAGCGGTGTTCGTACGTGCCACGGCCCCGGGTGCGCGCGGACAGGACTAGGCAGTCACGCTTCGGGGATCCCCCCAGGGAGGAGGACTCGACAACCGTACACAGCCCGGTAACAAATGTCACGCTGAGGTAACGACGGTGTGGACAACCCGTGAAGACCTCACCAGCACCATCCCTGCTGACCTGCAGATTTGCGGTCCGACGTAACCGACCTCCCAGGCTCCGCGTGAGCCATCTCACACGTCAGGAGGGGTCGGCGCGGCGCAGAAGATGTGCGCGGCGACATCTGTCGGCAGGGACACGGCCTCGCCGTCCAGTGCCTCCACGATGGTCCGCCCGTCCTCGCTCCACACCGCGACGCGCGCGCCCGGCCGTACGCCGGACTCCAGCAGCAGCCCGAGCACCTCGGGGTCCACCTGGACCGGCTCACCCAGCCGGACGACCATCGTCGTGCTCCGGTCCCCGCCCTCGGCCAGCTCGCTGCTCGCGACACCCTGGGCCGGCGGGGCGTCCTGCTGCCCGAGCTCGGCGAGGCCGGGCACCGGGTTGCCGTAGGGCGAGCTGGTGCCGTCCTCGACGAGCTGCAGGATCTTCTTCTCCACCTGCTCGCTCATGACGTGCTCCCAGCGGCACGCCTCGTCGTGGACGTAGGCCGGGTCGAGGCCGATGACATCCATGAGCAGCCGCTCGGCGAGCCGGTGCTTGCGCATGACCCGCACGGCGGAGAGCCGACCGTGGTCGGTGAGCACGAGGTGGCGGTCCTCGGCCAGTTCGAGCAGACCGTCGCGCTCCATGCGGGCGACGGTCTGCGAGACGGTCGGCCCTGACTGACCGAGGCGCTCGGCGATGCGCGCCCGCATGGGCAGGACGCCGTCCTCCTCCAGCTCGAAGATCGTCTTGAGGTACATCTCCGTCGTGTCGATCAGGTCGCCGCTCACGGTGTCATCCTAGGGCCGGGGTCCGACGGGCTCCGCTCCTGCGCCGGGCTCACGGCTGGATCCTGCTGCGTCGCCAGGCCGCCGGGTCGTCCAGCCCGCCCGCCGCGACCCGCTCCCAGACGAGCCGGTCGTGCAGCCGGTTGCGCCGGCCGCCCCAGACCTCGACCCGCTCCGGGACGATCCGGTAGCCACTCCACGTCGTCGGCCGTGGCACGTCGTCCGGCCGACCGCGGTCCGGCCAGCGTTCCGCACACTCCTGGTATGCCTGCTCCAGCGTCGCCCGGTCGGCGACGGGGGCGCTCTGCGTCGAGGCGTGCGCGCTGATCCGGGAGCCGTAGGGGCGGCTCCGGAAGTAGTCGTCGACCAGGTCCGTCGGCAGCTCCTGGGCGCGGCCGCGGAAGCGGACGGCGCGGAACATCCCCGCCCAGGTGAGGGTCGCCGCCACCTTGTCGTTCGCCGCCAGCTGCAACCCCTTGGCCGAGTCGCTGCTGGTGAGGAAGCCCGGGCCCCGCGCGTCGAGGAAGCGCATGAGCACGGCGCGCACGTCGGGCATACCGTCGGCGTCGACCGTGGCCACCCAGAGGGCCGCCGGCTCGGGCACGTCCCCGCGCTCCTCGTGCCGGGCGATCGCCTGGTCCAGCCAGTCCTGCACCAGCGGCAGCGGCGCCTCCGGGGCGTCCTGCTCGGTGATCCCCTCCCCGGTGTAGTCGGCCCGCCCGCCGAGCGCGCCGTTCATCGCCTGCCCCGGCGCGGCAGGTGCACGGTGCGGCGCAGCTCGTCGGGGGTGTGCCGCTTCGCCGGGTCGGCGTTGAGCAGCAGGGTGTCGAAGGGGGCGTCGGTGTGCGGGTGCACGCCGACCGGCTCGTTGCGGGAGAAGACCACCCAGTAGGGCTGGCCGCGGTGGAAGACCTGCTGCAACGAGCCCTCCACCACGGTGTCCGCGTGAGCGAGGGCGTGCTTGCGAGGGTTGGTGCGGGCCTTGGCGGCCTGGTCCTGGACGAACCGGGTCGCGGGCTCACGCTGCTTGAGGATCTGGTCGACCATTTGCGGGCCGTACTTCTGCGCCATGGCGTAGACCACGGGTCCGTACTTGATCGCCTGCTTGGCCAGCCGGGTCTTGCCGGGCACGGGTCCTCCTGCGGATCTGGGGTGTGCCGCCAGGGTAGGCGGTCTCCTGGTGTCAACGCCCGACGGCATACCCCTGCATTCCCCGGGGGTTCGCCCCGGCGCTGAGCACCCCGGTCTCCGGGTCGCGGGCGACGGCGCACATCCGGCCCAGGCTCCACGGGCCCTGGTCCAGGACCTCGTGCCCTCGGGCGCGCAGCCCGTCCAGCACGTCCGCACCCAGCCGGGACTCCGTGACCAGCACGCCGGGCTCGCTCGCGCGCGGGTGGAACGAGCCGGGGAAGCTCGTGGTGTGGAAGACCGGCGCGTCGATCGCCTCCTGCAGCCCGGCGCCGCCGACGAGATGGCGCAGCAGGAAGACGCTCTGCCACTGGTCCTGCTGGTCACCTCCGGGGGTTCCGCAGGCGAGGACGGGTATGCCCTCGCGCAGCACCATCGTCGGCGTCAGCGTGGTGCGGGGTCGCCGGCCGGGGACGAGCGAGCTGGGAAGCCCCTGCTCGAGCCAGGTCATCTGCAGCCGGCTGCCGAGCGCGAAGCCGAGCTCGGGGATGAACGGGCTGGACTGCAGCCAGCCGCCGCTGGGGGTGGCGGAGACGAGCATCCCCCACCGGTCCACGACGTCGACGTGGCACGTGTCGCCCCGGGTGGCGCCGTCCCGCTGCACGGTGGGCTCACCGGCGCTGCCGTCGGCGGCGTCGGCGCCCGCACCCTCGGGGACCATCGCCTGTGCGGCCAGCCGGGGCTCGCGGCCTCCGGGTGCGCCGGGCCGGAGCTCGCGGGAGGCGCGCTCGCCCACGAGGGCCGCCCGGTCCGCGACGTAGGCCGGGTCGAGGAAGTCGCTCATGGGCAGGGCGTCCTCGCCCGCGCTGTCGCCGAGCCACGCCTCCCGGTCGGCCATGGCCAGCTTCCACACCTCGGCGAGGGTGTGCACCCCCGCGACCGTGTCCAGATCGGTCGCGCCCGGGTCCTCGCCGGCCACCTCGTCCACCATCGCGAGCACCTGCAGCAGCGCCGGACCCTGCCCCCACGGACCGGTCTTGGCGATCGTGTGGCCGCGCCACTGCGCCGTCACCGCGTCCTCCCAGGTGGCCTCGAAGGTCGCGACGTCCTCGGCCGTGATCACACCGGGCAGGACCGCGCCGCCGCTGTGCCGGAAGGCGCGCTGCGCGAAGGCGCCGATGGCCTCGGCGACGAACCCCTGCCGCCAGGCGGTCAGCACGGCGTCGATGCCGGCTTGCCGTGAGCCGCCGTCCCGCACCGCGTCCCGCTCTGCCTCGAGCAGCCGCTCCAGCGTGTCGGCCCAGGCCGGGTTGGTGACGACGGTCCCGGGCGCGGGCGCCTCGCCGTCGACGAGCCACTGGTCGGCCGAGGTGTGCCAGTCGGAGGCGAACAGGTCACGCACCGAGTCGATGGTCGAGCTGACCCGCGGGACCACCGGGTGACCGTGCCGGGCGTAGTGGATCGCCGGGCCGAGCGCCTCCTGCGCGCTCATCGTCCCGCGGTCGCGCAGCAGCGTGAGCCAGGCGACGGTCGCGCCGGGCACGGCGGTGGCCAGCGGCCCGGACCCGGGGACGCGGTCCAGTCCGGCCGCGGCGAAGTGCTCGGGGGTGGCGCCGGCCGGCGCCGGTCCCTGGCCGCACAGGACCCGCGGTGTCGGGTCGTCGGCGGAGGCGACGATGAGCGGCAGATCACCCCCCGGACCGTTGAGGTGCGGCTCGACGACCTGCAGCACGAATCCGGCGGCGACCGCCCCGTCGGCGGCGTTGCCGCCCAGCTCGAGCAGCCGCATACCGGCCGAGGAGGCGATCCAGTGCGTGCTGGAGACCATGCCGACCGAGCCGGTGAGCGTGGGGCGCGTGGTGAAGGTCACCGTCAACCCAGGGTCGCCAGGACCGGGACGAGGATCAGGGCGGCCAGGGCCACCAGCACGACGACGCGACGGGTTCGGGCACTCATCAGGTCACCTTCTCAGGGAGCGGCTCGGTCATGCGCACCAGGTAGACCGGGCGCGGCCAGCGTGCGCGGAAGCGCAGCCGCAGGTGGTCGTGGCGCATGACGTGGACGGCGGCCAGGACAGCGGTGGCGCCGCACATCACCGTGGCGATGAGCACCGTCGCCCGGGCACCGAACTGCTCGGCGAACCACCCGAGGAAGGGGGATCCCACCGGCGTGCCGCCCATGAAGACGGCCATGTAGAGCGCCATCACCCGACCGCGGACGGCCTGGTCGACGCTCAGCTGGACCATCGCGTTGGCACTCACCATGACGGTCAGGGCGAAGAGGCCGGTCGGGATCAGCAGGAGGGTGTATGCCGTGAAGCTCGGTGCGAGGGCGATGAGCGCGGTGCACCCGGCGAAGGCGGCCAGCGAGCCCAGGAGCAGGCGCCACCGGGGGCGGTCGCGGCGCGCGGCCAGGAGGGCGCCGGCGAGCGAGCCGATGGCCATGACCGAGCCGGTGATCCCGAACTCGGCGACGTCCTTGCCGAAGACCTCGGTGGACATGAGGGCGTTGAAGATCTGGAAGTTCATCCCGAAGGTGCCGTGCATGAAGGCGATGACGAGGATGAGCTGGATGTCCGGCCGGCCGCGGACGTAGGCGATGCCCTCGCGCACGCTGCCGCGGGGTCCGGTGCGGTCGCGGGTCGCGAGCTGGGAGGGGTCCATCGCGAGCAGCGCCAGGATCACCGCGACGAAGGTCACCGCGTTGAGCAGCAGCGTCGGGCCGGTGCCGACGGCAGCGATGAGCAGGCCGGCCACCGCGGGGCCGATGAGGCGGCCGGAGTGGAAGGACGCAGAGTTGAGCCCCACGGCATTGGTGATCTGCGCCTTCGGGACCATCTCGGAGACGAAGGCCTGGCGGGCGGGGGCGTCGACGGCGGCCGCCGTGCCGGAGAGGAAGGCGAGGACGAACATGTGCCACAGCTCCATGTGGCCGGTGAGCACCGCGATCCCCATGACGGTGGCGAAGAAGGCCATCGCGCTCTGGCTGACGAGCATGACCTTGCGCTTGGAGAAGTTGTCGCTAATCGCTCCCGCGACCGGTGAGAAGAGCAGGATCGGCAGGAACTGCAGGCCGGTGACCAGACCGAGCGCCTGCGCGGAGTTGTCGGTGAGCTCGGTGAGCACCACCCAGTCCTGGGCGATGCGGCCCATCCAGGTCCCGGTGTTGGAGATGATGCCGCCGGTGGCGTAGATCCGGTAGTTGCGCACCGAGAGCGCGGAGAACATCGCGCTCATCGCACCTCCCCCGTCTCCGTGCCGTCCCGGGACGCCTCGCCCCGGTCGACGTCGCCGCACAGGAGCCCCTCGAGGAGCTCCGCGGCCTGCCGCAGGACGCCCCGGTCAGCGCTGCTCAGACCGTCCAGGCGCGCCGCCATCCAGGCGTCCCGCAGGGCGCGCTCACGACCCACGACCGCCCCGCCCTCGTCGGTCAGCGAGAGCCGCACCAGCCGGCCGTCGTCCGCGTCGGGCGACCGGTCGACATACCCCAGGTCGGTCAGCTGGGTCACGGTCCGGCTCATGCTCGGCGGGCTCACCTGCTCGATCGACGCCAGCTCGCCGAGGGTGCGCGGCTGCTCGCTCAGCCGCACGAGCACGCTGAAGTGGTGCGGGGCGATGGTGTTGCCGGCGTCGAAACGCGCCCGGCGGGCGACCCGCATGCACGCGATGCGCAGGTCGTGCGCCAGGGCGGCGGTCGCGGGATCGGGTGAGGTGTCAGGCATACAGTCGTTAGTCTATCTCATTACTCCATCTAACGATCATGCCCTCGGCGCGTTCCTGTGTGGAGAGGGCTACGTTGGTGGCGTGAGCAGGATTCCGCCGAACCGGCCCCCCGAGGACGTCCGGCCGCCAGACGTCACCCTGCGCACCATCACCCTGGTGCGCTGGGGGATCCTCGTCTGGCTGGTGGTCCTGGCGGTCCTGCTCGGGCTGCCCTCGCTGCGCACCGGGGACCGCGAGTGGTGGGTCTGGGTGCCCGTCGCGGGGATCGTGCTCGGCGCGCTGGGGTATGCCTACCTGCGCCGCGGGAAGGGCAACGCCGCCGAGGCGTGAGCCGTGGTCCTCAGCGGTCGCTGAAGACGATCTCGGTCTCGTCGTCGAGCACCGGCGGGTCGATGCGCTCCGGCGCCCGCTTCTCGACGTCCACCTCGCTGTGCGCCCCGCAGCCGAAGTCGAGGGCCACGACGGAGCCGTCCGCGGGCGACCACTCGTTGGCGCAGACGCCGAAGACGGTGCGCAACGCTCCGGCCATCGGCAGGAAGTAGCCGCAGGTCCGGCAGGGCGCGGGAGCCTTGCGGGCACTCTCGCTGGTGGGGCCGTGGTCGCCGTCCTGCCACCGGGTGGCCGCCGCGTCACGGCCCTCGGCCGAGAGGACCCGGGGCCGTCCGAGCCCCAGCTCCCAGAGGGCGACCTGGTCGACGTCCTCCTCGCCCGTGGCCTCGAAGCCGGCCTCCAGCCGCGGGTCGTCCGCGACGAAGGCGGTCCGGTCGCCGGGGCCGATGTCACCGGGGGCGAGGCGCTCGGCATACGGCACCCACTCCGGGGAGAGCACGGCCTCCTCGCCGGCGAGGAGATGCACCTCGCTGATGGTGGCCTTGCGTGCCCGCGGGACGCGGGAGAGCGTCACGGCCCAGCGCCAACCCGGGTAGGCGGCAGCGGTGCAGGCGAAGTAGTGCGTCGCCAGCCGCTCGGCCTCCATGACCACCTCGAGGTGGTCGCCGACGGTGCCCGGCTCGGCGACCTCACCCGCGGCGGCGCGGGCGACCTCGACGGCACCGGTCAGGACGGCATCGCTGCGGGGAGAGGGCATACGGGCTACTTCCCGGCCTCGAACTGGTCGGCCACCGCGCGCAGCGCCTTGGCCATCGCCGCACCGTGGGTGCGGTCGGGGTAGTGGCCCTTGCGCAGGGACGAGGACGCCTGGTCGAGCAGGGTGATGAGGTCCTCGACGACCACCACCATCTCCTCGGCCGGCTTGCGGTCGCGCATCGACAGACCGCGCGACACCGAGGGGGCCGGGTCGAGCAGCCGCACGTGCAGCGCCTGGTCGCCGCGCTTGCCCGCGACGACGTCGAACTCCACCTTGCTGCCGCGCGGCAGCGCGCCCACGCCCTCGGGCAGGGCGGAGCGGGGCACGTAGACGTCGCTGCCCTCGTCGCTGGACACGAAGCCGAAGCCCTTGTCCTCGTCGAAGAACCTGACCTTGCCGGTGGGCACGGGAGCACCTCACGAAAGTGTGTGGGGGATGGAACGGGAACACCTGAGGGTATCGCCCGCGGCGGCACGGGTCGAATGACTTGCCCCGCCAGGGTGCGGGTCGGGACGCACGAGCGGGGCACCCCCGGCGGCTGTCGGCCGAGGGTGCCCCGCTGTCGTGCTGGCTCGCGCGTCGCCCCGAGCGACTAGGCGCGGGCCTCCTCGGCGATGGGGTCGTAGGAGGCTTCCTCATCACCGAAGGCGTAGGCGGACTCGCTGTGCTCGGACAGGTCGACCCCGCGGGCCTCGTCCTCGGCGCTGACGCGGAAGCCGATGGTCCTGGCGATCGCCAGGCCGATGAGGGCCGTCATCACGCCGGTGTAGACCAGGGTGAAGAGGGTGGCGACGACCTGGGCCGCCAGCTGCCCGGCGCCGCCGCCGTAGAAGAGGCCACCGCCCTCGCCGTCGACCGGCAGCGCCAGGAAGCCGATCATGACGGTCCCGACGATGCCCGAGACCAGGTGGACACCGACGACGTCGAGGGCGTCGTCATACCCGAACCTGTACTTCAGACCCACCGCGAGCGCCGAGGCGACACCGGCGAGGACGCCGATGAGGATCGCGCCGAGGGCCGAGACGTTGGCGCAGGCCGGGGTGATCGCGACCAGACCGGCGACGACGCCGGAGGCGGCGCCCAGGGAGGTGGCGTGGCCGTCGCGGACGCGCTCGGTGATCAGCCAGGCCAGCATCGCGGCGGCCGGGGCGACCATGGTGTTGACCCAGATCAGGCCGGCCTCCTCGGCGGTGCCCGCGGCGCCACCGTTGAAGCCGAACCAGCCGAACCACAGCAGGGCGGCGCCGAGCATCATCAGGGGGATGTTGTGCGGCTTGTGGAAGCCCTTGGGGCCGAAGTCGCTGCGGGAGCCGATGATGTAGACCAGCACCAGGGCCGCCAGGCCCGCGTTGATGTGGACCACGGTGCCGCCGGCGAAGTCGATCGCCTCGCCGAAGGTGGCGCCGATCGCGCCGTCGGCGGAGAGCAGGCCACCGCCCCACACCATGAAGGCCAGCGGGCAGTAGACCAGGGTGACCCAGATCGGCACGAAGACCGACCAGGAGCCGAAGCGGGTGCGGTCGGCGACCGCACCGGAGATGAGGGCCACGGTGATGATCGCGAAGGTCGCGCCGAAGCCGATGCCGATCATGTCAGCGGTGCCGACGTGGTTCGCGAGCCCGAAGTCCGCGGCCGGGTTGCCGACGAGACCGCCGAGCAGCGGCGGGGCGGCCGACATGCCGTAGCCCCAGAGGACCCAGACCACACCGACGAGACCGATCGAGACGAAGCTCATCATGATCATGTTCGTCGAGGCCTTGGCTCGCGCCATACCGCCGTAGAAGAACGCCAGGCCCGGCGTCATCAGCAGCACGAGCGCCGCCGAGACCATGACCCAGACGTCGCTGGTCGAGAGTTCCATCGTTGCGTGCCTCCAGTGAGTGGTGGTGCGCTCGGGCTCCCCGCGTCACGTCTGTCGGGGGTGGGAGTCCGCTCGCCGTGCGCACCAGTCAAGACCGGGGATGTTTCGGGAGCAGGCGCATCGGTGTAAAAGGTGCGTTACCGATGTTTCCGTCGCGTAAATCTTTCAGCGCGGTCACAGGAGCGCGTGGGCGCGGGTGAGGCGGTCGCGCCACCAGGTCTCACGCTCCGGCTCCGGTCGGTGTGCCGCGAGCGCGGCCGGGTCGACCAAGTCCCGGGCCGCCTCGGCGCGCTGGAGCGTCAGCCGGCCGGCCTTCGGCGCCAGCGGCTCGGCCACGACGTCGGCGTCGAGCAGGGTCGCCGTGCCCAGCCCGCAGTCGTGCTGGAGGGTCGGCAGGGCTGCGGCGAGCCGCACCCCGAGCGACAGGCCCACCGAGGTGTCCAGCGCCGAGGAGACCACGGCCGGCAGCCCGCACCGCTCGATGACGTCGAGGGCACGGGCGATGCCGCCCAACGGTGCGACCTTGACCACGACGAGGTCGGCCGCGTCCAGCCGCGCCACGCGCAGCGGGTCCTCGGCGCGGCGGATGGACTCGTCCGCGGCGACGGGCACGTCGATGGCGTGGCGCGCCAGGGTCCGCCGGAGCTCGGCCAGCTCCTCGACGGTGGCGCAGGGCTGCTCGGCATACTCCAGGTCCAGCGGCGCGAGCCTGGCGAGCGCCGTGGTCGCCTCCTCCACCGACCAGCCGCCGTTGGCGTCGACCCGGATCCGGGCCTGCGGCCCGAGCAGCCGACGCACCTCGGTGACCCGCTCGACGTCGTCGAGGAGACCCTGGCCGGCCTCAGCCACCTTGACCTTCGCGGTCCGGCGGGCGTCCACCCGGGCGAGCAGGCCCTCCACCTCGGCGGCCGGCAGGGCAGGGACGGTGGCGTTGACGCCGACCCCGTCACGCACCGGCGGGGGCAGCTCGCCCCACCCGGCCTCGACCGCAGCGGCGAGCCAGCGCGCGGCGTCGGGGTCGGCATACTCGACGAAGGGGGCCCACTCGGCCCAGCCGGCCGGGCCGCGCAGCAGCACCGCCTCGCGCGCGGTCACCCCGCGGAAGCGCACCCGCATCGGCAGCCGCACGACGTGCGCGGCGGCCAGCAGCTCCTCCACGTCGGGTCGGGGGGTCGCGGGATCCATCGTGACGAGCCTAGATCGTCCCTGCGCGACCCTCCCCCTGCGGGACCGACCACGGTGTAGCACAAGCCTCATCGGGAAGTTCGGCGATGGAGGTCATGCCAGGCCGTGGTCGCTTCCGGATCCGGGCGGGCCGGGGCAGGATGGCGGACATGGCACTCACGTGGTACACCGTCGTCGTCGACTGCCGGGACCCGCAGGCCCAGGCCCGCTGGTGGGTGGAGGCGCTGGACTGGACCGTCGTCGACGACACCCCGGAGGAGGCGGTCGCGGTCCCCCGCTTCGCGCTGGAGGGGCCCGAGCACGAGAGCGACCTCGACGCCTGGATGCGGCGCGGCCAGGGGCTCGTCTTCGTGCCGGTGCCCGAGGGCAAGGAGGTCAAGAACCGGCTGCACCTCGACCTCGCCCCGCACACCAGCCAGGACCGGGACACCGAGGTGCGGCGGCTGCTCGACCTGGGCGCCACCCACGTCGACGTCGGTCAGACCGAGACCGGCACCTTCACCGTGCTGGCGGACCCGGAGGGCAACGAGTTCTGCGTGCTCTCCTCGCGCGACGGTTGATCCTTCCTCGCCCCGCGGTCAGCCACCGCGCCGCGACCATAGGGGCTGCTCCCGCCGGGCGAACTCCGCGAAGGAGGCGGGCGGCTCACCCAGCACCCGCTGCACGTCGTCGCTCAACCCGTCCGCGAGGCCGAGCCGTGCGGTCGTGTAGATCGCCGCGGTGACGGCGGCCATGCCGGGCGGCATCCGCAGGGTGCGCGTCGCATGCCGGAGGTAGCGCGGCAGGCCCGGTCGGGCATACCGCACCCTCCTGTCGAGCACGGTGCTGAGCACGTCGGCCACCTCGTCGTAGCTGAGCGCCTCCGGCCCGGTCACCGTCCAGGCCCGACCCCGGTGGACCGGCGCGTCCAGCAGCGCCGCGGCCGCCACCCTGCCGACGTCGACGGCATCGACGAACGCCGTCCGACCCGCTCCGGCCGGCACCACGATCTCGTCCCGGTCCCGGATGTCGCTCACGTGCGTCGTCGTGAGGTTCTGGTCGAAGAAGGAGGCCCGCACGAAGGTCCACGCCATGCCCGACGCCCGCAGCCAGCTCTCCACCGCGGCGTGCGGCACGACCCGGAGGCGGTCGGCTCCCTGGAGCGAGAGGAAGACCACGTGCCCGACACCCAGGTCACGTGCCGCCGCAAGGGCGGGCAGCAGGTCCCGCCGCACGTTGCCCAGGGCAGGGGGCCGCACGAGGAACATCGAGTCCACCTCGCCCATCACCGACCAGGTCTGCGGGTCGAGGAGGTCGAGGCGGACCTGCTGCTGGTCGCCGCCGACCGGCCGCCTGGTGGCGCGCAGGTGCGGCGCGCCCACCCTGCTCAGCTCCTGGGCCACCACCGAGCCGACGGTCCCGGTCGAGCCGGTCACGAGGATCACCGACGTCTCCCTCCGTGAGGTCGGCCTCCAGGATAGGAGCGCTCACCCCTGCTCGTTACAGTGACGCCGTGACCGAGAACGCCGACCCGCGCCACGCCCCGAGCAGCCCCTTCGACCCCGCCGCCTGGAAGCCGGTCGAGGGTTTCGAGCTGACCGACATCACCTACCACCGGCACGCCGAGCTGGGCTGCGTGCGGATCGCCTTCGACCGCCCGGAGGTGCGCAACGCCTTCCGCCCGCACACCGTCGACGAGCTCTACCGCGCTCTCGACCACGCCCGGATGACCCCGGACGTGGGCGTCGTGCTGCTCACCGGCAACGGCCCCTCTCCCAAGGACGGCGGCTGGGCCTTCTGCTCCGGCGGCGACCAGCGCATACGCGGCCGCAGCGGCTACCAGTATGCCGACGCCGAGACCGCGGACAGCGTCGACGCCGCGCGGGTCAAGGCCGAGGGTGGCCGCCTGCATATCCTCGAGGTCCAGCGCCTCATCCGCACGATGCCCAAGGTCGTGATCGCGGTGGTGGGCGGCTGGGCGGCCGGCGGCGGGCACAGCCTGCACGTGGTCTGCGACCTCACGATCGCCTCCCGCGAGCACGCCCGCTTCAAGCAGACCGACGCCGACGTCGGAAGCTTCGACGCCGGCTACGGCTCGGCCTACCTCGCCGCGATGGTGGGCCAGAAGCACGCCCGCGAGATCTTCTTCCTCGGGCGCACCTACGACGCCGAGCAGATGCAGCGCATGGGCGCGGTCAACCTCGTCGCCGACCACGCCGAGCTGGAGGCCGAGGCGGTCCAGGCCGCCCGGGAGATCCTCGGCAAGAGCCCCACGGCGCAGCGGATGCTGAAGTTCGCCTTCAACCTTGCCGACGACGGGCTCATGGGGCAGCAGGTCTTCGCCGGCGAGGCGACCCGGTTGGCCTACATGACCGACGAGGCGGTCGAGGGCCGCGACGCCTTCCTGGACAAGCGGGCACCGGACTGGGGCCCCTACCCCTGGTACTTCTGAGCCCACCACCCAGGCCCTCCCAGGTCTAGGCCGACCGCCGCCCCGCGTCCGTCCGCCCGGTGCGCAGCGTGAGCGCGTGAGAGACTGAGCGCGCCCGTCACCGCTGCGACCAGGGAGGACACCGGGATGCGACGCCCACTCACGCCCCTGCTGGCGGCGCCCGCCCTGCTGCTGGCAGCCTGCGACTCCGGGCCCGAGGTGATCGAGCCCACCGCGGAGGCCTCGCAGGCACCCGCCGGCGGTGACGACGCCGCAGTGACCAGCGGCGGGGACGATGCCGCGGCCAGCGCCGCCCCGGACGACGCCGCGGTGACCAGCGAGACCCCCTCGGACGGCGCCGAGGGCGGGGAGGACGGCCAGGCGGCCGCGGACCGGGCCAAGGAGTTCCTGCTCGGGCTGGTGGACGCCGACCCGGCCACCTGCGACCTGATGCTCTCCTTCAGCGACCCCACGGTGCCGATGCGGGACGCCCCGGAGGACCTCGAGCTGTGCGAGGCGCAGCTGCCGGAGACGATGTCGGCGGCCGTCGAGGCGCAGGGCCTGGGCGAGGAGGGCCGCGGCATCCTCGAGGCGATGCAGATCACCGGTGCCGCGGTCGACGGCGACACCGCGGTCATCGACCAGGACAACTACAGCGAGCTCTTCGCCGAGTCGATGGGCGGGTCGACCATCACCCTGGTCAAGATCGACGGCGACTGGTTCGTCGACGTGGACCGCTTCCTCGCGACACCGTGACGGACCGCCCGGCCCTGACGATCGCCGCAGGAGCCGACTGGTCCGCGCTCGGTGGACCACTGCGGGACCTGGTCGGCCCCGGTGGGCCGGACGCGGTGGTCGTCGAGACCTCCGGGTCCAGCGGCTCGCCCAAGCGGGTCCGGCTGGGTGCGGCGGCGCTCCGCGCGTCCGGCGAGGCGACCGCGCAGGTCCTCGGTGGGCACGGGCAGTGGCTGCTCGCGCTGCCCACCGCGCACGTCGCCGGTCTGCAGGTCCTCGCCCGCTCCGCCCTGGCGGGCACCGAGCCGGTCGAGCTGCACCCGGCCGCGCCCTTCACCGCCGACGCGATCGCCGAGGCCGTCGCTCGCATGGAACCGTCGACGCGCCGGTATGCCTCGCTCGTCCCCACCCAGCTGCGCCGCACCCTCGCGGCGGAGCGAGGGGCCCGGGCCCTCCGGCAGCTGGACGCCGTGCTGGTCGGGGGGGCCGCAAGCGATCCCGGGCTTCTCGACGCCGCCCGTGACGCCGGTGTCCGGGTGGTGACGACCTACGGCATGTCCGAGACCTGCGGCGGCTGCGTCTACGACGGGACGCCGCTGCCGGGGGTCCAGGTCGACGTGGACGGCGAGGGCCGGATCCGGCTGGGCGGCCCGATCCTGGCCGACGGCTACCCCGAGGACCCGGTGCTCACGCAGGAGCGTTTCGTCTCCGACGCGACCGGGCGGTGGTTCGTGACCGACGACCGCGGGGCATACCGGAACGGGCACCTCACCGTGCTGGGCCGCGTCGACGACGTCGTCGTCACCGGGGGCACAAGGTCGAGCCGCGCGACGTCGAGACCGCGCTGCGGGCGTTGCCGGAGGTGCTGGACGCCCTGGTCCTCGGGCTGCCCGACGAGGAGTGGGGCGAGCGCGTGGCCGCTCTGGTGGCCCTGGCGCGGGACGCACGGGGAGTCCGGTCGGAGGTCACGACCGCGACCGAGCCGCTGCGGCAGGCGTTGCGGGAGCGGGGTCACCTCCCCCCGCACGCCCTGCCGCAGCAGATCGCGGTCGTCGGGGAGATCCCGCTGCTCGCGACCGGCAAGCCGGACCGCGCGGCGGCACGGCGGCTGCTCACCGACGGTGGCAGAATGGCATCTCACCCATCGTGACCAGGAAGGACGGCTGAGACATGCTCCGCGTGGCCCTCGCTGTGGCGCTGCTGGCGTTCACCGTCTTCTGCGTCGTCGACGCGGTCCAGACCGACGAGCACCAGGTGCGCGGTCTGCCCAAGCCGTTCTGGGTGATCATCTGCCTGATCTTCCCGGTCGCCGGCGGGATCGCCTGGCTCGTGGCGGGCCGTCCCCGCAGCATCCTGGACATCCTGCTCGGCGGGCGCCGCGGCCAGGGCGGCCCGGGGCGCGGCCCGCTGGGACCGGACGACGACCCCGACTTCCTGCGAGACCTCTAAGGGGCATACCCACATGGCATCCCTCGCCCAGTGGATCGAGGGGGCGCGACCGCGCACGCTCCCCGCCGCCGTCGCTCCCGTGCTCGTCGGCACGGCCGCGGCGCACGCCCTCGGCAGCGCCGACCTGGGGTATGCCGTGCTCGCCCTCTGCGTGGCCCTCGGCTTCCAGGTCGGCGTCAACTACGCCAACGACTACTCCGACGGCATCCGTGGCACCGACGAGGAGCGGGTCGGGCCGGTCCGGCTCGTCGGGCAGCGGCTCGCGGAGCCGGCCAACGTCCGGACCGCCGCCTTCGCCGCCTTCTTCGGCGCGGGCCTGGCCGGCTTCGCCCTGGTCGCGCTGTCCGGCGCCTGGCTGCTGCTCGCGTTGGGGCTGGCCTGCCTGTGGGCGGCGTGGCACTACACCGGCGGCGACAACCCCTACGGCTACCGCGGCTGGGGCGAGGTCATGGTCTTCGTCTTCTTCGGCCTCGTCGCCGTGCTCGGCACCACGTGGACCCAGGCCCAGACGCTCGACCTCGGGGCGCTCGGCGGGGCGCTCGGCTGCGGTTTCCTCGCCAGCGCGATCCTGGTCACCAACAACCTGCGGGACCTGGAGGGCGACCGGGCCGCGGGCAAGCGCACGCTCGCGGTCCGGATGGGTTTCCGCCGCACCCGCCGGCTCTACCTCGGGCTCGTCGTCGGTGCCTTCCTCGCGGTCGGGCTGGCGGCGATCGCGCACCCCTGGGCGCTGCTGGGGCTGCTCGCGGCACCGCTCGCCTGGCGCCCCACCCGGCTGGTCACCAGCGACGCCTACGGCCCCGCCCTGCTGCCGGCTCTGGTGCAGACCGGTCTGCTGCAGCTCGGGTATGCCGTCGCCCTCGCCCTGGGTCTCGCGCTCTCCTGAAGGGGAGGTCGCCTCACCAGCCCGCGGAGGCGACAACTAGGCTGGGTGATCACGACACGGGGGAGGCGACTTACCGTGGGAGTCGCAGGGGGCCATCCGGCTCAGATGCGCCAGGCGTCCAGCAGACTGACGACGTTGTCGAGCGACCTGGCCGCCGATGCCGTCGCCATCGCGAGGGTCGGTGGCCGTGCTGCGGGTGCCGCAGGCTCCGGGCTGGTCGGGGGCCGCTGCCGAGAGCGCGCTCGCCGCGCCCAGCAGGTACCCGCACCATCCTTCGACCTCACGCTGACCCGCGAGGCCCTCGCGCAGCACCCTGCGGAGCTGGAGCCGGTGGTGGCGTGCGCCGTGGCTGTCACGATCACCCGCATCGACATCGCCGAGGAAGCCGTCCGGAGCTACTCGGGGGTCTACACCGGTGCTCAGGCGTCGTACCTCTTGACCAGCCCTCAGGAGCGCGACGAGGTGAGCTATCGCGGTGTCGGCGCCGACGAGGTGGAGCAGCACTGGGCCAGAGTCCTGGGAGCACCGTGACCGAGCGGCCCTTCTTCCGCATCACCGACCCCGACGACCCGGTCCAGGTGGATCAGCTGCTCGCTCTGGCCGACCTGGACGCCGAGGACATGGGTGCGGTGCGGCAGACCTTCCGCCCGTGGCCCGGGGCGCGGATGTGGTTGTTCCTGCTCGGCCTGATGCTGCTCTCCCTCCTTCCCCTGCTGATCCCGGGCGAGGTGGGCTGGGGGCTGACCGTGACCCTCCTCATCTGCATCGGGGCCAGCGGACTCGTGCTCGTCATCGCGGGTGCCGTGGACCGACACCGGGTCTGCGAGAAGGGGTTGCTGCTCGGGTGGCGTGGCCGCACCCGTGACATCGTCCCCTGGTCGACGGTCGACCCGGGCCGGGTGCGGGTCGTGGAGCGTGCGGGCCTGCTGGGGCGTCGGCACGACACCCCCGCCTCCTCACCGCACTTCCGCACCGGCCTGCTCGTGACCCGAGCGCTGAGCGTCAACGGCATCGACAGCGCGCACGGCGGGTGGGTCGGCATACCGGGTCTGCTCGGGGTCACCGACCCGGTGGCACCTGGTGCCCGCGCCCGGTCCACGATCTTCGTCAATTGGTTGCTCGGGACCCCCGACCCGGTGCGCCTGGCCAGGGCGATCGAGGACGCCATGGTCGCTGAGGGCTATCCGGCGCGAGGGCTCGCGGACGCGGCCGCGAGCCGCGCCGTCGTCCTGAGCTGGAACCCCGACCAGGACTCGGCCCACCCACTCCCCTACCGAGCCTCGACGGACGGCACGACCGGCCCGTGAGGGCAGTCAGCCTCGCCCCTCTGCTCACGCGCTCACTCCTCCTCGTCAACCCGCTCGGCGTCGACCTTGGCCCGGCGCCGCGCGACGCGGTCACCGACCCGGCGCTCCAGGCCGGCCGCGAGCCGCTGCCGGTCCGGCGCCAAGAGGAAGTAGGACACGACCATCGAAACCAGCGCCGCCGCGACGGCCGCCCAGATGACCTCGAGCCGCAGCAGCCGGAAGAACGCGAAGAAGCCGACGAAGATCAGCACACGCATCACTGAGTAGCGCGCCGCGATCACGTCGCCACCCCGGAGTAGGAGTGCAGGCCGGTCATGAGCAGGTTGACGCCGACGTAGTTGAAGATCACGCAGCCGAAGCCGAGCAGCGCCACCCACGTGGCCCGGCGGGTGCTCCAGCTGCTCGTGGCGCGGGCGTGCAGGTAGGCGGCGTAGACCACCCAGATGATGAAGGTCCACACCTCCTTGGGGTCCCAGCCCCAATAGCGCCCCCAGGCCTGCTCGGCCCAGATGGCGCCGGCGATGAGGGTGAAGGTCCACAGCGGGAAGGCCACGATGTGGATGCCGTAGGTGATCCGCTCCAGCCGCCCCGCCTCGGGCAGCGCCGCGATCCATCCGCGCACGCGCCCCACGGTCTCGGCGCGGTCGCGCAGCAGGTAGGCCACCGCGAGCGCCGCCCCGATCGTGAACAGCGCGGTGGCCAGGATGGCGATGGTCACGTGGATGATCAGCCAGATGCTGTTGAGCGCCGGCATGAGCTGGGAGGCCTCGGTGTACCACGCCACCTTGGCCGCGCCGAGGATGACCAGCACCGGCAGGGTGACGAAGGCGCCCAGCCAAAGCCGGTCCTTGCGCAGGCTCCACCCGGAGTAGATGACCAGCGCGAAGCTGGCGGTGACGAGCGCGAACTCGTACATGTTGCCCAGCGGCGCCCGGCCCACCGACACCCCGCGCAGCACGGTGCCGGCGACGGTGAGGAAGGTCGCGAGAAAGGTCAGCTGCAGCCCGACGACGCCCCAGCGGCGCGAGCTGCTGCCGCGGTCGGTGCCCAACGGTGCATCGGTGGGTCCGTCGACAGGTGCGGCCCCGGCCGGGCCGACGCCCGCGAGGTCAGCTCCACCGGCACCGACGGCCACCGGCGCACGCCGCTCGACCCGTCGCTGCACCGCCGCGCCCGTGGCGGCCAGGTGCACCAGGAAGGCCAGCATCGCCGGGACCAGGACCACCACCGCGCCCCAGATCGCGAGGTCGCTGGCCTGCGCCAGGCTGTCGTTCGTCATTCCTCGTCCTCTCGTCCACCCACGGTGGTCGGTCGGTCCGGCACCCGGGCGCCGGCGGCGGTCGTGATCTGCTCCAGGAGGTCCTCCACGAGGTCCTCGAGCCCGGGGTCGGTGCCCTTCGGCAGGGCAGCGATGCTCACTCCAGTATGCCGCGACGTCCCGTCGTAGTCGTCGCCGGGAGGGGGCCCGGGGGCAACCCGCACGAAGACGCGCCGTCGCCGCACGCCCAGCATGAGGACGAGCCCGACCAGCGCGGCGCCGGCGAACATCAGGGCGGGCAGCCGGCCGGGGTCGTGCCGCACGAGCATGCCGCCCCAGCGGATGACGTCCTCGAAGGCGAGCGTCGTGCCGTCGGGCAGGTCGTAGGTCTCCCCCGGGCGCAGCAGCAGCCGCAACGGCTGCTCCTCGCCGCTCTCCTCGTCCACGGTGGTGAGCTGGTCCATCGACTCGGTGTCGATGGCGAAGACCGACTGCGAGCGTCCCTCGGGGAAGAGGTCGCCCTCGTAGGCCGTGAGGACCAGCGCCGGGTCCACGAGGCCGGGGAAGGAGGAGGTCATGCCCTGCTCGCTGATGTCGATGGTCGGCAGGAAGCCGCCGGCGAAGCCCAGCCCGGGGTCGGCCGCCGGCACCTTGATCACGCCGTCCGAGCCGTAGGTGTTGTCCTGCGGCAGGAAGGTGACGGCGTCGGAGAAGAGGATGTCCCCGGCGGGGTCCCGGACGGTGACGACGGGGGCATACCCGTTGCCGAGGAGGAACATCGAGGTGCCATCGACCGAGAGCGGGTCGTTGACGCCGAAGCCGCGCTGCCGCGGTTGCTCCCCGTCCTGCTCGATCGTGGCGAACCCCTCGAAGACGCGGGGCTGGCCGAACTGCGCCCCCTCCGCCTCGCTCTCGAACTCCACCTGGAGGTCGTCGAGCCGGACGGTGAAGGCCGGGACGTCGCTCTGGTCGACGAGCGGGCCGAGGGTGAGGGTGTCGTAGGTGCCGGCCCCCGACGTCCACGACTCGCCCTCCTTGATGATGATCTCCCCGCGCCAGCCGAAGAGGTGCCCCACCGCGACCGCGACGATGACTCCGAGCAGCGCGATGTGGAAGAGCAGGTTGCCGGCCTCCTTGAGGTAGCCCTTCTCCGCGGAGACCGTCACCGCACCGTCGTCCTCGCGCCGCAGCCGGAACCGGCGGCGCTCCAGGGTCGCCCGGGCCGCGGCCAGGACCGTCTCCGGGTCGGCCTGCAGCGCCACCTCCCGGTGCACCGGCAGCCGGCCCAACCGGGCCGGTGCTCGTGGCGGCTGCGCCCGCAGCGACCGCGCGTGCTGGCGCATCCGGGGCAGCACGCACCCGATGAGGCTGATCATGAGCAGCAGGTAGATCGAGGCGAACCACGGCGAGGAGTAGACCTCGAACATCCCGAGCCGGTCGAGCCACTGCGCGCGGGTCGGGGAGTCCTCGAAGTACTGCCGCACCCGCACCGGGTCGACCCCGCGCTGCGGGAAGACCGAGCCGGGCACCGCCGCGACGGCGAGGAGAAGGAGCAGCACGAGGGCGGTCCGCATGCTCGTCAGCTGGCGCCACACCCACCTCGCCCACCCGAGCGGGCCCAGGCGTGGACCCCCGAGCGCCGTCCGGTCCTTGGGATAGCTCGGCTCGATCCGCTGCCGCTGGTCGGTCGTCATCTAGAGCACCGTCTCGAAGCCGCTGACGAGGTGCGCCTGGACCCAGGCGGTCAGCCCGGCCCACACCCCGGTCACCATGAGCAGGCCGAGCAGCACCAACAGCGTCCCGCCGGTCCGCTGGACGACGCGGTGGTGGTCACGCAGCCAGCGGGAGGCGCGGCTCACCCAGCCCAGCCCGGCGGCGACGAGGACGAAGGGCAGCCCCAGGCCGAGGCTGTATGCCGTGCCCAGCACCACTGCGCGCCCGAGCTGTCCGTCGCCGGGCAGGATCGAGGTGCCGAGCGTCTGGATCGCGGCGAGCGCCGGGCCGGTGCAGGCGGTGAAGCCCAGCCCGAAGGCGACCCCCAGCAGGGGTGCCCCGGCGAGGCCCGCGGCCGGGCGCCAGCGCACCTGCCAGGCGGCACCGGGCTGGAAGATCATCACCAGCCCGAGCAGGATCACCACGGCCCCGGCGACGCGGAGCAGCAGACCCTGGTGCTCGACGAGCAGCAGCCCGAGCCCGGAGATCGCCACGCTCATGAGCAGGAAGACGGCCGTGAAGCCGAGCACGAAGAGCACCGCGCCGAGCACCAGCCGCCCGCGGCCCGCGCTCGCGGCCGTCCCGCCACGGCCGACCGCTCCACCGGCGACCGCGGGCCGACCGGGCGTCATGCCCCCGAGATAACCGAGGAAGCCCGGCACCAGGGGGAGCACGCACGGCGAGGCGAAGGAGATCACGCCCGCCAGCGCGGCGACACCCACGGCCAGCAGCAGCGGACCGGTGAGGACCAGCTCGCTCACCCGCCGGCACCCCCGCCGTCCGCCACCGTGCCGTCGGCCAGGACGTCCTCGACCATGCCGGTGAGGGTGGACGCGTCGACCTCGCCGCTCACCCGCGCCGCGAGGCGTCCCTCGCCGTCCAGCACGAGGGTGGTCGGGGTAGCCACGGCCAGGCTGCCGAGCTGGGCCCGGGTGCGGCCGCCGTCGTCCTGCAGGGACGGGTAGGGGACGTCGTACTTCCGCTGGAAGGCCAGGGCGTTGGGCACGGTGTCGCGCGAGTTGAGCCCGATGAACTCCACCGGCTCACCCGCCTCGTCGAAGGCTGTCTCGACCTCGACGAGGTCCGGGACCTCCGCCACGCACGGGCCGCACCAGGAGCCCCACACGTTGACCACGACGACCTTGCCCCGCTGCTGCTCGAGGCTCCACTGCTCGTCCTCGAGGGTCGTCCCCGCCAGGTCCACGGGCTCCTCGCGCTCGTCAGGGCCGAGCTGCTCCAGCGTGCCGTCCCCGGCGACATAGCCCTTCTGGTCGCCCTGGCGCATCTGCTCGGTGATGCTCGTGCCTTCCTCGCCGCTGCACCCGGCCAGCGCCAGCGCCAGGGCCGCGGCGACACCGGCACCCCGGACGGCCCGCCTCACGGCGCCACCTCGCTCGCCTCACCGGTGACGTCCACGGCGCCCGCGAACAGGTGCGCGGCGGGCTCGGCATACATCACCCGCACCGGCAGCGGTCCGTGGAAGAGGACGGTGGTCACCGAGGCCAGGCTGCACTCGCGGCGACGCGGGTGGTGCCACAGCCGCCGCCCCTCCAGCGCCCGCCGCAGCGTCCAGATCGGCAGCTGGTGGCTGACCATCACCGCCTCGCGACCCGCCGCCTGCTCCCGCACCGCGTCGAGGGCGCGGCGCATCCGGTCGGCGATGTCGACGTAGGGCTCGCCCCACGAGGGCCGGAAGGGGTTGACGTAGGCCCCCCAGTGGCGGGGGTCGGCGAGCATGCGCCGGTCGATGGTCTCGCCCTCGAAGACGTTGCCGCTCTCGATGAGCAGCGGGTCGGTGGCGACCTCCAGCCCGTGCGCGGCGGCGATCGGCGCGGCGGTCTCCCGCGCCCGCTCCAGCGGCGAGCTGACGACGTGCGTGACGTCCCGGCCGGCGAGGTGCTCGGCGGTGGCCCGCGCCATCTCCTGGCCGAGGTCGGAGAGGTGGTACCCCGGCAGCCGACCGTAGAGGACGCGCTGCGGGTTGTGCACCTCGCCGTGCCGCACGACGTGCACCAGCGTGACCGGGGTGCCGTCGTAGAGGGCACGCGGCGTGCCCTCCTCGGGGGGCAGTCCGTCGGCTCCTGGCATAGGCCCCAGTGTCCCACGGACCGCTGAGCGCCTCCTGGGACGGCTCAGCCGACCTCGGCGGCGCTCTCCTCGATCGCGCGCACCGCGTGCTCGACCGCCTCGTCGTCGTGCGCCGCGGAGACGAACCACGCCTCGAAGCAGCTCGGCGGCAGATGGACCCCGCGCCGCAGCATCGCGTGGAAGAACCGGCCGAAGCGCTCGGCGTCCTGGTCCTTCGCGTCGTCGTAGGAGCGGACCGCGCCCTCCCGGAAGAACACGCTGAACATCGAGCCCGCCCACTGGATGCGGTGGGGTATGCCGTGGCGCGTGAAGGCGTCGGTGACCGCGCCGGCGAGCGCCTCGCTCACCTCGTCGAGCCGCTGGTAGACCTCGTCGGTGCACCGCCGCAGCGTCGCGAGCCCGGCCGCGGCGGCCACCGGGTTCCCCGACAGGGTGCCCGCCTGGTAGACCGGCCCCTCCGGGGCGAGCTGGGCCATGAGGTCGGCGCGGCCGCCGAAGGCCGCCGCGGGGAAGCCGCCACCCATGACCTTGCCGAAGGTGAAGAGGTCCGGGGCACCGCCCTCGGGGACGCCCTCCAGCCCGAGCCAGCCGCCGCGCGAGCACCGGAAACCGGTCATCACCTCGTCGCTGACCAGCAGCGCGCCGTGCTCGCGGGTCACCCGGCGCAGCGCCTCGGTGAAGCCCGGGTCCGGCGGGACCACACCCATGTTGCCGGCGGCGGCCTCGGTGATGACCGCGGCGATCTCCTCACCCCGCTCGGCGAAGGCCGCCTCCAGCGCGGCGACGTCGTTGTAGGGCAGCACGATCGTCTCGGAGGCGGCGCTGGCGGGCACCCCGGGGCTGTCCGGCAGCCCGAAGGTCGCCACGCCGGACCCCGCGGCGGCGAGCAGCGCGTCGACGTGGCCGTGGTAGCAGCCGGCGAACTTCACGACGACCGACCGCCCGGTGGCGCCGCGGGCCAGCCGGATCGCGCTCATCGTCGCCTCGGTGCCCGAGCTCACCAGCCGCACCTGCTCGACCGGTGCCACGCGGGCCACGATCTCCTCGGCGAGCGCGATCTCGCGGGCGGTGGGCATACCGAAGGAGAAGCTGCCCTGCGCCGCCTCGAGCGCGGCCTCCCGCACCTCGGGGTGGGCGTGCCCCAGGATCATCGGGCCCCAGGAGCAGACCAGGTCGAGGTAGCGCCGCCCGTCCGCGTCCCACAGCCACGGCCCCTGCGCCCGCTCCATGAACCGGGGTGTGCCGCCCACCGACCGGAAGGCCCGCACCGGCGAGTTCACGCCGCCGGGGATGACCTGCTGCGCCCGCGCCAGCAGCTGCGCCGAGGCGGGTGCGTCGTCGGGGTATGCCGGCGCCTGGGTGCTCATGCCACCAGCGTAGGTGCGGGGCTCACGAGGTCCGCGCGGGGGCCTTGCCCTCAGACCGCGTCGAGGGCCTCGTCGTCGCGGTGCCGGAGGGCCCGCACGACGCGGCGCAGCGCCTCCCCGTGCTCGAGCAGCTCCTCCCGGCTCAGGTGGTCCAGGAGGGCTCGACGCACGCTCTCCAGGTGCACCGGCGCCAGCCGCTTGAGCTCCTTCGCCCCGGACGCGGTGAGCTGCAGCACGACGCCCCGGCCGTCCTGCGGGGTGCGGACGCGCTGCACCCAGCCACGCTTCTCCAGCCGGTTGGCGGTGTGGCTGACGCGGCTGCGGGACTGGACGATGAGGTGGGCCAGCTCGGCCATCCTGATGCGCTCGCCCGGCGCCTCGGAGACCATGCTGAGCAGCTCGTACTCCCCGAGGGAGACGCCGTACTCGTCCAGCGCCTCCTCCATGACGAGCTGGATGAGGTGGGAGGCCCGCAGGATCGACCGCCACGCGCGCTGCTCCTCCTCGTCCAGCCAGCGGACCATCTCACCCTCCCAGCAGTCGAGCGGCCGTCGTCGCGTAGTAGGTCAGCACCACCTGGGCACCGGCCCGGCGGATCGACGTCAGTGTCTCGATCACCATACGGTCCCGGTCGAGCAGGCCCTGCGAGGCGGCCGCCTCGATCATGGCGTACTCCCCGCTGACCTGGTAGGCCGCGACCGGCACGTCGGACTGCGCCGCGACGTCGCTGAGGACGTCGAGGTAGGGCAGCGCGGGCTTGACCATGACCATGTCCGCGCCCTCCTCCAGGTCCAGCCGCAGCTCGCGCAGGCTCTCGGTCCGGTTGGCCGGGTCCTGCTGGTAGGTCGCGCGGTCCCCCTGCAGGGTCGAGGCGACCGCCTCGCGGAAGGGCCCGTAGAAGCCGCTGGCGTACTTCGCGGTGTAGGCGAGCACGGAGATGTCCTGGTGACCGGCCGCGTCGAGGGCCTGGCGGACCACCCGCACCTGGCCGTCCATCATCCCGCTGGGGCCGACGACGTGTGCCCCGGCCTCCGCCTGCGCCACCGCCATCCGCGCATACACCTCGAGGGTGCTGTCGTTGTCGACCCGACCCGCGTCGTCCACGAGGCCGCAGTGGCCGTGGTCGGTGAACTCGTCGAGGCACAGGTCGCTCATGATCACCGTGTCGTCCCCGAGCTCGGTGCGCAGCGTGCGCAGGGCGGCGTTGAGCACCCCGTCCGGGTCGAGCCCCACGCTGCCGACCGCGTCCTTGTCCTGCGCCCGGGGGACGCCGAAGACCATGATCCCCCCGACGCCGGCCTCGACCGCCTCGCGCGCCGCCGCGACCAGGCTGGTCGGGGTGTGCTGCACGACGCCGGGCATCGAGCCGATCGGCTCGGGCCCGGTGATGCCGTCACGGACGAAGACCGGGAGCACCAGCTCGGCCGGATGAAGCCGCGTCTGCGACACCAGCCGCCGCAGGGCGGGCGTGCCGCGCAGCCGACGCGGGCGCTCGGGCGGTCCCGGGTATGCCGTCACCGCCGCGACCGGGGGCGCCGCGCCGCCGGTGCGCGCCGGCTCGGTCGCACGAACTCCTCGCCCTCCGCCTGCGCCTGGGCCACGAGCGAGCGGGCGTGCTCGGCCAGGGCGTCGACGAGGTTCGTCGCGCTCGGCTCGGGGGCGACCACGTCGACCCGCAGGCCGTGCTCCTCGGCCGCCTTGGCCGTGGCCGGGCCGATGCAGGCCACGACCGTGCCCGGGTGCGGCTTGCCCGCGATGCCGACGAGGTTGCGCACCGTGGAGGAGGAGGTGAAGCAGACGGCGTCGAAGGCGCCGCCCTTGATCGCCTCCCGGATCTCCGCGGCCGGCGGGGCTGCCCGCACGGTGCGGTAGGCCGTCACGTCGTCGACCTCCCAGCCCATCTCCTGCAGCCCGGCCACGAGGGTGTCGGTGGCGATGTCGGCCCGCGGCAGGAAGACCCGGTTGATCGGGTCCAGCACCTCGTCGAAGGGGGGCCAGGACTCCAGCAGCCCGCGCGCGGACTGCTCACCGTCCGGCACGAGGTCCGGCTCCAGGCCCCAGTCGCGCAGCGCCTCGGCGGTGACTCCTCCGACAGCGGCGAGCTTGAGCCCGGCGAAGGCCCGGGCGTCGAGCCCCAGCGCCTCGAACTTCTCCCGCACGGCCTTGACCGCATTGACGGAGGTGAAGCCGATCCACTCGTAGCGACCGGTCACCAGGCCCTTGACCGCCCGGTCCATCTGCTGCGGGGTGCGGGGCTTCTCCACGCTGATCGTCGGGACGACCGAGGACGTGGCGCCGTAGCCGGCGATGCGGTCGGTCATCGGCCCGGACTGCTCCTTGGTGCGCGGCACCAGGATCGACCAGCCGAAGAGCGGCTTGGACTCCCACCAGGACAGCTCGGCCCGCAGCTGCACCGGTCGACCGACGACGGCGAGGCTCACGCCGTCGAGCTCCTCGGGGCTGTCCAGGGACTGCTGCAGGGTGGTGACCCTGGTCTGCTGGGTGTTGGTGGTGCCCCTGCCGGTCAGGGCCGTGGGGGTCTCGCCGCCCCGCCCGGCGTCGGCCAGGTGCCGCAGCGCGCGGTGCAGCCGGTCGCGGTCGCCGAGGACCACGACGGTGACCTCGTCGTCGACCGAGTGCGACCAGTCCACGGCGGTGTCGGCCGCGCTGACGACGTGGACCTGCCCGCCGTCGCCGTCCGGGAGCATCCCGGCATACGCCGGCACGGCCCAGGCCGCGCTGACCCGGGACGATCTCGAAGGAGACCCCGGCCTCGTGGCAGGCGCGCGCCTCGTCGGCCATCGTGCCGCCGGAGGAGTCGTCGAGCATGAGCCGGACGACGAGGTGGGTGGCGTCGTCGAACTTCGAGGCGGTGCGCACGAGCAGCTTGGCGCGGGCCGACGGGGTGAGTGCCGGACCGTCCTCGCCGCGGACGGTGCGGACGATCTCGGCGTCCTCCCGCACCCAGGCGCGCACGTCCTCCTCACGGTGGGTCGAGTCCACCACGACGACGTCGGCGACCGCGAGGTAGTCGCGGGCGCGGACGGTAAGCAGGCCCGGGTCGCCGGGCCCGGCGCCGACGAAGGCGACGCGCGCGGCGAGGCTGGGGACGGGGGTCAGGTGGACGGGGGCGGCGTCAGTGCTCACAGGTCGGACTCCGGTTCGTATGACCCGGAGACGGCTACGAGGCCGGCCGGGTCGGGACGGTTCAACAGCAGCTCGGCGGCGCGGGCGCCGAGGTCGTCCGGCGCGTCCTGCGCGCCGGTCAGCACGTGCGTGCGCGCCCCGTCCTGCAGGGCGGCGAACACGTGAAGGGTGAGGGTGGTGGCGGGGCCGTCGCCGGATATGCCGTCGCGAGAGGTCTGCGCGAGCGCGCCGACCGGAGCGGTGCAGCCCGCCTCGAGCCGGGCCAGCGCGGCCCGCTCGGCGGTGATGGCGGCCCGGGTGGGCGGGTGCTCCAGCAGGTCGGCGAGGCCTCGGGTCAGCTCGGCATCCTCGGCCCGGCACTCCACCGCGAGGGCGCCCTGGCCGGCCGCGGGGAGCACCACGTCGGTGGCGAGCACCTCGGTGGCGTCGCCGAGGCGGTCCAGGCGCGCGAGCCCGGCCCGGGCCAGGACGACGGCGTCGAGGACACCGTCGTCGACCATCCGGATGCGCGAGTCGACGTTGCCGCGGATGTCGCGGACCTCGAGGTCGGGGCGGGCCAGGCGCAGCTGGGCCGCGCGGCGCGGGGACCCGGTGCCGACGACCGCACCGCTCGGGAGCTCGTCCAGGGTCAGCCCGTCCCGCGCGACCAGCACGTCACGGGGGTCCTCCCGCGCCGGGACGGCTGCCACGACGAGACCGTCGGCGGGCGCCGTCGGCAGGTCCTTGAGCGAGTGCACGGCCAGGTCGATCCGCTCCTCCAGCAGGGCGGTGCGCAGCGCCGAGGCGAAGACACCGGTGCCGCCGATCTCGCGCAGGCTGCGCGCCGAGGTGTCTCCCTCCGTGGTCACCAGCACGAGCTCCACCTCGTGCCCCGCGGCACGCAGCCGGTCGGCCACCCAGGTGGACTGGCTGGTGGCGAGAGCGCTGCGCCGGGTGCCCAGCCGCAGCGGCCGGGTCGGCGTCAGGGACGGGGTGTCAGCCATCCGCCCGATCCCCCTCCCCGCGCTGCTCGGCAGCCTTCTCGACCACGCCGAGCGGCGGGCTGGACAGGGCCGCGACCTCACGGCTGTCCAGGTCGAAGAGCTCACGCAGGGCGTGGGCGTAGTCGGCCGGGACCTCCTCGACGCCGGAGTGGAGCTGCTTGACGCGTGTCGTGGGCGTGTGCAGCAACTTGTCCACGACCCGCTGGACGGTCTGGCGCACCTCGGCGCGCTCGTCGTCCGGCAGGTGCGGCAGACGCTGGTCCAGCCGCGTCATCTCCGCGTCGACCACGCGGCCCGCGGAGGTGCGCAGGGCAGCCAGCGTGGGGCCGAGCCGCGCGGCGTGCCGCTCGGTGAGGTAGGTCGCGACCTCGGTCGCGACCAGGCCCCGGACCGCCGTGACGGCGGCCGGCTCGGTCGCGGACCCGGCGTCGCCCGCCCCCGCCAGGCCCGCGGCCTGGTGCAGATCGGCGAGACCCCAGAGGTGGACCCCGCGCAACCGGGACACGGCCGGGTCGACGTCGCGCGGGAGCGCGAGGTCGACCAGCGCGAGCGGCGACCCGGCCCGTCCGGCCTCGCTGCGGGCACGCGCGAGGCCGGGACCGTCCAGGACGTGCCCGACAGCACCGGTGCAGGTGAGGACGAGATCGGCGCAGCCCACGGCAGCGGCCAGGTCGGACCAGGGCAGGCTCCGGGCACCGTGGGTCGAGGCCAGCCGGTCGGCACGGTCGCGAGTCCGGTTCACGACGGTGAGGTCGTGCACCCCGTGCCGCGCGAGGGTCGCGACGGCGAGGCCGGACATGGCCCCTGCCCCCACGACGACCGTGCGTGCCTCGGTGAGGTCGGGCAGGACCGACGCGGCCTGGTCCAGACCGAGGCCGACCAGCGAGCGGGAGACCTCGTCGATGCCCGTCTCGGCGTGCGCCCGCTTGCCCACCCGCAGCGCCTGCTGCACGAGCGGGTTGAGCGACGGACCCAGGTGCCCGTGCCGTTGCGCCAGGGCGAGGGCCTCGCGCAGCTGCCCCAGGACCTGGCTCTCGCCGACGGCCAGGGAGTCCAGCCCGCAGGCGAGCTCGAAGAGGTGGGCCACGGCGCGGTCGTCGTAGTGGACGAAGAGGTGGTCGGTGAGCTGGTCGCGGGTGAGCCCGGTCAACCCTCCCAGCGCGGCCCCGATCTCCTCGAGCGCCCCGTGGAAGGTCCCTGCCTCCACGACCACCTCGAGCCGGTTGCAGGTGGAGAGCACCAGCGCCTCGTGGACGTGGTCGCCCGCCCGCAGGCCGGTGGCCAGCTGCCGGGAGCCGTCGGTGTCGAGGACGGCCTGCTCGAGCAGGTCGATCGGTGCGGTGCGGTGGGACAGACCCACGACGAGGACGCTCACGAGACCCCCTCCACCGGTGTGCCGGACACGGCGACCTCCCGCTGGTGCTGGTGGAAGGTGAGGATCTGCAGCTCGGTAGCCAGGTCGACCCGACGCACGTCGACGTCGGGCGGCACCTGGAGCACGACCGGGGCGAAGCTGAGGATCGAGTGCACGCCGAGCTCGACGAGCACGTCGGCCACCTCCTGGGCCGCCTCGGGCGGCGTCGTGATGACCCCCACCGACACCGGCGCGGCGGTGCGCAGCTGGGCGAGCGGCTGCACGGGCATACCCTCCACGTGGCTGCCCACGACGTCGGGGTCGTTGTCGGCGAGCGCGACGACGTGGAAGCCACGGGTCGCCAGACCCTCGTAGCTCGCGAGGGCACGGCCGAGGTTGCCCATCCCCACGATGACGACGGGCCAGTCCTGGCTCAGCCCGAGCTCGGCGGAGACCTGCTCGACCAGTCGGGAGACGTCGTAGCCCACCCCTCTGACGCCGTAGGAGCCGAGGTGGGAGAGATCCTTGCGCACCTGGGCCGAGCGCACGCCCGCGAGCGCGGCGATCTCCTCGCTGGAGATGGAGGTATGCCCCTGCTCGGCGACCGTGGTGAGGGCCTGGAGGTAGCCCGGCAGCCGCCCGACCGTGGCGTCCGGCACCCCGCGCCGGTTCGACTCGGCCATCACGGCGGCACCGGCTCCTCTCTGGATGGGTGGCGCCGGGGACGGGAGGGGCTTATATCAGACCCTCACCGAGCGGTCGGCGCGGACCCTTCAACTGTAGGCTCGCACCCCTGGTTCCACCAAAACGGCGCCGAGGTCCGGGCTCAGCGCCCCGACCCGCGCCGACGCCCACGGGACAGCGCGAGCCGTAGCTCGCCGGGCTCGATCCGCCAGCGTGCGACCGGCTCGCCGTCCACGATCAGGACAGGCACCTCGGTGCTCCACCGGTCGTGCTCCTGCTGGTCCATGTCCCCCGCGGCACGCTCGGCGTCGATGTCCCGGACCCGGACCTCGTCGACCTGCTCCCGGGCCACCGCGAGCATCTGGTCGCACAGGTGGCAGCCAGGCCGGGAGAGCATCTCGACGCGGGGCTCGGCGCCCGGGGCGCGCTCCCGTCTCCACCACGGCATACCTGGTCCTTCCCTCGCCACGCTCAGCGTCGTCTCCGGGGACGACGACGGCGCCCTCCCTGTCGCGGGACGGGCGCCGTGGTCGGATCGTCATCGGCCGGTGGCCGACGACCTCACTTCTTGTTGCGACGCTGGTGACGCGTCTTGCGCAGCAGCTTGCGGTGCTTCTTCTTGGCCATCCGCTTGCGGCGCTTCTTGATCACTGAGCCCATGGGGCCATCCTTCGTCGTCGTCGGTCCTGATGGTGCCTCCGCCGGCCTGCGTCGTGCGGACGCGGGGCGGGGCACGGCCCGGTCAGCCTAGCGCGGCGCAGCGCCGTGCCCCAAAGCGACCCGGTCACGCAGGTCGGCTGCAGGGCCGTCGCCGGGGTCGCCGGCCACGGCGGTCGGACGCGTCAGGCAGTGCCGTGGTAGGAGTCCTCGAGGTAGGCGTGCACCGCCTTCTCGGGCACCCGGAAGGACCGTCCGACCCGCACCGCGGGCAGCTCGCCCGAGTGCACCAGCCGATACACGGTCATCTTGGACACGCGCATGACGGCAGCCACCTCGGCCACGGTCATGAACGTCATCTCGGCGAGCTGGCGCTCATCTGCCATCGGACGCATCCCGTCTCTTGAACTTCTGTGCAGGCAGCGCGCACGGCTTCCCCTCCGGCAAGCGGCCTGCGTGGTTGTCGGGTTAACACTAGGGGCAGATGTGGTGCTTGCGAAAGTCGTGGGACGAAAAAACTCCAGCGCGACACGCGGGGTGGTGTCAACGGGATGCACGGGCCTGGAGTTGTCCGGCGGGTCCGGAGGGGCGGCCGGAGGGTCTCAGTCGAAGTACGGGTCCAGCCCCCAGCCCGGCAGACTCGCCCGGCGGGTCGCCATGATCGCGGCGTCCACCGGCTCGTCGAGGTCGTGGCCCTCGTCCCAGCGGCCGTAGCGGATCTCCCGCCCCCCACGATCCCCCATGGACCGCGGCGCCGTCACGCCGTACATCTCCTCGACGTGCCGCCGCCACTCCTCCGGCACCGCCGTGGCGGGGTCCACCGGCCGCCCGGTGACCACGCCGATGAGGTGCGTCCACGCCCGTGGCACCACCTCGACCAGCTCATACCCTCCCCCGCCGAGCGCGACCCACCTGCCCTCGGTCAGGTCGTCGGCCAGCTCCCGCACCCACCCGTAGGCGACCGCGAGCGCCTCCATGGAGACCGACAGGTGGGCCAGCGGGTCGGCGTAGTGGCAGTCGCAGCCGTGCTGGCTCACGACGATCTGGGGGTCGAAGGCGCGGGCGAGGGTCGGCACCACGGCCTGGTAGGCCCGCAGCCACCCCTCGTCCCCGGTGCCCGGGGGCAGGGCGATGTTGACCGCCGAGTCCGGCGCCTTCGGGCCGCCGGTGTCACCGGGGAAGCCGGTGCCGGGGAAGAGCGCCCGGCCGGTCTCGTGCATCGAGACCGTCATCACCCGCGGCTCGTTCCAGAAGCACCGCTCCACCCCGTCGCCGTGGTGGACGTCGAGGTCGAGGTAGAGCACCCGCTCGGCCCCCGCGTCCAGCAGGTGCTGGATGCCCACGGCGATGTCGTTGTAGACGCAGAATCCCGAGGCCGCCTGCGGCATGGCGTGGTGCAGGCCGCCGGCGATGTTGCAGGCGCGCCGCACCCGCCCGGACCAGACGGCCCGGCACGCCTCGACGGTCGCGCCGACGGCCAACGACGTGGCCTCGTGCATACCGGCGAAGGCGGGCGTGTCCTCCGTGCCGACGCCGTGACGTCCGGTCGCGGCACGGGGGTCGTCCGAGGCGGCCCGCACCGCCTCGAGGAGGTCGGGGGTGTGCACCGAGAGCAGCTCGTCGTGGCTGGCGTGCCGGGCGCCGTGAATCTCCACGTCGGCGTGGTCCAGGAGTCCCAGCGACCCTGCGAGGCGGTGCGTGAGGTCGAGCCGGCTCGGGTGCATCGGGTGACCGGGGCCGAAGTCGTAGTCGGTGTAGCGCTCGTCCCACATCACCCAGGAGCCCGTCATGGGCTCACGCTAGACCACGGTGCGCTCAGAGCGAGGTGGGAACCCCAGCGGCGTCACCCAGCGGGTAGACCATCATCATCTCCTCCGACTCCGCGTCCTCCTCGTCCACGCCACGGATGCGCATGGGACGACGGTCGTCGGTGGGGCGGAAGCCGAAGCTCGAGGCGAAGGCGACGGCGCGCCCGTTGTCGGTGCCCACCCAGTAGACGAGCTGGCGCAGACCGACCTCGCGACCGACCTTGGCGGCCTTCTCGAGCAGCCGACGGGCCACGCCGGAGCCGCGGCGCGCCGGCGCCACCCACAGACCGAAGAGCTCACCGGCGCCGGGGATGTTGGTGCGATGTCCGGTGCCGACGCTGACGACGCCGACGACCTCGTCGCCGTCCTGCGCGAGGAGGCGCCGGGAGCGCTCCATCCGCTCCTGCCAGCGGGAGTCCGGGAAGGCCTGCTCCTCCTCGGCGGAGGCGACGAAGGCCTCGGGAGACTCACGCAGCGCCCGCAGACGCACGTCCTTGTAGGACGGCCACTCATCCGGGTCGAGGACGCGCACGTGGATCTCGCTCATGCTCCCTACTCTTTCACACGGGTCGTCGGTGCTGGCTCGAGCGAGGTGAACAGTGGGTGATCGGGCACCCGGGTGCTCAGTCCTCGCGCGGGGACAGCTCGTGCGACCTTCTGGCGGCCGCCTCCATCGCCGTGAGGAAAGCAGCCCTGACCTTGTGGTCCTCCAGGGCCCGCAGGGCGGCGACGCTCGTGCCACCGGGGCTGGAGACCTGCTCCCGCAAGACCGTGGGGTGGGTCCCCGTCTCGCGGATCATCGTGGCGGCACCATACAACGTCTGCGTGACGAGCTCGGTGGCCGTGTCGCGCGGCAGGCCGAGGAGCACACCGGCCTCGATCATGGCCTCCACGACGTAGAAGATGTAGGACGGACCGCTGCCGCTGATGGCGGTGACGGCGTCCTGGTGCCCCTCGTCCAGCACGACGACCCGGCCGACGTGCTCCATGAGGTGACGGGCCCGCTCCACGTGCTCGTCGGTGCAGTGCCGCCCGGGGCTCATCGCGGACATGCCCTGGTCCACCAGGGCGGGGGTGTTGGGCATGACACGGACCACCGAGGTCCCCTGGGGCAACCGTCGCTCCAAGAAGTCGGTGGTGATCCCGGCCGCGATGGACACGACGAGCGTGCCCGGGCGGACGTGGTCGTGCACCTCCTCGACCAGGGCCGCCATGTCCTGCGGCTTGACGGCGAGCACCACCACGTCGGCGACCTCGACGGCCTCGGCCGGAGGGGCATACCGGGTGCCGTGCTGCCCGGCGACCTGCTCGGCGCGCGCGGTCACCTTGTCGCTGAGGACCAGCTCGTCCGGGCGCTGCCCGGACCGGACGAGCGCCGCGGCCAGGGTGCCCCCCATGACCCCGGCGCCGAGGAGCGCGATCGTCACAGGGATCAGCCCTTGGTCGCCAGGCCGCGCAGGAAGAAGGTGAGGTTGGCGGGGCGCTCGGCCATCCGCCGCACGAGGTAGCCGTACCAGTCCTCGCCGTAGGGGAGGTAGACCCGCATCCGGGAACCGGCCCCGGCGAGCCGGCGCTGCTCGTCGGGCCGGATGCCCAGCAGCATCTGGAACTCGTAGGAGTCAGCCTGACGCTGTGCCTTGTCGGCGAGCACCGTGGCGATCTCCACCAGCCTCGGGTCGTGCGTGGCGATCATCGGGTAGCCCGGGCCCTGCATCAGGATCTTCAGGCAGCGGACGTAGGACTTGTCCACGTCCTCTTTGTCCTGGAAGGCGACCGACTCCGGCTGCTTGTAGGCGCCCTTGCACAGCCGCACCCGGGAGCCCTCGCCCGCGAGGTCGCGGCAGTCCTGCTCGGTCCGGTGCAGGTAGGCCTGCAGCGCCACGCCCACCCAGGGCCAGTCCTGGCGCAGCTCGGCCAGCGCAGCCAGGGTGGGGTCGGTCGTCGTGTGGTCCTCCATGTCGAGGGTCACCGTCGTGCCGGAGTTGGCGGCCGCCTGGCAGATGGCCCGGGCGTTGTCCAGCGCGATGGCGTGCCCGTCCCGTCCGAGGAACTGGCCGAGCGCGGAGAGCTTGAGGCTGACCTCGACCGCGCCGTCCTGGGTGAGCCCGGCGTCGGAGAGCGCGGAGAGCAGCTCCAGGTAGGTGTCGCGGGTCGCGGCCGCCTGCTCCGGGTCCTGCGTGTCCTCGCCGAGGTAGTCGATCGTCACCTGGCGGCGGGTGTCGACGAGGTCGGCCGAGACCCGCACGGCGTCGGCGGTGGCGTCGCCCGCGACGAAGCGCTTGACGACGTCCCGGCTGACCGGCGCCTGCTCGATCACCTGGCGCAGCGTGGTGTTGCGGCTCATGCCCAGCAGGGTCTGGCGCATGAGGGCGGAGGGGTTGAGGTCGGCGAGCTCCATGGGCGACAGGCTACGCCCGGAGCACTGGTGCGCTCACGCCGGGAGAGCACCTGGCAGGTCGTGCTGACCCAGGTGCCGGCGGGCGAAGGCGAGCGACTCGGCCAGCGCCTCCTCCCGCTCCGGAGGCTTCATCTTGCGGGTCCCCACCTCCAGGCTGACGACGCCGCCGAAGCCGGTGGCGACGAGGTGCTCCAGCACCTCCTGGCACCGCTGGTCACCACGGCCGGGCACGAGGTGCTCGTCCTTGAAGGACCCGAAGGAGTCGCCCAGGTGGACGTGCCGGACCCGGTCACCGAGGTCGCGGACCATGTCCAGCGCGTCCTCGCCCGCCGTCGCGGCGTGGCTGACGTCGAAGGTGACGTCGCTGTAGGGGAACTCGCGCGGGTCGGGGCCGGGCAGGTAGGCCTGCATCGCCGAGGCACCGGTGCGCCAGGGGAACATGTTCTCCACGGCGATCGGTATGCCCCAGCGCTCCTGCCGCTGCGCCACCCCCTCGACGAAGCCCTCGGCATACCCCCGCTGCCACCGGAAGGGCGGGTGGACGACGACGCACTGGGCGTCGGTGTCGCACGCCAGGTCGAGCGCCCGCTCGATCTTGCCCCACGGCTCCCAGCCCCAGAGCCGCTGCGCGAGCAGCAGGGGGGGGCGTGGATCGCGCCGATGGACAGGCCGTGCAGCCGGGCGAGGGCGCGCAGCGCTCCCGCCTCCTGGGTCACCGGGTCGGTCCAGACCATGATCTCGACGCCGTCGTAGCCCAGCCGCTGCGCCAGGTCGAAGGCGTAGGCGGCGTTCTCGGGGTAGACCGACGAGGTCGACAGGTGGACCGGGATGTGGTCGCTCATCGGGACAGCCCGTCCAGGAAGCGCAGGATGAGACCTTCGCGCAGCGCCCACGGGCTGACCGACAGCTCGTCGACCCCGCTGAGCTCCAGCACGGCCTCGAGCACGAGCGCGCCGGCCGCGAGCTGCCGGGCTCGGGAGGCCGAGACGCCGGGGAGCTCGGCCCGCTGCGCCGCCGTCATCGTCAGCAGCCGCGGCGTCAGCTCGGCCAGGTCCGCGAAGCGGAGCACCCGCGGGACGTAGAGGCCCTCACCCCTCGGTGCGGCACCGCAGGCGCGGGCCAGCGAGCGCACCGTCTTGCTGCTGCCCGCCACGAGCTGGGGTGTCCCGACCTTGGTCAGCGCGGGCTGGGCCGTCGCGATCTCGGAGCGGATGTGCTTGCGCAGCGCCTTGACCTCCGAGCGCTCCGGCGGGTCGTGCTCGAGGGCGCGGCTGAGCCGCCCCGCTCCCAGCGGCAGCGAGATGGCGGCGTCCGGGTGCTCGTCCAGCCCCGCCGCCAGCTCCAGCGAGCCGCCCCCGATGTCGACGTTGAGCAGCCGCCCCGCGGACCAGCCGAACCAGCGGCGCACCGCGAGGAAGGTGGCGCGGGCCTCCTCCTCCCCCGGCAGGATGTCGAGCTCCACCCCGGAGGTCTCGCGCACCAGGGCGAGCACCTCCTCGGTATTGCCGGCCTCGCGGATGGCGCTGGTCGCGAAGGGCAGCAGCTCGGTGGCCCCGCGGCTCTCGGCGACCTCGACGCAGTCGGTGACGAAGCCCGCCAGGGTCCGGGCGCCCTCGTCGCTGATGTCCCCCTGCGGCGTGAGGTGCTCGGCGAGCCGCAGCTCCACCTTGTGCGAGTAGTCCGGGGTGGGGTGCCCGCCGGGCTGGGCGTCGACCACGAGGAGGTGGACCGTGTTCGATCCGACGTCGATGACACCCAGGCGCATGGCGGCCATGATGCCCTACCCCGGTGACACCGGGAGCCACCGCGGGCCAGGGCTGTCGGTGCCCGCACCTACCCTGGCACGGTGGCGAAGGCGAGCAGAGCGGCATACCGGTGCACCGAGTGCGGCTGGCAGGGCGTGAAGTGGGTGGGGCGCTGCCCCGAGTGCCAGGCCTGGGGCACGGTCTCCGAGGTCGGCGGGCGCACCACGGTGCGCACCAGCGCGGTGTCACCGACCCGCCCGGCGGTGCCGATCCGCACGGTCGACGCGGCCGCCGCCCAGGCCCGCTCGACCGGGGTGGGTGAGTTCGACCGGGTGCTGGGCGGGGGCATCGTCCCCGGGGCCGTCGTGCTCATGGCGGGCGAGCCCGGCATCGGCAAGTCGACCCTGGCGCTGGACGTCGCGGCCCGGGCGGCGCGGGAGGGGACCTCGGTCCTCTACGTCTCCGGCGAGGAGTCCGCGGCCCAGGTCAAGCTGCGGGCGGAGCGTATCGGCGCGGTAGCCGACACCCTCTTCCTCGCCGCCGAGACCGACCTGGCGACGATCCTGGGGCAGATCGAGCAGACCGATCCCGAGCTGCTGGTCGTCGACTCCGTGCAGACGGTCGCGAGCGCCGACGTCGAGGGGGCACCGGGCAACGTCAGCCAGGTGCGCGAGGTGGCCTCGGCGCTCATCCAGGCGGCCAAGACACGCGGCACGGCAGCCGTCCTCATCGGCCACGTCACCAAGGACGGCGGCATCGCCGGGCCGCGGGTCCTGGAGCACCTCGTCGACGTCGTCGTCGCCTTCGAGGGCGAGCGGCACAGCCGGCTGCGCCTGGTGCGCGCGGTGAAGAACCGCTTCGGTCCGACCGACGAGGTGGGCTGCTTCGACCTGGGCGACTCCGGCATCGTCGGCCTGGCCGACCCCAGCGGGCTCTTCCTCTCCAGCCGCGACCGCCCTGTCCCCGGCACCTGCGTCACCGTCACCCTCGAGGGGCGACGGCCCCTGGTCGCCGAGGTCCAGGCGCTGGTCAGCGAGGCGGCCGCCGGGTCGCCGCGGCGGACGACCAGCGGCCTCGACGCGTCCCGGCTGGCGATGGTCCTGGCGGTGCTGGGTCAGCGCGGTGGCGTCCCGCTCGGCAAGGACGACTGCTACGCCGCGACGGTGGGCGGGGTGCGGCTGTCCGAGCCGGCGGCGGACCTGGCGCTGGCCCTGGCGCTGACCAGCGCCAAGGCCGACCTGGCGCTGCCGGTGAGCACGATCGCCGTCGGCGAGGTGGGGCTCTCCGGCGACCTGCGCCCGGTGACCGGCGCGCCGCGGCGGCTGGCGGAGGCCGCACGCATCGGCTTCACCGAGGCGGTCATCCCCGTCGGGTCGCTGACCGAGGGCCGACCCCCCGCGTCGATGCGGGTCCACGAGCTCGCCACGCTCAGCGATGCGGTCGCCCTCGTGCTGGCAGCCGCGAGCGCCACCGCCCGCCAGGGGGATGGACGTGACAACGCGCTGGTCAAGAATCTGTAAAGATCTGCGCCAGGTCGGGGTGCCCGCGCACGCGGCGCCTAGGATCGGCGGCACCGGGCACGTCGCGGGGCGGCTCCGGACGGAGAGGGACCGGTCAGGGAGGCGAGCATGTCGGAACGCAGCGACGAGGAGCTGCTGCGCGTGACCCTGGGCGCCGTCTCCCCCGGCACGGACCTGCGCGACGGTCTCGAGCGCATCCTGCGCGGACGCACCGGCGCACTCATCGTCCTGGGCAGCGACCGGGTCGTCGACTCCATCAGCACCGGCGGCTTCGAGCTGGACGTCGAGTTCTCCGCCACCCGGCTGCGCGAGCTGGCCAAGATGGACGGCGGCATCGTGCTCACCCGCGACGGCACCAGGATCGTGCGCGCCGCGACCCAGCTGGCGCCGGACCGGACCATCGAGACCCGGGAGAGCGGCACCCGTCACCGGACGGCCGAGCGGACCGCCAAGCAGACCGGCTACCCGGTCATCTCGGTGAGCCAGTCGATGTCGATCATCGCGCTCTACGTCGGCAGCATCCGGCACGTGCTCGAGGACCGCGGCCAGCTGCAGGGTCAGGCCAACCAGGCGCTGCAGACGCTGGAGCGCTACCGGGCCCGGCTCGACGAGGTCGGCGCCAACCTGTCCGCGCTGGAGATCGAGGACCTCGTGACGGTGCGGGACCTCGCCCAGGTCCTGCAGCGGCTGGAGATGGTCCGGCGGATCAGCGCCGAGATCGAGCAGTACGTCGTGGAGCTCGGAATCGACGGCCGTCTCATCGGGCTGCAGCTGGAGGAGATGACCGGCGGGGTGGACCGGGAGCGCGAGCTGGTCGTCCGCGACTACATCGGCGCCGCCGAGGCCGGTCGTGACCCGGCACAGGTCCAGGCGGCGCTGGCAGCCCTCGACAGCACCGAGCTGCTCGACCTCAGCGCCGTCGCCCGGTGCCTGGGCATCACCGTCGTCGGCGACGGGATGGACCACCAGCAGCTCAGCCCCTCCGGCTACCGGCTGCTCCACCGCATCCCCCGGCTGCCGGGGGCGATCGTCGACCGGCTGGTCACGCACTTCGGCAGCTTCCAGCAGCTGCTCTCCGCCGGGCTGGAGGACCTCATGCAGGTCGACGGTGTCGGCGAGGCGCGGGCCCGCGCGGTGCGCGAGGGGCTGTCGCGGCTGGCCGAGAGCTCGATCCTCGAGCGCTACGTCTGACGTGACCGCGGCCGGCACCGAGGTCCTGCACGACCGCGTCCTGGGGTGGTATGCCGCGCACCGGCGCGACCTGCCCTGGCGGCGGCCCGACCGGACACCCTGGGGGGTCCTGGTGTCCGAGGTCATGCTGCAGCAGACACCGGTGGCGCGCGTCCTGCCGGTGTGGGAGCGGTGGATGACGGCCTGGCCGACGCCCGCCGACCTGGCCGCGCAGCCGAGCGGCACGGCGGTGCGGGAGTGGGGACGCCTCGGCTACCCCCGGCGGGCGCTGCGCCTGCACGCCGCCGCGACGGCCATCCGGGACGAGCACGGTGGCGAGGTGCCCTCCGAGGAGGCGACGCTGCGCACCCTGCCGGGCATCGGCGACTACACCGCCGCGGCGGTCGCCGCCTTCGCCTTCGGGCGGCGCGCCACCGTGGTCGACACCAACGTCCGGCGGGTGCACGCCCGCGCCGTGACCGGCACCGCCCTGCCCGCTCCCTCCCTCACCCGGGCCGAGGTGGAGCGCGCCACCAGGCTGCTGCCGCCGGACGACGCCGAGGCCGCGACGTGGAACGTCGCCGTCATGGAGCTCGGGGCGCTGGTGTGCACCGCCCGCGCTCCCCGCTGCGGTGAGTGCCCCGTCGCCGACCGCTGCGCCTGGCGGCTCGCCGGGTCACCCGCGCACGACGGGCCCGCCCGGCGCGGGCAGGCCTGGACGGGCACCGACCGCCAGTGCCGCGGCACACTCCTGCAGGTCCTGCGGTCCGCCGACGGGCCGGTGCCCGGCGAGCTCCTCCGCGCCGCCTGGCAGCAGGACGACCTGCAGCGCGACCGCTGCCTGGACGCCCTCGTCGCCGAGGGCCTGGTCGAGCCGCTCGCCGGCGACCGCTACCGCCTGCCCGGCACCTGAGCCGCTCCGTCCCGGCGACACGCCCGACCCGAACGGCTCCGGCGTTCACGTGAACGCTGCAGCCGTTCGAGTCCGGCCTGTCGGCGGGACGCGCAAGGCCGGCACCCGCCGCAGGCAACCTTTCCGGGCCGGTCAGAGTAGGAGAGGGTGACCAGCCGAGGAGGTATGCCGTGGCACGAGGCCGCAGGGAGAGCCGCGAGACCACGCGGGGCCGAACCCGCGATCGCGAGTTCACCGCGTTCGTCGAGCAGGCGAGCCCCGAGCTGCTGCGTACCGGCTGGTTCCTCACCGGTGACGTGCATGCCGCGCAGGACCTGCCCGCCTGCGCGAGCATCTCACCGACGAGGAGGTCATGTCATGACGATCGACGCGGAAGAGCGCATCCGGGCCGAGCTCGGTGCAGCACCCTCCCCTCCTGGCCTCCGGCTCGATGCCAGCGCGACGACGCGGGTTGCGGCACGTGCCCACCGACGCCGCAGGGTGAGTCAGGTCATCGTCGCCGGCGTGGCCGCCCTCGCCCTGCCGGTGACGACGGCGTGGGCACTAGGAGACCTGCCGGGGTCGACCGGCCGGGCCCTGCCGGCCTCGCCGTGGGCCTGCCCGGTGAGCGGGTGGCACAGCGACCCGGTCGTCGACACCGACGAGCTGGGCGGAGTCACCATCCCGCTCTCCACCGGCGAGGACGTGATCGCGGGACTCGCCCTCGGATGTCCCTTCGACGCCCTGGTCCTGGCACTCTCGTCGGACCAGACCGACGACGATCCGTCCGAGGTGAGGACCCGACTGCTGATCGAGCGCGAGCCGGAGACCGAGCACCAGGGCGCCGGGTATGCCGACCTCACGCTCGCGGACGGCCCCGCCATCGGCATGCTCCTGCCGGGAGGTTCCCGCGACGTACCCCTCATCGCTCCCGGTGAGATCCGCACGCCTGCAGCGGATCCGGTGCCGGTGCCAGGGACCGGGCTCGACGCGGCCGTCATCGAGGGCGCGTCCCTGTCGGACCAGCCGCTGGCGCTCCTGCGACGCGGAGCCGACGGTCTCCCGCACACGACGGGGCGCACGCGCTCGGTCGGGTCGTTCGCGGTATCCATGAGGAGGTGGACCACCCCGGCGGCCCGGACTCATCGCCGAGGTCGCCCGGGCTTCCCGGGCACCCGTGTTCCCCCCGGGAGCGGGCAGGGCCAGCCGTTACGATCCCGGTATGACGCTGACCTGGGTGGAACCGCAGTCCAACGCCGCGTGGCGCGAGCGCCTGCTGGCGACGCCGGGCCAGCCCTCGATGTTCCAGACGCCGGAGTTCGCGCAGGTCAAGGCCATGATGGGCTGGACGCCCAGGTATGCCGACATCGACGGCTTCCCGGTCACCGTGCACGAGCGGCGGGCCCCCGGCTTCGGCAAGGTCTGGTACCTCCCCAAGGGCCCGGGCGTGGCCACCCTGGAGCAGCTCGAGCCGCTGCTGCCGCCGCTGCGCGAGGCAGCCCACCGCGAGGGCGTCTTCCTCGTCAAGCTCGAGCCCGAGATCGTCGAGAGCCCGGAGACCCTCGCCGGCCTGGACCGTCTGGGCCTGCGCGCCTCCGGCCGGATACAGACCAACAAGAACACCGTCTTCGTCGACGTCACCGGCACCCCCGACGACCTCATGGCCCGCTTCCCGTCCAAGACGCGCAACACCATCCGCCGCGGCATCAAGCAGGGCGTGGTCGCCGAGGCCGCCCCACTGGCGGAGTCGACCTACGAGCGCATGTGGACCCTGTGGATGGAGGTGGTGCAGGACCAGGGCATCACCCCGCGGGGCCACGACTACCAGGTCGCCATGTGGCGCACCTTCTGCGACGCCGGCCTGGGCCGCGTCTTCCTCGCCCAGCACGAGGGCCGCGACGTCGCCGGGGCCTTCGTCACCGTGGTCGGTCACGTCGCCTGCTACCGCGACGGCGCCAGCGTCCGCGAGCGCCCGGTCCGCGGTGGCAGCCACGCGCTCCAGTGGGCGGCGATGCAGTGGGCGCAGAGCCAGGGCGCCACGACCTACGACATGGCCGGGACCCCGCACTCCACCAAGGTGGACGACCGCGACGACCCCTACTTCGGCATCGGCGAGTTCAAGCGGAGCTTCGCCAAGGAGGTCACCGACTTCGTCGGCACCTACGACCTCGTCGTCCGACCCCGCCGGTATGCCCTGTGGCAGCGGATCGGTCACCGCGTCACCGCGAAGGTCGTGTCGCGCGGCCGCTCCGGCGCGACGTTCTACTGAGGTTGCTTCAGAAGCCGGAGGCCGACGGGCGACGGTAGAACGTCGCCAGCTTCTTGGCGTGGTTGAGCCGGTTCGCCGCGACGTAGGCGCGGCGTCGCCAGTTGCCGCGTTCGTAGAGCAACGGGTGGACGACCTTGCGGCGTGCCGCGGCCAGCACCCGCCGGCGCAGCGCGGCGTCCCGGACGTAGTAGGGCAGGACCAGCGGGCTGACGATGCTGTAGAGCACCTCCTCGGTGCCGCGGACCGGCTCGCGCTCGACGCCCCGGACGACGTCGTCGACCACGGCACCCGCGAGGTCGGCACCCGCAGCCGTCGCGTAGAAGCTGTTGCGCCCCATCCGCGGGTTGACCTCCATGTAGTAGATCGTCCCGGTCCGGGGGTCGCGCTTGGCGTCGATGTTGGCGAAGCCCCAGTAGTCCACCGCGCCCAGGATCTGCTCCGCCGCGTCCATGAGGTCGTGCATCGGGGTGGTGATCATGGCGATCGGGTTGCCGATCGTCGTGGGGTCGTGCTCGCCGAGCAGGACCTGCGCGGTCGCGCACGCGGTCATCCGCCCGGTGCGGTCGACGTAGGCGACGATCGAGAGCTGGTGGGTGTCGTCACCGGGGATGTGCTCCTGCACGAGGAAGTCCTGCCGCACCCCACCGTCCCGCAGCGTCCGGACCAGGTCGTCCCACTCGTCCGGGGTCTGCAGGAACCACACCTTCTGCGCCCCCGGGAAGCGCAGGTGCTCGAAGTGGGCGCTGTTGGCGGGCTTGGCGACGACCGGGAAGGAGATGTCGATCGGGTCGGGCCTCCCACGTCGGGTCGTCGGCCTCGGCGAAGGGCACCACGACCGTGCGCGGCGTCGGCAGGCCGAGGCGCTCGCAGATCTGCCCGAAGCTCTGCTTGTCGGCGATCTGCTCCAGGGTCTGCGACGACATCCGCGGGAAGGCGAAGTACGCGCCGAGCTCCTCGGCGTGCTCGGCGATCAGCTCGGTGTGCGAGTCCGAGTTGCAGCCCAGCAGCAACGCCACGTCCGGCTCCCGCTCCCGGGACACCCGCCCCTCGTCCAGCAGCGTCCGGAGCAGCTGTGCCCGGTCCGTGTTCTCCCCCGCCTCGACGTTGTCGAGGATGCGGGAGTTCGCGATGGGACCGGTCTGCCCGCGCGAGACGATCGTCGTGCGCACGCCGTACTTCTCGTGCAGCGCCCGCGCGAGCCCGTAGGTGCCGGGGTCGGTGCCCAGGAAGACCGGCCGCAGGGCCACCTCCGGGGCAGGCGAGCAGGAGGGGAGGTCGGTGGGCATACCGAGGATGCTAGTGCACCCCCGGCGCCGTCACCGGCACCGCGGCGGCTCAGCCGACGCCGTTGACGACCCCGTAGCCGGACACGCCGCTGAAGATCGCGCGGTACTGCGTCGGGACGCCCGGGCGACCGGTGTCGTACATCATCCCGTTCCCGGCGTAGATGCCCACGTGGTAAGCCGGGTATCCGAAGAAGACCAGGTCACCCGGCTGCGGGTTGTTGGTGGGCATGGTGGCCGCCTGCTGGGTGGCCGCGGTCCGCGGGATCGACAGGCCCACCTCGGCGAAGACGTAGGTGGTGTAGCCGGAGCAGTCGAAGCCCTCCTGCGGGTTGTTGCCTCCGTACTTGTACGGGGTGCCGATGTACTGCGCGGCGGTGTTGAGGATCTCCTGGCGGGTGGTCGAGGGGGCCGGGGCGGGAGCCGGCTCGGCGCCACCACCACCGCCGCCACCGCCGGGGTTGCTCGCGGTGAGCACCGAGCCCGCCATGTACTGCGAGCCCGACATCTTCAGCCAGCCGTTGCTGGTGAGCGTGCCGGTGACCTCGGTGCCGCGCGACATGCTGCCGACGACGGAGTATGACGTCGAGGGGCCGGAGCGCACGTTTGCCGACGCAGCGCTGACCCACCGGGTCACCTCGTTCGGGGCGGGGTCCGGCTGCTCGCCACCGCCACCACCGCCGCCGCCGGGGTTGGTGCCGGTGAGGATGGAGCGGGCGATGTACTTCCCGCCGCCGATGTTGAGCCAGCCGTTGCTGGTCCAGGTGCCCGTCACCTTCGTGCCCTTGCGCATCGTGGTGACGACCGGGTGACCCAGACCCGGGCCCGAGCGCACGTTGCCGATCGACGCCTCCATCCACTGCGTCACGCGCTGGCTCCCGCCACCGCCGCCACCGGGGTCGGAGCCGCCGCCACCGCCGGGGTTGGTGCCGGTGAGGATCGAGCCGGCGATGTACTTCCCGCCGCCGATGTTGAGCCAGCCGTTGCTGGTCCAGGTGCCCGTCACCTTCGTGCCCTTGCGCATCGTGGTGACGACCGGGTTGCCCAGGCCGGGGCCCGAGCGCACGTTGCCGACCGAGGCCTCCATCCACTGCGTGACCCGCTCGGCGCTCCCGCCACCGCCACCGGGGTTGCTGCCGGAGGACCGGGTGAGGTTCCAGGCGGCGACGAACGTGTTGTTGCCGACCTTGAGCCAGTTGTTGGAGGTGAGCGTGCCGGTGAGCTTGGTCCCGTTGCGGTAGCCGCCCACGATGCCGTAGGAGGTCGACGGGCCGCTGCGGGCGTTGACGCCGGCAGCGGCGTTGACGGTCATCGTGACGGTCGAGGTGGGGGCGGGGGTCGGGAGGACCCGGGGGGTCGCCACCGGGGTGGTCGGCGTGGCCGGCAACAGCGGCTGCTGCGGCAGCTGCGGGGTGCCGGAGGGCGCGGCGTGGGCCGCGGGCGCGAGCGACACCACCGGGGCGGCGGCGGCGGTCACGGCGATCATGGTTCGCGACAGGCGACGGGTGCTCAGGGTCATCAGTGATCCGTACGTGTGTGGCGGGGCAGGACGCAGAGGTATCCGGCAGGGTGCGGAGACCGGTGTTTCTGGGACGACCCTCAGGTGGGCCAGGAGCAATGAAACCCACCCCTGACCTGCGACGCAACCCCACCCCCACCCCCATGAGTGCATTTCCCGGGGGCATGACAAGCGTGTAGTTCGTGATGTTGCTCACACGCCCTCAGGGTTGATGCAGGTCAGCCCGGATATCACAGAGGTGTAGTTCGTTGACCAGCACTTTTCTCGATTTTCACACCTCTCTCGGGCGCCCCTCCGAGCACGTGATCTGAGTGAACTCGGCGTGTCTGAGTGGCACCTGTGAAATGCGTCAGGAGAGGGTCATCGGCATACCTTTCCCATACGCAGAACGGGCGGGACGCGGCGCACGTCGTGCACCACGTCCCGCCCGCTCGGGTGGATCAGCCGGGGGTCAGCCGGCCTGCTCCTCCACCGGCACCGTGTCGGGCACCTCGGAGGGCTTGTCCTGCCCGCGGAAGGTGAAGACCTTGTCGCGGTTCTTGTCCTCGCCGACCGGGTCCTCGACGTCCACGATGACGATCTGACCGGTGCCCAGCTCGCCGAAGAGGATCTTCTCCGAGAGCTGGTCCTCGATCTCGCGCTGGATCGCGCGACGCAGCGGGCGCGCACCCAGGACGGGGTCGTAGCCGCGCTTGGCGAGCAGCTCCTTGGCGGCCGAGGTGAGCTCGATCGCCATGTCCTTGTCCTTGAGGCGCTCGTCCAGGCGGGCGACCATGAGGTCGACGATCTGCACGATCTCCTCCTGCGAGAGCTGCGGGAAGACGATGGTGTCGTCCACACGGTTGAGGAACTCGGGGCGGAAGTGCTGCTTGAGCTCGTCCGTCACCTTGTTCTTCATCCGGTCGTAGTCGCTGCGGGTCTCCGGCCCGGCGGAGAAGCCGAGCGAGACACCCTTGGCGATGTCACGGGTCCCGAGGTTGGTCGTCATGATGATGACGGTGTTCTTGAAGTCGACCACCCGGCCCTGGGAGTCGGTCAGGCGACCGTCCTCCAGGATCTGCAGCAGGCTGTTGAAGATGTCCGGGTGCGCCTTCTCGATCTCGTCGAAGAGCACCACCGAGAACGGCTTGCGCCGCACCTTCTCGGTCAGCTGGCCACCCTCTTCGTACCCGACGTAGCCGGGGGGCGAGCCGAACATCCGCGAGACGGTGTGCTTCTCGGAGTACTCCGACATGTCGAGCGTGATGAGGCTGTCCTCGTCGCCGAAGAGGAACTCGGCGAGCGTCTTGGCCAGCTCGGTCTTGCCGACACCGGTCGGTCCGGCGAAGATGAACGACCCACCGGGGCGGCGGGGGTCCTTGAGGCCGGCGCGGGTGCGGCGGATGGCCTGGGACAGCGCCTTGATGGCGTCGTTCATGCCGATGATCCGCTTGTGCAGCTCGTCCTCCATGTTGAGCAGCCTGGAGGACTCCTCCTCGCTCAGCTTGAAGACCGGGATGCCGGTCGCCGCGGCCAGCACCTCGGCGATGAGCTCCTCGTCGACCTCGGCGACGACGTCCATGTCACCGTTCTTCCACTCCTTCTCCCGCTCGGCACGCGCCTGGGTGAGCTTGTGCTCCTCGTCGCGCAGCCGGGCGGCCTTCTCGAAGTCCTGGCCGTCGATGGCCGACTCCTTCTCGCGCTTGGCGTGCGCGATCTTCTCGTCGAAGTCGCGCAGGTCCGGCGGCGCGGTCATCCGACGGATGCGCAACCGGGCCCCGGCCTCGTCGATGAGGTCGATCGCCTTGTCCGGCAGGAAGCGGTCGTTGACGTAGCGGTCCGCCATGGACGCGGCGGCGACGAGGGCGCTGTCGGTGATGGTCACCCGGTGGTGCGCCTCGTAGCGGTCGCGCAGACCCTTGAGGATCTCGATGGCGTGCTTGAGCGTGGGCTCGGACACCTGGATCGGCTGGAAGCGACGCTCCAGCGCGGCGTCCTTCTCGATGTGCTTGCGGTACTCGTCGAGGGTCGTCGCACCGATGGTCTGCAGCTCGCCGCGGGCCAGCATCGGCTTGAGGATGCTGGCGGCGTCGATCGCGCCCTCGGCGGCACCCGCCCCGACGAGGGTGTGGATCTCGTCGATGAACAGGATGATGTCGCCGCGGGTGCGGATCTCCTTGAGCACCTTCTTGAGGCGCTCCTCGAAGTCACCGCGGTAGCGCGAGCCGGCGACCAGGGCACCGAGGTCGAGCGTGTAGAGCTGCTTCTCCTTGAGCGTCTCCGGCACGTCGCCACGGACGATGTCCTGGGCCAGGCCCTCGACGACGGCGGTCTTGCCGACGCCGGGCTCGCCGATGAGGACGGGGTTGTTCTTGGTGCGGCGGGACAGCACCTGCATGACCCGCTCGATCTCCTGCTCGCGCCCGATGACCGGGTCGAGCTTGCCCTCACGGGCGGCCTGGGTCAGGTTGCGGCCGAACTGGTCCAGCACCAGCGAGCCGGACTGCTGGCCCTCCTGCTGGCTGCCGGCGCCGACGCCGGCGGTCGCCGACTCCTTGCCCTGGTAGCCCGAGAGCAGCGTGATGACCTGCTGACGGACCCGGTTGAGGTCGGCGCCCAGCTTGACCAGCACCTGCGCAGCCACGCCCTCACCCTCACGGATGAGGCCGAGCAGCAGGTGCTCGGTGCCGATGTAGTTGTGCCCCAGCTGGAGTCCCTCGCGCAGCGAGAGCTCGAGGACATTCTTGGCCCGCGGGGTGAACGGGATGTGGCCGGTCGGGCTGTTCTGCCCCTGGCCGATGATCTCCTGCACCTGCTGGCGCACCGCGTCCAGCGAGATGTCCAGCGACTCCAGCGCCTTGGCGGCCACGCCCTCACCCTCGTGGATCAGGCCCAGCAGCAGGTGCTCGGTGCCGATGTAGTTGTGGTTGAGCATGCGCGCCTCTTCCTGCGCGAGCACCACCACACGTCGAGCCCGGTCGGTGAACCGTTCGAACATGCTCTTCTCCTCCACTGTGGGCGTATACCCACTCTACGTGCGTCTGATCCGAATCAACGCCGAGATCCACGGCCGATGTTCCGTGTTCGCCCCCGGCGGAATGCGGCCCGAAGCCGACCTACGATGCGGCCATGCGCCGCCGTCACCTGACCCGCCTCGCCCCGCTCCTGCTCGTCGCCGTCCTGGCCGCCTGCACCTCCGAGCCCACCGAGGAGCCCGGCACCGAGACCTCGGCCCCCGCCGAGCAGGACGCGGCAGCCACCGACGGCTCGGGCAGCAACGGCTGGCTGTGCGAGGACGTCAGCCCGCAGTCCCTGCGCGCCCTCGCCGGCGGCGAGCTCACCGAGCCGCGGGAGGTGATGGTCGCCGACGACGAGACCCGGTGGGTGTGCGAGGCCTACGACGGGCAGACGCCGCTGGTGCGGGTGAGCGTCGTGGTCGGTGAGGAGGGCCGCGAGACCGCCCGGTCGCTCGTCGAGGCGACCGAGGGCATGGCGCCTGGCCCGGAGTACCTCGGTGAGTCCTACCTGTCCCCGACGGTCGGGGTGGGCCTCACCCTGTGCGGAGCGCAGGGCTCCGGATCACGAGAGCCCTACAGCCTCACCGCGGAGGTCCTCGTCGACCGCGAGGACGACCTGCGCGAGCCGCTGCGCTCCACCCTCACCTCCATCGCCCAGAAGCTGGACCAGGGCGTCGGCTGCAGCCCGAAGCAGGCCCGCGAGGAGGCGCCCGAGCAGACCGTGACGCCCTGACCGGCTCGGGTGCGGGTCCGGGACGCGCCTGGCGACAGGTCCCCGTGACCGGGTCGCTCAGCCGGCCTTCTTGGTCGTCGACCGCTTGGACGAGCTCGACTTCGTGCTGGTCGACTTCTTCGTCGAACCCTTCTTGGTCGAGGTCTTCGAGGAGGAGCCGCCCTTCGTGGCCGAGCTGCCCCCGTCGTCGGAGGATCCGGCGCCGGAGTCGGAGCCGCGACCCTTCTTGGCCCGGTCCACCGAGCGCTGCAGCGCGGCGAGCAGGTCGACGACCTCGCCGGAGTCGGCCTCGTCCCCTTCGTCCGGGCTCTCGGCGACCTCGCCGCCGCTGATCTTCTTCTCGACCAGGGCGTCCACGGCCTCCTTGAAGTCGTCGACGTGCCCCTCGGGCTCGAAGTCGCCGGACATGGAGTCGACGAGCATCCGGGCCATGGCGACCTCGTCCTTCTTCGGTTCGCTCACCTCGTCGAGGTGGTCCAGCTGCTCGGAGGCCCGGATCTCGTCCGGCCAGAGCAAGGTCTGCAGCACGATCGCGTCGTCGTCCTCGCGCACGCGCAGGACGGCCATGGTCATGCGACTGCGCACCGAGACGGTCACCACGGCGACCCGATCGGACTCCCGCAGCGCCTCGCGCAGCAGGCCGTAGGCCTTCGCCCCCATGGCGTCCGGCTCCAGGAAGTAGGCCTTGTCGAACAGGATCGGATCGATCTGCTCGCGCGGGACGAAGCGCTCGACCGAGATCTCCTTGCTGCTGCGGTTGGGCAGGCTGGCGAGGTCCTCGTCGGTGAGCACGACGGTCTTGCCGTCATCGGTCTCGTAGGCCTTGGCGATGTCCTTGTAGGCGACCTCCTCGCCGTCGGCCTGGGCCACCCGCTTGTAGCGGATACGGCTGCCGTCACTGCGCCGCACCTGATGGAAGCTGAGGTCGTGGTTCTCGGTCGCCGAGTAGAGCCGCACGGGCACGTTGACCAGGCCGAACGAGACGGCACCCTTCCAGATCGCTCTCACGCACCCCAGGATGGACCCATGCGCCCCATGCTCGCCACCCCGGGGGAGACCCGGGTCGGTCCGCCGCCCGGTCCGGACTGGGTGCACGAGATCAAGTGGGACGGCATCCGGCTGCTCGCCGACGTCCAGGGGGGGACGTTGCGGCTGACCACGCGCGGCGAGCGCGACATCGCCGTCGCCTTCCCCGAGCTCACCGGGCTGGTCGGGATCGCCGACGACCTGCTGCTCGACGGGGAGGCCGTCGTGCTCGTCGACGGCCGCCCGTCCTTCGGCCAGGTCGTCGAGCGGGTGCACACCTCGACCACCGCCGCGGCCCGCCGGCTCGCGAGCAGCCGTCCGGCGACCTACGTCGCCTTCGACCTGCTCCGCGTCGACGGTCTCGACCTCACCCCGCTCCCGTGGAGCGCGCGGCGGCAGGCGCTGGAGGAGCTGCTCGACGACGTGCCGCAGACCCAGGTCTCGGTCTCGCCGGTCTACGACGACGGGGCCATGCTGCTGGCCGCGACCCGGGAGCAGCGGCTGGAGGGGGTCGTCAGCAAGCGGCGGACGGCGGCATACCGGGCGGGGCAGCGCAGCGCCGACTGGGTGAAGTTCCCGCACCGGGCCCGCCGCTCGGTGGTCGTCGGGGGGTGGCGACCCGAGACCGGGCGGCCGGGACGGCTCGGCGCGGTGCACGTGGGTCTTCCCGTCCCCGGTCCCGACGGTATGCCCGTGCGCGCCGACGACGGGAGCCTGCTCCTGCGCTACCGGGGTCGGGTCGGCAGCGGGCTGGCCGGGCGCGCGGGCGAGCAGCTGCAGCGGCTGCTCGCGGCGGTGCCGCGGGCGGCATACCCCTTCGACGCGCCGATCCCCGCGGTGGAGGCCCGCGGGTCGACCTGGCTGGAGCCCCGGGTGGTCGTGGAGGTGGCCTCGCTCGGGCTGAGCGAGTCCGGCCGGCTGCGACAACCCTCCTTCCAAGGGGTCCGGGCCGACCTCACCCCCGGGGACCTGGTGCAGGAGGAGCTGACGTGAGCAGCCAGCAGGTGAGCGTCGCCGGACGCACGCTCAAGGTCAGCAACCTCGACAAGGTCCTCTACCCCGCGACGGGCACGACCAAGGGGGAGGTCCTCACCTACTACGTCACCCACGCCGAGCAGATCCTGCCCGAGCTGGCCGACCGGCCGGTCACCCGGATCCGCTGGCCGGAGGGAGTCGCGCAGGCACACTTCTTCGAGAAGAACCTCCCCTCCGGGGCTCCCGACTGGCTGCCACGGGTCGTCGTGCCGACCCCAGGGTCTTCGCGCGGGCACACCCACCTGACCTTCCCCCTCGTCACGGATCTGGCCGACCTCGTCTATCTCGTCAACCTCGGCAGCCTGGAGCTGCACGTGCCGCAGTGGCGGCTGGACGAGGACGGTGTGCCGCAGCACCCGGACCGGCTCGTCGTCGATCTCGACCCCGGGCCCGGTGCCGGGCTCCCCGAGTGCGCGAGGGTCGCCGTGCTCGTGCGCGACCGGCTGGCCGGGGTGGGCCTGGAGGCCCGCCCGGTCACGAGCGGGTCCAAGGGGATGCAGCTGTATGCCGCGCTCGAGGGCACCCGCAGCTCGGACGAGGTCTCCGCGGTGACCAAGGCGCTGGCCGAGAGCCTCGCGGAGCAGCACCCCGACCTGGTGACGGCGCGCATGACCAAGGCGGTCCGACCCGGCAAGGTCTTCCTCGACTGGAGCCAGAACAACGGGGCCAAGACGACGATCTGCCCGTGGTCGCTCCGAGGACGCGAACGCCCTCAGATCGCCCTCCCCCGCGAGTGGGACGAGGTCGAGGCCGCGGCGGACGGCGACGACGAGCTCACCCAGGTCACCCTCCACGAGGCGTGACGGCAACCCTTCACGACGCTCGGTGAGACCCGGGGCCAACCATTCACGACGCTCGGTGGGGATTCGAGAACGACGACGGGGCCGGCCCCCTCCTGGGTGCCGGCCCCGTCCAGGTCCGCCCGAGGGCAGACGCTGCTGTCAGTGGGCCGCCGCGTAGGCGTCCTGCAGCTCTTGCGACACACGGCCGCGCGAGCTCACCTGGAAGCCGTTCTCCCGGCCCCACTCACGGACCTTCGCGAGCTCGTCGCTGCGACCGCTCGTGGCGGACGAGCCCTTGCGGCGGGTCTGCCGACGACCGCCGGAACGACGCGCCTGACCGATCCACGAGGCGAAGTCCTCACGCAGCTTCGCAGCATTCTCGTCACTGAGGTCGATTTCGTAGTGAACCCCGTCGAGGGCGAACTCCACGGTCTGGCTCGCCTCCCCGCCACTGAGGTCATCGACGAGGATGACCTGCACACGCTGTGCCATTTTCTTCTCCTTGATGAGACCTTGCGCCGCCAACAGGATGCGGCGCGAAAGAAGACTAGCGCCTTTTCCTCCGAACGCGAACCCGGGCAATTGCGCGACAAGGTCACAAGGGAATCACAGTGCCATTCTTCGCCGGCCCGCCAGCGGGTGGGCGCAGCAGTCAGCGACGCTGCTCCGGGCGGGTGTCCGGATCGTCCTGCGGGGCGCGTGCGGTGCCCCTCTCGCGTTCCTGCGCGTCCTGCGCCTGCTCGGCGGCCCGCAGCGCGGCACGCTCGCGGCGGTCTCCCTCCACCACGTGCTTCATGACGACGTAGAAGAGGAAGAGCAGCCCTGCCGACGGCAGCAGCGCCGCCAGGATCATCCACCCCTCGTACAGGAGGTCGCCCATCACGCCTCCGGCTTGAGGAAGGGGAAGAGGATGGTCTCCCGGATCCCGGTGCCGGTCAGCAGCATGAGCACCCGGTCCAGACCCATCCCCAGGCCACCCATGGGTGGCGCGGCATACTCCAGCGCCCGCAGGAAGTCCTCGTCCAGCTGCATCGCGTCGGGGTCCCCGCCCGCGGCGAGCAGCGACTGCTCGGTCAGCCGCGCCCGCTGGACCTCAGGATCCACCAGCTCGGAGAAGGCGGTGCCCCGCTCCACCCCGCCGATGACGAGGTCCCACGCCTCGACCAGCCCGGGCTCGGTGCGGTGCGGGCGGGCCAGCGGCTGGGCGATCGTCGGGTAGTCGCAGACGAACGTCGGCTGGACGAGGGTCGGCTCGACGACGTCGCCGAAGATCTCCATGGCGATCTTGTCGGCGCCCCACTCCGGCTTCACCGGCACCTCGTGCGTGGCAGCGAGCCGACGCAGGTCGTCGAGCGAGGAGTCGACTCCGACCCTCTCCCCCACCGCCGCCGACAGGCCCTCGTAGAAGGGCAGCCAGGACCATTCCGCGTCGAGGTCGATCATTCCTGCAGGAGTGTCGAGCGTGCGTGTGCCGAGCTCGTCGGCCGCCGCGAGGATGATCCGGCGGATGAGATCGGCCATGGTGAACTGATCACCGTATGCCTGGTAGCACTCGAGCATCGTGAATTCCGGCGAGTGGGTGGAATCGATGCCCTCGTTGCGAAAGATCCGGCCGATCTCGTAGACCCGTTCCACCCCGCCGACGACCGCCCGCTTGAGATAGAGCTCGAGCGCGATCCGCATCGACATCGGCATGTCGAAGGCGTTGAGGTGGGTGTCGAACGGCCGGGCGTTCGCACCGCCGTGCACCGCCTGCAGCACCGGGGTCTCGACCTCCAGATAGCCGTCCTGCTCCAGCACGCGGCGCACGGCGCGCGTCATGGCCGCCCGGTCCGCCACCATCTGGCGCGCCTCGTCCCGGACGATGAGGTCGACGTAGCGCTGCCGGACCCGCTGCTCCTCGGACAGGTCCTTGTGCAGGACCGGCAGCGGACGCAGCGCCTTCGCGGCCATCTCCCACCGGGCCGCCATGACGGAGAGCTCACCGCGGCGGGAGCGGATGACCCGGCCCTCGACGAAGACGTGGTCGCCCAGGTCGACCCAGGCCTTCCACCGGTCCAGCGACTCCTGCCCGACCTCGGCGAGGGAGAGCATCCCCTGCAGCCGGGTGCCGTCACCGGCCTGCAGCGAGACGAAGCAGAGCTTGCCGGTGTTGCGCACGAAGACGACCCGTCCCGCGACCCCGACGACGTCCTGGCTCTCCTCGCCCGTCTCCAGGCCGTCCCACTGCTCGCGCACCTGCGCCAGGGTGTGGGTCACCGGCAGGCTGACCGGGTAGGGGTCGACCCCGGCGTCCAGCATCGCCTGACGCTTGCCCTGACGGACCGCGATCTGCTCGGGCAGGTCGGTGTCCGGGACGGGCTGGGGGGTCGCGTCGCTCACCCTCCCAGCGTAGTCGTCCGTCGGCGGCTCCCCGGCACGGCGTCGGCGGCGCTGCCGGGGGTCGACTCAGCCGAAGAGCGCGGGGGCGCTCGCGCTGCGCTCGAGGTCCAGCAGCTGCTGCTTGCGCTCCACGCCGCCGCCGTAGCCGGTGATGGCGCCGGTGGACCCGATGACGCGGTGGCAGGGCACGACGATGGAGATCGGGTTGCGACCGTTGGCCAGCCCCACCGCGCGCGAGGCCCCGGGCTGGCCCAGCGCCCGGGCCAGGTCGCCGTAGGACCAGGTCGTGCCGTAGGGGATCGTGCGCAGCACGCCCCAGACGCGCTGCTGGAAGTCGGTGCCCTCGGCCGCCAGGGGGAGGTCGAACTCGGTGCGTTCCCCCGCCAGGTACTCCCGCAGCTGCCGGGCCGCCGTGAGGAGCACGGCGGGCGCCTGCGCCTCGTCGACCTCGGCGCCCAGCTCCTGCGGCGCGTGCCGGTGCTCGGTGAAGTAGACGCCGGTCAGGTGCTCACCGTCGCTGGCGAGGCGCAGCGGACCCAGGGTGGAGTCGATCGTCAGGTGCAGGGTGGTCATGGTGTCTCCTTCGTCGTGACGGTATGCCCGTCGCCGCCGTGGCGGTCGGTGCCGTCGGTGGTGTGGCGGTCGGTCGTGTGGAAGTCGGTCGTGGATCGGTCGGTGCCCGGCTCGGCGTCCGGCAGGCGCGCCGCGGCGTGGTCGGAGGCGGCCCAGAGCAGCGAGGTGGCATAGCTGCGCCACGGGCTCCAGGCAGCAGCGTGCTGCGCCAGTCCGCGACCGCCCGGCAGCCCGTGGGCGGCAGCGGTGACCTGGACGCCGAGGTCGGTGGCGGGGAAGGCGTCGGGGTCGCCCAGGCCCCGCAGGAGCACCATCTCGGCGGTCCACGGGCCGACACCGGGGAGTGCCAGCAGTTGCTCGCGCGCCGTGCCCCAGTCGGCCCCGGGGCCGAGGTCGACCTCGCCCTCCGCGAGCGCCGCAGCCACCGTGCGCAGGGTGCGCTGACGGGAGGCCGGCATCCCGGGGAGCTCGTGGTCGGCGGCGCCGGCCACCGCAGCAGCCGTCGGGAACAGGTGGGTCACCGGCCCGGTCAGCGGCTCCGGCAACGGGTCGCCGAGGCTCTGCACCAGCCGCCCGGTCAGCGTCCCGGCCGCGACGGTCGAGACCTGCTGGCTCAGGACCACGCGGAGGGCGAGCTCGTCGGTGTCCGGGCTGCCCGGGAGCCGGACGCCGGCGTGCTTGCGCACCAGGGGCGCCAGGGCCGGGTCGGAGGCGAGGTGCTCGTCGACCGCGACCGGGTCGGCGTCCAGGTCCAGCATCCGCCGGCAGCGCCCGATGGCAGCCGCCAGGTCACCGGTGTCGGCGAGCCGCAGCGTGACGTGGACGTGACGGTCGTCAGGGCGGCCGGGGCGCAGCTCGGCCACCGCGGGACCCGCGGGGAGACGGAGCGAGCGGACGAGCGCGCCGTCGACCCAGGTGTCGATCCCCGGCACCGCGGTCGCGGCGAGGTGGCCGAAGAGGCTGGGGGCGTGCAGCGGCGCCCGGAAGGGCAGCCGCAGGGTCAGCGTCGTCGGGGCACCCGGTGGTGGCTGCCCCACGGTGCCGCGGTCTCCGCCGGCGCCGCCACCCCTGGCTCCCGCCCGCAGCTGCGAGGGGGTGGCGGCATACACCTCGCGCACGGTGTCGTTGAAGGACCGAATGCTGGAGAAGCCCGCGGCGTGCGCGACGTCGGCCATCGTCAGCGCCGTGCCCTCCAGCAGCAGGCGGGCCGCCTGCGCCCGCTGCGCCCGGGCGAGCGCCAGCGGTCCCGCCCCCAGCTCAGCGCGCACGAGGCGCTCGAGCTGCCGGGTCGAGTAGCCGAGGCGGGCCGCCAGCCCACTGACGCCCTCCCGGTCCACGACCCCGTCCGCGACGAGCCGCACGGCCCGGGCCACGACATCCCCCCGCACGTGCCACTCGGGCGAGCCCGGGGTCGCGTCGGGCAGGCACCTCTTGCAGGCCCGGAAGCCGGCCCCCTGGGCCGCCGCGGCACTGGGGTAGAAGCGCATGTTGCGCACCCGGGGCGTGATGGCCGGGCAGCTCGGCCGGCAGTAGATGCCGGTGCTGAGCACCCCGGTGACGAACCAGCCGTCGTAGCGCGGGTCCTTGCTGCGCACGACCGTGGCGCAGCGGTCGTGGTCGAGGTGCATGGCTGAGGTGCTCACACGACCATGGTGCCGCCTGCCGCGACGTAGATCTAGCAGAAAAACGACATCACGGTACGGGTTGTCCCGCGGCCGCCTTGGCGCGCACCCGGCGCCGCTCGGCGAGGACGCCGAGCTCGAAGGTCGAGGTCACCAGGAGGGTCAGCGCGACGAGCGGGAGCACGAAGATCACCATGACCAGCTCGAAGCCCTCGAGCGCCTCGTGTCGGGTGGCGTTGAGCACGACGAAGGCGGTGTAGGCGGCATACAGCAGCACGAAGAGACCACCCTCCCAGCGCGCGACGGTGAAGCCGGTGAAGACGACCGGGGCCAGGGCCACGGTGGTCGCGATCATGAAGGGGATGTCCAGGGCGATGGCCGGGGTCGGCACCGGCAGACCGCCCGAGGAGATGATCGCCGGCACCCCGAGCACCAGCCCGATGTTGGCGATGCAGCTGCCGACGACATTGCCGACCGCGAGGTCCCGCTGGCCGCGCACCGCCGCGATGACCGAGGCAGCCAGCTCGGGCAGCGAGGTCCCGATCGCGACGACGGTGAGCCCCACGACCAGACCGCTGATGCCCAGCGCCTCGGCGATGTTGACCGCCCCCGAGACCAGCAGGTTGGCGCCGGACACCAGGAGCGCGACACCGACGACCACCAGCAGCAGCGCCAGCGGAGCCCGCATCGGCTCGCCCTCGCGTGGGGCGGGCGCCCGGCGCTTGCGCAGCTCCTTGCGCTGCGCCCGGCGGCTGACGACCACCGTGAGCACGGTGTGGGCGGCCATCGCGCCGAGCAGGACCACACCCTCGACGGTCGAGATCTGACCGTCGCGGGCCACGAGGAGCAGCGCCACCGAGAGCCCGACCATGACCGGGACGTCGAGCTTGATGAGCTGCTCGCGCACGACGAGAGGCAGCACCAGCGCCGCGACCCCGAGGATGAGCAGCACGTTGGCGATGTTGGAGCCGACGACGTTGCCGACCGCGAGGTCGGGCTGGCCGTCGAGGACCGCCCCGACCGTCACGGCCAGCTCGGGGGCCGAGGTGGCCGCCGAGACCACGGTGAGGCCGACCACGAGCGGGCTGATCCCCATGCGGGCCGCGAGGTTCGACGCGCCGCGCACGAGCAGCTCCCCGCCGCCGACGAGCAGGACGAGGCCGCCGATGATGCGCGCGATGTCGAGAAGGTCCACGACCGCACACCCTAGGCTCTGCGAGGCTGGCCCGGTGCATGAACGGGCTGCGGGTAGCGCGACGGGCCGGACGCAGGGCACCTCCTTGTCCTGGGAGGCGGCCTGGCAGGAGGCGCTCTACGGCGAGGGGGGCTTCTACCGGCGCAGCGCGCCCGCGGCGCACTTCGCGACCTCGGCCCAGGGCATACCGGGCGGTGGGCGGGTGCTCGCCGAGGCGGTGGCGGCGCTGGCCTCCCGGCACGGGTGCGACCGGGTCGTCGACGTGGGCGCGGGGCGGGGTGAGCTGCTGGCCGAGCTGCGCCGGGTCTCGCCCGCGCTGCACCTCACCGGGGTCGACGTCGTGGCCCGGCCGGCGGGTCTGGACGTCGAGGAGTGGCACGTCGCGCCGGGCGGGACGGCGCTGCCGGACACGCTGCGCGACCTCGACGCCACGCTGCTGCTCGCGCACGAGTGGCTCGACGTCGTCCCGTGCCCGGTGGTGCAGCGGGACGGGACGGGGGTATGGCGCACCGTCGAGGTCTCGAGGACCGCACAGTGGGGTCGGTGGCGCGACTCTCTCGGGGCGCCGGTGGAGGGCGAGGAGCTGGCCTGGGTGCGGCGCTGGCTCGGCGACGGACCAGAGGGTGCGCCAGCGGGTCCACTCCTGCGCAGGACGGGTTCCGCTGCGGTGATGCATCAGCGCAGCGGAACAGCTTCTGCGGATGAGTCGGTCGTCCGGGCCGAGGTCGGGCTGCCCCGGGAGGTTGCCTTCGCCGACCTGGTGCGGCGGGTCCGCAGCGGCCTGGTGGTGGCTGTCGACTACGGCCACACCGCCGAGGACCGGCCGGCCCACGGGACGCTGACCGGGTTCCGCGGCGGGCGACAGGTCGACCCGGTGCCCGACGGCAGCTGCGACCTCACCGCGCACGTCGCTGTCGACGCCCTCGCCGCCTCGCTCCCCTCCCCGACCGGACACCCCGTCGTGACGCCGCGGCGGCAGCGGGAGGTCCTGCGCGACCTCCTCGGCGACCTGAGCGCCCCGGTGCCGCACGCGCTCGCCCGGGACCAGCCGCGGGCATACCTCGACGCGCTCGCCCGACGCGCCGCCGCCCGGACGCTGGGCAGCGGCGTCCTCGGCGACTTCTGGTGGCTCGTGGTCGAGGTCGACCGTGGGCGGCCGGACCGGGCTTAGGCTGACCGGGTGAGCACCCGCGACCTCGACGTCACCCTCGGCGCCACCGGCGTCGGCGGGCTCTCGACCACCGAGATGGTGCTCAACATCGGCCCGCAGCACCCCCCCCACGGCGTGCTGCGGCTGCGCATCACCGCCGACGGCGAGCGGATCACGGCCGCCGAGCCGGTCATCGGCTACATGCACCGCGGTGCCGAGAAGCTCTTCGAGGTCCGTGACTACCGGCAGATCATGGTGCTCGCGAACCGGCACGACTGGCTGTCCGCCTTCAACAACGAGGTCGGCGTGGCGCTCACCGTCGAGCACCTGCTGGGCATGGAGGTGCCCGAGCGGGCGACCTGGGCGCGCACCTTGCTGTGCGAGCTGGGGCGGGTGCTCAACCACCTCATGTTCCTGGGTCCTACCCGCACGAGCTGGGTGCGATCACCCCGATGTTCTACGCCTTCCGGGAGCGGGAGGAGATACAGGCGGTGATGGAGGAGTACTCCGGCGGCCGGATGCACTTCATGGCCACCCGGGTCGGTGGCCTCCTGCACGACCTGCCCGACGGCTGGCTGGACCGGGTGGACGCGGCGGTGGCCTCGGTGCGCTCGCGGCTGCCCGACCTGGTCGGGCTGGTGCTGGGCAACGAGATCCTGCAGGCCCGCACCCGGGGCGTGGGCGTCCTCGACCTGGACACCGTCCTCGCCTACGGCGTGTCCGGGCCGATCGCGCACGCCTCCGGGCTCGATGTCGACCTGCGGCGCGACGAGCCCTACCTCGCGTATGCCGAGCTCTTCACCGACGACGGGCCCGGCCGGGTGGTGACCCGGGAGGCGGGCGACTGCCTGGCGCGGCTGGAGGTGCTGGTGGAGCAGGTCGAGGTCAGCCTGGACCTCGTGCTCGCGTGCACCGCCCGGTTGCGCGAGCTGGGACCGGGTCCGGTGAGCACCCGGCTGCCGAAGAAGCTCAAGGTGCCGGCCGGCGAGCACTACTGCGCGAGCGAGAACCCGCTCGGCTTCAACGGCTACTACCTGGTCAGCCGCGGCGACACGGTGCCCCACCGGCTCAAGCTGCGCTCGGCGTCGTTCAATAACGTGCAGGTGCTGCGCGAGATGCTGCCCGGCGCTGTCGTCGCCGACATGGTGGCGATCCTGGGCTCGATGTTCTTCGTGGTGGGCGACATCGACAAGTAGCCGCTCCTCAGCCGATCCTGAGCCCGGGGAGGAGAGCGAGGTTGACCGCGATCAGGACGGCCAGCCCGAGCAGCGCGACCACGGGAACCCGGCCCAGTCGCAGGTGCGTCCGACTCGTCGGGCTCCGACGCGCCAGGTAGGGCAAGGACCACGGGCCCAGGGTGAGCAGCACGACATACCCCGAGACGACAGCCACCTGCTGCCCGAGAGGGAAGCCCGCGTCGCTGCCGAGGAGATAGGCCAGCATGAGTCCGAGGTTGACCACGGTGCCGATCCACGCAGGGTGGAGGAGCAGCGCTCGGGCGATGCGGTCGTCCTGATCCGTCAGCGGGAGCGCGCGCGAGGCCACGAGGCGCGCGCCGAGGAGGCAGAGCGCGAGGCCGGCCGCCGCGGCGACGAAGGCCGTCCAGGCAGGAAGGTCGAGGGCCTGCGCGGCGATGGCCGTGTCACCGGCGCCGAAGGGGGTGATGAACAGGTAGCCGGCTCCGACGACGTAGGACGAGGCTCCGCACCAGAGCCGGACGAGATGCCACGGACCGACCACTCTTGCCCGACTCAAGGTCAGCAGGAGAGCCAGGCCCAGCGCGAGGCTGACAGCAGGACCTGCCAGCGCGACGACCGCGGTGGACACGCCGTCCAGCTCCCCGTCGTACTGAGCGCCGTAGGGATAGAGGCGGCCCTGCCCCACGAGCCCCAAGACCGCCACGAGATGGGTGGCCTCGTGCACCAGCACCGTCACGCCGGAGCCCAGCACCGCCGCCACGGTGCTGTGGAGCGCCAGCAACCGTCGTGACTGGTGCTCCGTCGTGCGGCCGTCGTGCGCCGGACGGCTCACGATCATCCGGCGTGCTCGTTCCGCAGGATGCTCACGCAGAAGTCGGCGTCGGTATGCCAGGGGCGCAGGTCCCACGTGGCGAACCGGTGCTCGAGGCGCAGGCCGGCCGCGGTCGCCGCCACGTCGAGGTCGGCCGGGGTGAAGCCGCGCACCACCCGGCAGCCGACGACGAGGAATCCGCCCTCCCGTAGGTGCGCCCGCAGCCGGGCCACGACGGCGCCGCGGTGCTGCTCGGCCACGAAGTCCATGACGTTGCCGGCCACCAGCGCCCCGTCGAAGGGCTCGGGCTCACCGAGGGACGCCAGATCGAGCGAGGCCAGGTCGGCGGTCAGCCAGGTGGCGCCGGGGTGGTCCTGACGCGCCACCGCCACCAGCGCCGGGTCGATGTCGACCCCCACGACCGTGTGCCCCAGACGCGACAGGTGCCCACCGTGCCGGCCGGGCCCGCACCCGGCGTCCAGCAGCCGGGCGCCGCGGGGCGCGAGCACGTCCACCAGCCGCGACTCGCCCTGCAGGTCCTGGCCCGCGGCCGCCATCTGGCGGAACCGGTCGGCATACCACCGCGAGTGCTCCGGGTCCTCCAACCCGGGCCACAGCGTGGTCTCCCGTGAGCCGGGCCTCGGCTCGATCGGGACCTGGGGGTCACGCTCGCCCCACCCGGGCTCAGGCTCGCTCATGCCGTCACTGTAGGCGCGTGCCCGGTCCCTGCAGTCGGCCCGGCACGCTTGTGCAGAAGGTTGCGACACCGGGGTGCCTCTGGGCACGCCTGCGACACCAGGAGGCGCACCACCTCACGCACGAGGGTGCTCAGTGACGGAACTCAGCCGTACGCGAGGTCCCCGTCGGCCACGCCGTCGTCATCGTCGTCGTGCTCGGTCGGCGGGATGCGGCACCACCCCTGACCGACGAAGCCCGCCACGGAGAGGGCGAGGGCGGCCACCGCGTGCACCAGCCCCCAGATCAGCTGGGCCCGCTCACTCGCCACATCGGCGTTGGGCAGGTGGACCAGCGCGTTGGCGGCATACCAGCCGAGCAGCGCCGCCCCGCCGAGCGCCGCCGCCTGGGCACCGACGACGGTGCCGCGACCCCGCTGCGGGCTGGGCCGCAGCGTGCCCTTGCCGAGCAGGTAACGCCGGATCTGCCAGCACATCACGAGCACGAGCAGCGTCACGGCGACCAGCGGGACGAGCCCGATCCAGGAGATGACGGGGTATGCCCCGCCCAGCGATCGCACGACCTGCAGCAGCAGCCAGCTCGCCATCCCGGCGAGCACCGCGACGACGACGCCGGCGCGCACCCGCACGCCGTCCACGCCGCTCACGGACCTTCCTCCAGCGGGAGCACGCGCTGCTCGACCAGCCCCGGCACGAGGTCGCCCACCGCCACGACGTCCCCGTCGCGGCGCAGGGTCGCGGCGGGGTCGAGGTCGGCCCAGGGGACGAGCACGAAGGCGCGCTCGTGGCTGCGCGGGTGCGGCAGCGTCAGCTCCGGGTCCTCGCTCACCACGTCGGTGCCGGCCGAGGGGTCGCCGTACTGCACCAGGTCCAGGTCGAGGGTGCGCGCGCCCCACCGGACCTCTCGGGTGCGACCGAAGGCAGCCTCGACGCGGTGCAGCGCCGCGAGCAGCGAGGCGGGCGACAGGCTCGTGCGCGCGAGGGCCACGGCGTTGACGTAGTCCGGCTGCCCGGCGACGGCCTCGCCGCCCACCGGGGCGGTGACGAAGGAGCGAGAGGCGCGCACACCCCGAAGCCCGCGCAGACGCCGCAGCCGTCCGACGGCCGCGCGCAACGTCTCGGCGGGCTCGGCGCCGTCGGTCCCCGCGAGGTTGGCGCCCAGCGCGATGACGACCGGCACGTCCCGGCGCCGACGCACCACGACCGCGACGTCGCCGAAGGGCACGCCGACCGGGGCCTGCGGCTTGTGCACCGTCACCTCGACCGCCTCGACCAGCGGGCGCGCCAACACCCGGGCCGCGATCTCCTCGGCCACCGTCTCGATGAGGTCGCGCGGCTCGCCCTCGACCACGGCCACGACGTCAGCGGCGACCTCGCCGTAGTGGACGGTCCGGGCGAGCTCGTCGCTCGTCCCGGCCGGGCGCAGGTCGAGCTCCAGGACCACGTCGACGACGAAGTCCTGGCCGTCGCGACGCTCGTGGTCGAGGACACCGTGATGCCCCCGCGCCCGCACGCCGGACAGCCGGATCTGGTCACCGCCCCTCACCGGGTCGCCTCCTGCGTCAGCTGCCACACCGCGAGCGCGTCGCGGGTCGGCGGGACCTCGTGCACCCTGACTGCCCAGGCCCCGGCCTGCGCGGCCAGCAGGCTGGTGGCCGCGGTCGCGGCGTCGCGCTGGTCGGGCGGGCTGGGCTCGCCGTCCTCGGGCGTCGCCTCGCCCGGGCGGGTGGGCAGGCGCCCGAGGAAGCGCTTCCGGGACGTGCCCACCAGGACCGGCAGCCCGAGCGACACGACGCGGTCCAGGCCGGCGAGCAGCGTCCAGTTGTGGCCGGCGTCCTTGGAGAAGCCGAAACCGGGGTCGAGCACCAGCTGATCCTCCCGCACGCCCTGCCCCACGAGCGCCTCGACGCGGGCCGAGAGCTCGTCGCACACCTCCCGCACGACGTCGTCGTAGTGGTGCCTCGCCGACGCGTCGGTGAGCAGCCCGCGCCAGTGCATGACGACGTAGCGCGCCCCGGTCTCGGCGATCATCGGCCCCATCCGCGGGTCGCCCAGCCCGCCCGAGACATCGTTGACCAGCACCGCCCCGGCCCGCAGCGCCGCCTCCGCGACGCCGGCGCGCATGGTGTCGACGGAGACGGCATACCCCTGCTGCGCGAGGGCGGAGACGACCGGCTGGACCCGCTCGGCCTCCTCCTGCTCCGGCGGTCGCGTGCTGCCCGGCCGCGTGGACTCGCCTCCTACGTCGACGATCTGCGCCCCCTGCGCCGCGAGCTCCTGCCCGCGCGCGACGGCGACGTCCGTGTCGAGCCAGCGCCCCCCGTCGGAGAACGAGTCGGGGGTGACGTTGACCACCCCCATGATCTGGGTATGCGCGGTGCCCACCACAGCCCCTACCGCCCGGTGATCAGGCTCATCGCCTCGGCGCGGGTCGCCTGGTTGCGCAGGTGGCCGCGCACGGTCGAGGTGATGGTGCGGGCGCCGGGGCGGCGGACGCCGCGCATCGACATGCACAGGTGCTCGGCCTCGACCACGACCAGGACGCCGCGCGGGGCGAGGTGGTCCACCAGGGCGTCGGCGACCTGCGTGGTGAGGCGCTCCTGCACCTGCGGGCGCCGGGCATACACGTCGACGAGCCGCGCCAGCTTGGACAGGCCGACCACCCGGCCGTCCGGGCCGGGGATGTAGGCGACGTGGGCCGAGCCGTGGAACGGCACGAGGTGATGCTCGCAGACGCTGTAGAGCTCGATGTCCTTGACCAGGATCATCTCGTCGTGGTCGACGTCGAAGGTGGTGCCGAGCACCGCGCTCGGGTCCTGGTCGATCCCGGAGAAGATCTCGGCGTAGGACCGCGCCACCCGGGCCGGGGTGTGCAGGAGCCCGTCGCGGTCGGGGTCCTCCCCCACGGCGAGCAGGATCTCCCGGACGGCGGCCTCGATCCGGGCGTGGTCGACGGCGCGGCCGACAGCGTCCTGCGGTCCGGGGGCGTCCTCGACCGGGTCGGGACCGGCGCCCGCCGCGGCGGGCCGCACGCCCGCCGCGGCCTCAGGCGTGCCCGGGGTCGACATGGCCGCCTTCGGGCACCTGGACCACCTCGGAGGGCGGGTTGTCGCCGTCGGTCTCGGTGAGCGGGTGGTGCCCGTTGGACATCGCGCGCTTCTCGGCGTCGGTGAGGACCGGGCCGGCCTCGTGGATGGTCCGGGCATCGGAGGACAGCCACACCGGGCGGACCGGCCGCTTGCGGACGTCGGTGAAGACCTCGGCGATCGCCTCGGCGTTGAGCGTCTCCTTCTCCAGCAGCTCCAGCACGAGCGCGTCGAGGATGTCGCGGTTGTCGTTGAGCGCGTGCCAGGCCTCGTCGTGCGCGGCCTCGATGAGCCGGCGCACCTCCTGGTCGACGACGCCGGCCAGGTTCTCGGAGTAGTCCCGCTCGTGGCCCATGTCGCGCCCGAGGAAGACCTCACCGCCGGCCGAGCCGAGCTTGACCGCACCGACCCGCTCGGACATACCGAACTGGGTCACCATCTTGCGGGCCAGGCCGGTCGCCTTCTCGATGTCGTTGGCGGCCCCGGTGGTGGGGTCGTGGAAGACCAGCTCCTCGGCGACCCGGCCGCCGAGCGCGTAGGCGAGCTGGTCCAGCAGCTCGTTGCGGGTCGTGGAGTACTTGTCGTCGGCCGGCAGCACCATCGTGTAGCCGAGCGCCCGACCGCGGGGCAGGATCGTCACCTTGCTCACCGGGTCGGTGTGGTTCATCGCCGCCGCGACGAGGGCGTGACCCCCCTCGTGGTAGGCGGTGATCTTCTTCTCCTTGGCGCTCATGACCCGGGTCCGCTTCTGCGGTCCGGCCATGACCCGGTCGATCGCCTCGTCGAGGTCGGCATCGGTGATGACCTGCTCGTTCTTGCGGGCGGCCAGGAGGGCGGCCTCGTTGAGCACGTTGGCCAGGTCGGCGCCGGAGAAGCCCGGGGTGCGTCGGGCGATGGTCATGAGGTCGACGTCGCCCAGCGGCTTGCCCTTGCCGTGCACCTGCAGGATGTGCAGGCGGCCCAGCATGTCCGGGGCCTCGACGGCGATCTGCCGGTCGAAGCGGCCCGGGCGCAGCAGCGCCGGGTCCAGGATGTCGGGACGGTTGGTCGCCGCGATGAGGATGACGTTGGTCTTGACGTCGAAGCCGTCCATCTCCACGAGCAGCTGGTTGAGCGTCTGCTCGCGCTCGTCGTGCCCGCCGCCCATGCCGGCGCCGCGGTGGCGGCCCACGGCGTCGATCTCGTCGACGAAGATGATGGCCGGGGCATTCTCCTTGGCCTGCTCGAAGAGGTCGCGGACCCGTGAGGCGCCGACGCCGACGAACATCTCGACGAAGTCGGAGCCGGAGATGGAGTAGAACGGCACCCCGGCCTCGCCGGCCACGGCGCGGGCCAGCAGCGTCTTGCCGGTGCCGGGCGGGCCGTAGAGCAGGACGCCCTTGGGGATCTTGGCGCCGACCTCGAGGAACTTGCGCGGCTCGGAGAGGAACTCCTTGATCTCGTGCAGCTCCTCGACGGCCTCGTCGGAGCCGGCGACGTCGGCGAAGGTGACCTTGGGCATGTCCTTGGTCGCGAGCTTGGCCTTGGACTTGCCGAACTGCATCACCCCGCGGCCCCCGCCCTGCATGCGGGTCATCAGCCACAGGAAGAGCGCCAGGATGAGCAGCAGGGGCAGGAAGTTGACGAGGATCGAGACGAAGACGTTCTGGCGGGCGGGGTCGTCGGTCCACCGCTCCGAGGGCGGGTTCTCGTCGAGCGCGGCGATGACCTGCGGGCCGCGGGCGTCGACGTAGAACGCCTGCACCTGCTCGGTCTCGCGCACCTCGTCGTCGGAGAACGGCTGGCCCTCCTTGAGCGTGAGGTCGATCCGGTCCGGCGTGACCACGGCCTCGGCGACCTGGCCATCCTCGATGAGCTGGAGGGCGTCGGCGGTGTCGATGCGGCTGTAGGGGCTCTGCGCGAGCAGCGAGTACCACAGGATGCCCAGGCCCAGGAAGAGGAAGACCCACATCCACGGGCTGGGCTTGGGCCGCTTGCTGGGCCGCTTGTTCGGGGCAGTGCTCATGTCAGTGACGTTCGGGGTGCCACGGGACTCCCCGGTCCTCCTGGTCGACTCGATCCGGCGGTGGTTCTTCGTGCCGCTCAACGCACGGCAGGAGGTCAGTGTTCCACCTTTGCAGGCTGCTGGAGGCCCGCGCCCCGTCACAGCGACCCCTGTCAGCACCAGCGGCTACGTTGAGCGGTATGCCGCACATCGGGGTGATCTTTCCGCCGGACCAGCCTCCGGAGCGGCTCCGGGAGGTGGCCCAAGGGGCCGAGGCGCTGCCCGACGCGGCGGCGCAGGTCCGGGCTGCTCGGTGGGAGAGCGGTCGCGACGGCGAGGCGGAGGTGCTCGTCTTCCAGACCGTCGCCGTCGGGACCTCGGCGGAGATCGTCGCGGAGCAGATCCGGCAGCGGGCGGCCGAGGGCGCCCACCGGGTCGCCGTCACAGTCGTCGCGTCGGAGGGTGGCCCACCCGAGCCCGGACCGGCCCTCCAGGACATGCTCCCCGTCCTCGGCCGGGCGAGGGAACTCGTGCACCAGGCCTGACCTGGACTCAGCCCCGCCCTGCTTCTCCGATGCCCGTGCAGCGCCGTCGCCGATGACCTGCCGGACGACGCGGCCAGATGGGACGACCCGGTGTGGATAACTCTCGACATCCATCGAACATATGTGCTAAGATCGAGCATCGGCTCGACTCACCGGGGGGTGAATGACGATGGCGGCGCAGCCCGTGCAGCAGGACCCGCACGACGGGTCGCAGGACAGCTCGCGGTGGCTGTCGACGGCCGCCACGGATGAGCTGCTCGCGACGGCAGAGCCGGGCCTCCAGGGAACCGCGGGCCTGTCCCCCGATGCCTGCCTCGACGGGATCGAGGCGCTCCAGGTGCTGGCGGGACGGCTCGAGCAAGCGAGGATCCACCTGACCGCGCAGCTCGCGGCCAGGACGGGCGAGGAGCTGCTGGCCCGCTCTGACGTGGCGGACCCCGAGGAGCTCTCGACCACCGCGCGGGACCGCTGGCGGGCTCGGACCAAGTCCGTCACCGCCCTCGAGGTGGCGACGTTGACCGGTCTGGGCCGGGGGCGGGCGCGCCAGCTCGTGGCCCTGGTGCTCGCGCCGCGCGCCGTCTCCGCACCCGTGCGGGAGGGGCTGCGGCGGGGAGTCGCCAGCTGGTCCCAGATCGAGCACTTCTGGCGGCTGTCCGCCGGACTGCCCCACGAGCACGCCGCGGACGTGGCCCGGTCCCTGTTCTCCACCAGCGCGGAGGCCGACCAGGTCTGCCTTGAGCGACTGGACAGCGGCGGTGGCGTCGCTGATCGGCCCTGGGGCGCCAAGCAGTTCGTGCAGGCGCTGCAGCGGGAGGTCACCCGGGCGAGGTCGCGTGACCCGGAGGCCGAGGCGCAGGCCCGGGCCGACCGGCACCGGGGCAGGACGGCCTTCGGGATCGTCGACGACGACGGCACCGGACAGGTCGTGCTCACCGGGGATGCGGCCTCGACGACCGCCTGCCTGGACCGGCTGCACCAGATGGCCCACCGTGCCCGCGCGGCCGGGGACCCGCGCACCGAGGCCCAGCTCCGCTCCGACCTCGGCCGCGCCCTGCTCCTGCACGGCACCCTCCCCTTAGGGCACACCGATGACCGCCCGTCGGACGCCGCCATTCACCACGCAGCGATGTCCGACGGCGGCCGCAGCGAGGTCGACCTCGCCCACCTGCTGACCCCGGACGACGTCGCAGACCTCGCGCGGGTGATCTCCGGCAGCCCCACGTACCAGCTCCAGGTCGTCGTGCCCTGGGACAGCCTCGCTGGCGGGACATCTCCCCCGCAGGACGACCAGCACCGCGCGACCGGGTCGACCCCGGGCGTCGGACGGGTGATCGGCAGGTCCTCCTGCTTCGTCCCGTCCGAGGAGATCGCCCGGATGGTGGGCTCGGCCGGCACGACGCTCCACCGGCTCCTCGTCGACCCGGCGGACGGGCGCTGCGTCGAACGCTCGATCGCCCGCTACAAGCCGGACGCGGCGATGCGCCGTCAGGTCGCCGCCGCCGACCTGGTGTCCCGCGCACCCGACGGCACCCTCCCGTCGGGTGACGGCCAGCTGGACCACGTCACGGAGCACCGCCTCGGCGGCCCGACCAGCGAGCCCAACCTGCAGTCCCTCGACACCGTCTTCCACGCCATGAAGACCCAGAAGTTCTGGGCCGCGCAGATCGACGAGACGCGGACGGTCACCTGGACCTCTTTCTTCGACCGGCTCTACCGCACGAGATCACACGACTACCGCCAGTACCTCAGCGGTCGCAGCCCCCGCCCTCGGCCCTCGGACGACACCGGCTCAGCAGAGCGGCCGCCGCCAGCCTCGCCCGACACCTCGACACCCCTGTCCGCGCAGGCCCAGCGCCACCTCGCCTCGGTGCTGGTCTACGCCGCGCTGTGCCACCGCAAGGCCGGCGGGCCGCTCGAGGCGGCCGACGACGACCCGGGTGGCGACGACCCGGGTGGCGACACCCTGGGTGGCGACGACAGGAGCACCGAGGCCTTCCGCGCCGTGTGGGTCCGGCATACCCGGGCCCGGGACGGCCGCAGGGTCACCGGGCCGCACCCGAGCACGCCCGACCCGGACACCCTGCTGGGCACGGAGCCACGCGCGATCCTGCGGGCCGAGCACTGGACCGACGCGTTCACGCCCGACGCCGGGGAGAGCGCACTGCGGGCGGACGAAGCCGGAACGGCTCAGGACGACGGACCGCCACCGTTCTGAGCGCCTCCCGCCGCAGGGACGCTCAGCTGTAGACGTGCGGGGCGAGGGTGCCGATGACGCGCAGGTTGCGGTACTTCTCGTCGTAGTCCAGGCCATAACCGACGACGAAGGCCTCGGGGATGTCGAAGCCGACGTAGCGGGTGTCGATCTCGACCTTGGCCGCGGTGGGCTTGCGCAGCAGCGTGCAGATCTGCAGGCTCGCGGGGCCGCGCGAGAGCAGGTTGGTGCGGATCCACGACAGCGTCAGGCCGGAGTCGATGATGTCCTCGACGATGAGGACGTGCCGACCGGTGATGTCGGTGTCGAGGTCCTTGAGGATGCGCACGACGCCACTGCTCTTCGTGCCCGACCCGTAGCTCGAGACAGCCATCCAGTCCATCTCCGCCGAGCCCGGCAGCGCGCGCATGAAGTCGGCCATCACCATGATGGCACCCTTGAGCACACCGACGAGGAGCACGTCCTTGTCGTGGTAGTCGGCCCAGACCTCCTCCGCCAGCTCGGCCAGCCGGCCCTGGATGTCCTCCTCGGTGTACAGCACGTCAGCCAGGTCATCACCCATGTGCTCGGCGTCCACGCAGCTCGCTCCTCAGGTCCGTGGCGGCTCCGCGCCCACCGGGACCTGGTGGCGCGCTCTCGTCCAGCCTCATTCAACTACGTCCTCCCGCGCAACCACACACCGTCCTTCCCGCGGCCGGCCCGGACGCCGCCGGGCAGGTGCAGCGGGCCCTGGCCGTGCCAGTCGGTGACCAGGGCGTCGACGGCGAGCAGGTGCTCACTGGTGAGGTCGGTGCCGGAGCTGCCCGCCTCCCGCGCGCAGCGCCGGTAGAGCCGCGTCCGCACCGCGGGCTCCAGGGCGGCCAGCCCCGCGACCGGCCAGGGCGGCGCACCCAGGCTCCGGTATGCCTCCTCCGCGGCGGCGTCGAGCGCGTCGGCGTCGTCCCGGAGCAGGTCGGCGGAGCGGGCGAGGTTCGTCGCGAGACCCGGCCCGAGCTCGTCCTCGAGCAGCCGAAGGGCGCGGCGGGCGCGGACCCGGGCGTAGTCGTCGACCTCGTTGTGCGGGTCGCTCCAGGGGTCGAGCCCCAGCTCGGTGCAGACCCGCTCCGTCTGGTCCCGGGTGATCCCCCCATCGGGCCCGGCGCGGCGGCTGCGCCGGCCACCGAGGAAGGGACGGCCCAGGAGGATCTCCGTGCCGCCGAAGGACCGGGCCGCCGGCATCCCCGCCAGCGACCGTGCACCGGACCCGCGCGCGAGCCCCAGAAGCACCTGCTCGGCCTGGTCGTCCCGCGTGTGCCCGGTGAGCACGGCCGACGCGCCGAGGCGCTGCGCCGCGGCGAAGAGGACGGCATACCTCTCGGCCCGTGCCTGCCCCTCCGGACCGGCCGGGCCGGCCGGGACGTGCACCCGCCCGACCTCCACCGGGGACCCGGGAGGCAGCAGCGCTCGGCACTGCTCGGCGGCGCGCGCCGCGATCGTCGCAGACCCGCCCTGCAGCCCGTGGTCCACGATCACGGCCCCGACACGCAACCCCGCCCGCAGCGCCACGAAGCCGGTGGCCGCCGTGAGAGCGAGCGAGTCAGCGCCCCCGGAGCAGGCGACCAGCACGAGGGAGTCCGGTGTCGGCCCGGCGTCCTCCAGCCAGCGCCGCACCGCGAGACGGGCCGCGGCCACGGCCGGGGGCGGACCGGGCATACCGAAGCGGCGCTCAGCCGTGGACGCGCGCGACCCACGCCTGTGGATCGGCGATCTCGGTCGGGCGCGGCAGCGTGTCGGGCGAGGTCCAGACGCGGTTGAAGCCCTCGACCCCCACCTGGTCCATGACCCCGCGCACGAAGACGGCGCCATCCTTGTACTGCCGCATCTTGGCCTCCATGCCGAGGAGCCGTCGCAGCAGCTTGTCGACGTTGCCGGCTCCCTTGCGGCGCTGGGTGAACCGTCGCCGGATCTCGGCGACCGTCGGGATCACGCTGGGCCCGACCTCGTCCATGACGACGTCCGCGTGCCCCTCCAGCAGCGACATCACCGCCGTGACCTCGGCCAGCTTCTCCCGCTGCTCCGGGGTCGCCACCACCTGCGTGATGTCCTCCTCGCCCCGCAGGACACCAGGGAGCGCCGCCGCGATCTCGCGCAGCCGCTGGCCCAGGTGGTCCGGCTCGGGCATGATCCGGGTCCCCATGCTCCGGGCCCGCTCGATGAGGTGCTCGCGCAGCCACGGCACCGCGGTGAACTGCACCCGGTGCGTCTCCTCGTGGACGGCGACCCACAGGCGGAGTCGCCCGGGTCCACCTCGAGCTCGCGCTCGGCGGCCAGCACGTTGGGCGCGACGAACATGAGGGCGGGAGCGCCCTGCGGTGCCAGGTCGTACTGACCCAGCACCTTGGTCGAGATCCAGGAGAGCAGACCCGCGACCTCGGTGCCGGTCACCTTGGAGGAGATCGCCTGCGACGTGGCGCCGATCTCGGGCAGCTCGCGGCCCGCCCGCTCGGCGCGGGCACGGTCGGCGGTGCGCTTCCTGGCCACGACCTCGTCGAGCACCGGCTCGAGCATCGCCCCCATGGAGGCGCAGTTCGCGCGGATCCAGCCGGCCCGGTCCACGACCAGCGCCTCGGGGGTCCCCGGCGGCGTCGACAGCTGCGCGGTCTGCGCCACCGGCTCCACCGCGCGGGCGGCTGCGGACCGCAGCTCGGCCACCAGGTCGGCGACCTCACGCCGACTCGCCCTGGGTCCGGCCGGGGCGATCCGGGTCGCGGCCGCAGCGGCGAAGTCCCAGTCGACCAGGGCGCTGCCGCGGACGTCGTCGACGGGCTCCTGGGTGCGGTCGGCCGCGGGCTCGAGGTGGTCGCTCATGAGGCGACGGTATGCCGTGCCGCACCCGCCCGGCGAGCCGGGCCGCCCCCGTTCGTCGTGGTGGCCCAGCCTCCCGTCACTCGGCCTGGCACCCGCACCGGGCCAGCTCGGCCACCACCTCGTCGAGCACCGACGCCGCCTCGATGGCGGCGGTGCCCTCGTCCAGGTCGTCGGCGGTGAGGGCATACACCAGGAGCCGGCCGTCTCGGCTCACGACAGTGCCGGCCAGCGAGCTCACGCCGGGCAGGGTGCCGGTCTTGGCGCGCGCCGTGCCGACGGCGGGGTCGTGCCGGTCGAGGTGGAAGCGGGTCGCGAGCGTGCCGGTGTAGCCGGCGATCGGCAGCCCACCCGCGGCCAGGACGTCCTGCAACGCGGGGTGGGAGCCGTCGGCCCCGGCGACGAGGACGTCGGCGACGACGCCGACCGGGATCTGGGTCCCGTCCGACAGCCCGCTCGCGTCGGCGATCCGCACCCCGTCCAGCTCCAGCCCGTAGTCCTCGCTCACGGCCTGCCGGATCCACGCCGTGACGGCCTCCTGCTCTGCGCTGCCACCGTCGGCGACCGCCGCCTGCCGGGCGAGCTGCTCCACCATCGCGTTGTCGCTCGTGGCCAGCGCGAGCGCGAGCACGTCGCGTGCCGCCGCCGACTCGACGCTGGCCAGCTCGGTGGCGTCCTCGACAGCCTCGACCTCCTGCGCCTGCGCATCCTCGTCCCCGGCGCCGACGACCTCGATCCCCTCCTTCGCCAACGCCTCGCGGAACACCCGGGCGACCTCCTGCTCGGGGGAGGCGGGCGAGGGGTTGAAAGGCAGCGCCCGGTCCCCCGACCGGCCCAGCTGGACGATGCGCCCGCTCCAGCCCTCCCGGATCCAGTGCTCGGACCACGTCGGCATCGCGTGCGGGCCGGCGACGTAGGACAGGTCGAGCCGGACCCGGACGGTGCCCTCGGGACCGCCGTCCTCCTGCAGCGCCGCCGCGGTCTGCGCCGCGAGGTCGCCGATGCCGGCGTGACCGGCCACGGCCTCGGGGTTCCCCGCGCCGTCGGCGAGCAGCATGTCGCCACCGGCGACGACGACCACCTCGTCCGGCTCGGCCCCGGCGACGACCCGCGTCGTGAAGGTGTGCTCGCCGTCCAGGCCGGTGACGATCGCAGCGGCGGACAGCAGCTTGGTGGTGGAGGCGGGAGTCACCAACCGGTCCGCGTTGCGGTCCGCCAGCGACTCACCGGTGAGCGCGTCCCGGATCGCGACGGCGCGCCGGTTGGTGCCCCCGAGCCAGGTGCTGCCCAGCTCGTCGCCGATCCGCAGCGACACCGTCGCCCGGTCCGGCACCGGCGCCGCGGACACCGCGGCGACGGGGCTGGCCGCAGCCGCGACCTGCGGACGGACCTCCGCCGGGCCGGCGGGCGCGTCGGAGGTGCTGCTCGCGTCGTCCGCGGTGGGGGCACCCGTCGTGCTGGTGGCCTCGTCCGCCGTCTCGGAGGTCCCTGCGACCGAGGGCGTCGCCGCTCCCGCGAGCAGCGCGACCACCGCGGTCGCCGCGAGGGCGTACCGTGGGGCTCGCCGGGGAGCGGGGCGCGGGTGCATCACAGGCGTGCTCGACCTCCGTCGTCGTGACCCTCCGGGATGAGGGACACTTGAGCCCGAGCCTATGCCGTCCCCGAGCCAGAGAGAGCAGCAGATGCAGTTCGACGTGACGATCGAGATCCCGCAGGGCAGCCGCAACAAGTACGAGGTCGACCACGAGACCGGCCGCATCCGGCTGGACCGCATGCTCTTCACGGCGACGCGTTACCCGGCGGACTACGGCTACATCGAGGAGACCCTCGGCGAGGACGGCGACCCCCTGGACGCCCTGGTGCTGCTGGACGAGCCGACCTGGCCGGGCTGCCTGGTGCTCGCCCGACCCATCGGCATGTTCCACATGCGCGACGAGGCCGGCGGTGACGACAAGATCATCTGCGTGCCGGCCGAGGACCCGCGCAAGCTGGGCATCCAGACCCTGGACGACATCGGCACCCACACCCGGCTGGAGATCCAGCACTTCTTCGAGGTCTACAAGGACCTCGAGCCCGGCAAGTCGGTCGAGGGGGCCCACTGGGCCGGCCGCGAGGAGGCCCAGACCTGCGTGGAGGAGGCCCGTAGGCGCGCGCAGGAGCACGGCGTCTCCACCGCACGCTGGCCGATGCCGAAGCACTGAGCGGCTCGTCCTGCGGTCGGTTCCTGTCGACCGCGTGAGGGAACCGACCGGAGGGTATGCCGTCGTAGCGGTGTGCGGGGACCCGACCCCCGCCGCCGCCGCGCTAGGCTGGACTGCGCAGGGCCACTGGCCGAGGTGGTGACGACGGGCGCGGATCGCCGCGCCAGACCCAAGGGGAGATGACATGACGACCGTGACCGAGACGAACGGCGACGACGTGACCGAGGGGGGCCGCAAGACGCCGTGGCTGCTCATCGGTGGCGGTGTCGCCGCTGCCGCGCTGCTGGGGGTGGCACCGCCTTCGCCCTGATGATGAACGGCGGCGGCGACCGCCCGGACAGCGTCCTGCCGGGCGAGGTGGCGGCATACGCCCAGATCGACCTCGACCCTCCGCCGGCCAGAAGGTCGCCGCGGTGCGCTTCTTCCAGGGTCTGGACAGCGACCTCGAGCAGCGCTTCTCCGACGGTGAGTGGCGCGAGTGGGTGTGGGAGCAGATCGAGGCGGAGGGCGACGTGCCCGAGGGCGTCTCCTTCGAGGAGGACATCGAGCCCTGGCTCGGCGACCGTGCCGGTGTCGCGATGCTGCCCTCCGGCGCGGACGAGGAGCCGGCCGTCGCGGTCGCGCTCCAGGTCAAGGACGGCGAGGCCGCCATGGCCTTCCTCGACGAGCAGATGGCTGACCAGTCCGACGAGGTGGGCTACTACCTCGAAGGCGACTACGTCGTCTTCAGCGAGGCCGCCACGCTCGACGCCGTGCGCTCGGCCGCCGAGGCGGGCACGCTGTCGGACAACGAGAACTTCACCTCCGACATGGACGACCTGGGCGAGGCGGGCGTCGTGGCGATGTGGGCCGACATGGCCCAGCTCGACGACATCGACCCCAGCGCTTTCGACCCGAGCCTGGAGATGACCGAGGAGCAGCTCGGGATGGGCGGCGAGCAGCCCGAGATCACCGGCCGGGTGGCCGCGACCGTGCGCCTCACGCCGGACGCCATCGAGATGCACGGTGTCAGCCGCGACGTCGCCGGCATGGAGGTGCCGGCGGGCGGTGGCGACCCCCTCGTCACCCAGCTCCCCGCGGACACCGCGGTGGCGCTCTCCATGGAGAACGGTCGCGAGACGGTCCAGGCCATGTGGGACTACTACTCGCAGGACTACGCGGAGGAGCTCCAGGAGGCGGCGGACGCCGCCGAGGCCGAGGGGTTCGCGCTGCCGGACGACCTCAAGGTCGCGCTCGGCGACTCCATGACGCTGGCCGTCGGTCCGGACATCGTGGGTGCCGTCACCGGCATGTCGCAGACCGACCCGGGCGTCCCGGAGCTGCCGGTCGCCTACCGGGTGACGACGGACACCGAGCGGGCGCAGGAGCTGCTCGACGAGAACGGTCTCGGCGCGGGCATGCTCGTGAGCCGCGACGACGACGGGACGCTGACGCTGGGCACCGACCGGGCGTACGTCGACGCCGTGGCCGAGGGCGAGGGCGACACCCTGGGCGACAGCGACCTGTTCACCCGGGCGGTGGCCGACGCCTCCGAGGCGCAGTCGACGTTCTTCCTGGACGTGTCGCCGTTCGAGCAGTTCTACCTTCCGCAGGTCACCGACGAGAAGGCGCGTACCGCCCTGGAGAAGCTGGCGGGGGTCGGCGCGTCCAGCGTCGTCGAGGAGGGTGGCGACGGCCACTTCACCATGCGGATCGTGGCCGACGAGCAGGAGTGAGGCTCCCCGCGGCGATCCGATGAGGATCGCGCCGCACCAGCACGGCACGTGGCCCCCGGCACCCCGCCGGGGGCCACGGCGTGTGTGGCCCGGCTACCGGCGGTTTGGGTGGGCCACCGTCGTTCGGTATCCTCGTCGGGTTGCCCAGGACGGGTCACGTGCCGCCTTAGCTCAGTCGGCCAGAGCGATTCACTCGTAATGAATAGGTCGGGGGTTCGATTCCCCCAGGCGGCTCCAGCAGACGACAGGACGCCCCCGCAACTGCGGGGGCGTCCTACGTTGCGGCGAGGGGTGGGCCGACCGCTTCACAGACTCAGCAGGTCGTGCCCTCGGCGGGCACCGTGCCCTCCAGCAGGTAGGCGTCGACCGCATCGTCGATGCAGTCGTTGGAGCGCCCGTAGGCAGTGTGCCCGTCACCGTCGTAGGTCAGCAGCACTCCGGAGTCGAGCGTCTGCGCCAGTCCCTCGGCCCACTCGTACGGCGTCGCGGGGTCACGGGTGGTGCCGATGACCAGGATCGGGTCCGCGCCCTGCGCCGAGTAGTCCTCGATCGTCTCGGCGGCCTCCGCCGGCCAGCTGCCGCAGGCGCCGTCCCCGGCGAGATAGCGACCCCACGTGGGTGACACCTCCTCGAACTCCTGCTCCACCGCCGCCGAGTCGAGGTCCTCCTCCTCGGCCTCAGCGGGACGGTCTAGGCAGTTCACGGCATAGATCGACTGCATCCCGATGCCGTCGTAGCTGCCGTCGCTGCTCCGGCTGGCGTAGAGGTTCGCGAGGTACATGAGCATGGTCCCGTCCCCCGCGAAGGCCTGCTCGAAGGCCTGCGAGAGGACGCCCCACGCGTTCTCGTCGTACATCGCGACGATGATGCCGTACATCCCCCAGCCCTCGGTGAGCTCCTCCGCGGCGTCACCCTGGACCGGGAGCGGCGCAGCGTCGAGCTCGTCGAGGAAGGCTGGTATGCGGGCCATCGCGGACTCCACGTCGGACCCCAGCGGGCACTCACCCCCGGCGACGCAGTCCTCGACGTAGGCGCGGGTCGCTCGCTCGAAGCCCTCGGCCTGCCCCAGCCCCATCTCCAGCCCAGTGAGGTCGGGTTCGATCGCCCCGTCCAGCACCATCCGCCCGGCACGGTCGGGGAAGAGCGCGGCATACGTGGTGCCGAGGAAGGTGCCGTAGGACGCGCCGAAGTAGGTGATCTGCTCGTCGCCGAGAGCGGCCCGGAGCACGTCCATGTCGCGCGCGGCCTCGACCGTCGAGACGTGGCCGACGAGGTCCGGGGCGCGCTCCCCGCAGGCCTGGGCGAAGTCCTCCATCAGCTGCTCGGAGGCCTCCTCCTCGGCCGCGTCGTCAGGAGAGGGGTCGGAGGAGAGGAACTCGTCCATCTGCTCGTCCTCGAAGCAGGTGATCGGCGCCGATCGCGCGACCCCGCGCGGGTCGAACCCGACGACGTCGTAGGCCTCCCGCACCTCCCCGCTGATCGTCATGCCGGAGAGCATGGCGTAGTCGACACCGGAGCCACCGGGACCGCCGGGGTTGACCACGAGCGATCCTCTCGCGTCCCCGGAGGCCGTCGAGCGCAGCAGCGCCAGGTCGATGGTCGCGCCGTCCGGCTCCTGGTAGTCCATGGGGACGGTCAGCGAGGCGCACTCGAAGTCGCCCTCGCAGCTGCTCCACTCCAGCTGCTGGGAGTAGAACTCCTCGAGCCCCTCCGGTGCGCCGTCGGCCAGCGGGGTCGACGTGGTGGTGGAGGCCGACGACCCCTCGTCCGAGCTCGCGCCCGCGCTGTCCTGCTCCGGCTCCTGGGTCCCGGGCTCACCGGGCGTGCAGGCCACCAGCAGCGACAGCGCGCTGATCCCGGCGACCCACCTGGCCGTCCTCGACGTCCGCACCTGCGATCCCATCCCTTCCCTCGTCCTCTCACCCCCGGGGCAGGAGCAAGCCAATCATCATCGCCTCCAGGACCAGCAACGGCGCGCCGTTGGCGATGAGCCGCTGCCGCGCCTCGCCGATGGTCTCCAGGGCACCCAGCAGCTGCTCGGCGGTGAAAGAACGTGCGAGCGTCGCGATCTGCTCCGGCTCGCTGGCGTTGACCAGGTCGACCGACGCCCCGGTGGAGACGAGCAGCGCGTCCCGGTAGACCGAGGCGAGGTCGGTCAGGGCAGCATCGATGCTGTCGTGCTGCTGCCGCTTGGCCTCGGCCTTGAGCCGGTCGTCCAGCCGCCTCAGGTGGGCCCGGACCGACGGCGGCTGGGTCCGTGCCGACGGGTCGGCGCCGAGCTGGGTCAGCAACTCTTGCCGCTGCTCCTCGGCATGGTCGGCCGACGTGGCCTTGGCGCCCTCCCCGGCCTCGTCGACCAGGTCCTGCGCCGACCGCAGCGCGTCGCCGAGGGAGGTGAGCGTCACCGGGATCGAGGTGATCTCGCGGCGACGCGCCCGTGCGTGCTCGTCGATCGCGAGACGCTTCGCGATGCCGATGTGGCTCTGACCGGCCCTGGCGGCGTAGTGCGCCATCGAGGGGTCGATGCCGTCGCGCTCGATGAGCAGGTCGGCGACGGCGGCGGTCGGCGGTGTCCCCAGCCGCACGTGCCGGCAGCGTGACCGGATCGTGACGAGGACGTCCTCGAGGGAGGGGGCGCAGAGCATCCACACCGTCCGCGCGGTGGGTTCCTCCAGCGACTTGAGCAGCGTGTTGGCGGAGAAGTCGTTGAGCCGGTCGGCGTCCTCGACGATGACGACCCGCCAGCGCCCCAGGCTCGGCCGGGCCTGCGCCTCCAGCACCAGCTCGCGGGCCTCGTCGACCTTGATGAACGTCTGGTCGGTGTCGACGATCCGGACGTCTGGATGGCTGCCACCCATGACCAGCCGGCACGGCTGGCACTCCCCGCAGCCGACCGCCTCCGGTGCGGCCGTCGCCCGCTCGCACTGCAGCGCGGCGGCGAAGGTCCGCGCCGCCACCGACCGCCCGGATCCCGGTGGCCCCGTGAAGAGCCAGGCGTGCGTCATCGCGGCCGGGTCGGACGAGGCGTGCCGCAGGGTGTCCACCACGCGCTGCTGGCCGACCAGCTGGTCGAAGACGCTCACGCCCGCCCCACCAACCCGGCGACCCGCTCCCGGACCGCGGCCTGGATGTCGTCGCGGTCCTGCTCCCCGTCGAGCACGAGGTAACGGCCGGGGGCCTCGGCGGCCAGGTCCAGGAAGCCCTGGCGCACCCGGTCGTGGAAGTCGTCGTCCTCCCGCTCGACCCGGTCGTGCACCTGTCCGCGCCGGCGGCGGCCCTGCTCGGCGCTGACGTCGAGCAGGACGGTCAGGTCGGGCAGCAGCCGCTCGACCGCCCACAGCGAGAGCTCGCGGACCTCCTCGTGCCCCAGGGCGCGCGCCGCGCCCTGGTAGGCCACGGAGGAGTCGAGGTAGCGGTCGGTGATGACGACCTCACCCGCCTCCAGCGCCGGCCGCACCACGGTGGCCACGTGGTGGGCCCGGTCGGCGGCGAAGAGGAGGGCCTCGGCGCGCGGGGTGACCGAACCGTCCTCCCCGTGCAGCACCAGCTCGCGCAGGGAGCGCCCGAGCGCAGTCCCCCCGGGCTCGCGGGTGCGGAGCACGGTATGCCCCTGCTCGCGCAGCCAGCCGGCCAGCGCGTCGGCCTGGGTCGACTTGCCCGCACCGTCACCCCCCTCGACCGCCACGAAGAGCCCCGGCCGACGTCCGCGTCGCGCGTCAGGGCTCGGCTGGTCGGTCACGTGGGAAGCCTACGGGACGGGTATGACGCTCCCTCCCGCCATCCACAGCGCCCGCCTCACCCGTCGGTCAGGGCGCGTCGCCCGTCGCGGTGCCGTCGTCAGCCGGGGCAGGAACCTCGGTCACCGTGGCCTCGTCGGCGCCCGGGGTCGCCGTCTGCTCGCTGTCGTCGGCGACCGTCCCGCCGCCGTCGTCCCCAAGCACTGCCCCGAGAACCGTGAAAGCACCGACGACGAGGACCATGCCGGCAACCCCGAGGACGACCGTTCCCCGAGCGCGCGTCAGCTTGTCTGCGATGACCGAGACGGCTTTGACCGCCTCCGAGACACTCTGCGCCACAAGGTTCCGCTCTCCCGTCCCTGGTGCCTCAGGTGGGGACTCCGCAACCACCTGGCGCTGGGTGACTGCCCTCGCTTCGATGACCGCGAGCACTGCGGTCGCGATGAACACGAGGCTTGCCAACCACAGTGACATCAGGACTACCACGAGGGTCGCTCGCTGAGCGAAAGAGCCGTCGACCCACTGCTCGTCCGCCAGCACGACGCTGCTTGTCGCGAGATCGATCTTCCATGCCGTGCGCCAGAAGAAGAGCGTCGAGACGAGACCAGCCGCCGCACCACGGCGCAAGCAGCCCCAGCGACGTCACCGCTCCACTCCCCTGGGATGACGAGCACCTTCGACGTGTCCTCAGACATGGCACCTCCGGGTCACGGGTCGGGGCGTCCGAAAGCCCCAGTGTCCACCCGGCAGCCCCTCACCCACAAGGGTGAGAGGCCACCGGGTCGCCCGTCTTCGGCCTCGCTCGGTCTCAGCCCCGCGCGGCGTTGGCGACGGCGGCGTCCCGGACGAACTGCGCGCAGGCCCGGGGCGATGTCCTCGTAGGTCTTCGTGAACCTCGGGTCGTCGACGTACATCTGCGCGATGCTCGCGTGCATACCGCGCGGGCAGTCGTAGAACCACCGGCAGATCTGCTGTCGCGCCTCCTCGGCGGCGTCCATGGCCGCCTCGGAGTCTGCGGGCTCGCCGCCCTCGAGCAGCTCGACGAAGCGGGCGTTGACCTGGTCCTGCTCGACCTTGATCTGCTCCCACTGCTCCTTGGTGTAGCTCTTGGTCCGCCGGCTCGACTGCTTCCAGGCGTCGGTGTCACCCCAGCGCTGCTCGGCCTCGGCCTGGTAGTCGTCGAAGTTGTCGGTGAAGTTGTCACCGAAGATCTCTCGTTGCTCCTCGCGGGTGATCTGGTAGCCGCTCATCTCACTCTCCATCGCTGCGTCGATCGACCGCACGAGCTCGGTGAGCTCGCCGATCCGGTCCGTGATCGCCGACCGCTGCCGCCGAAGGTGCTCCAGGACGTCCGCGTCCTGCTCCAGCAGGGCCGCGACCTCCTCGAGCCCGAAGCCGAGCCGTCGGTAGACGACGACGTGCTGCAGCCGCGTCAGGTCCTCCACGGTATAGAGGCGGTAGCCGGCGAAGCTGCGCTCGCTGGGGACGACGAGACCGATCTCGTCGTAGTGGTGCAGCGTGCGCACGCTCACGCCGACCTCCTCGGCCACCTGGCCGACGGTCAGCAGCTGCAGGTCCGTCATCTCGATCACGCTCCCGAGCCTGGGGCCTCACGGTGCGTGAGGGTCAAGCCCGTTCCGGGACGGGGACCTCCTCGGCGGTCATCGTGCCCCGCCCGTGGAGAGACTCGAAGATCAGCGAGGTCTCCGCGTGGAGGACGCCGGGGCGGTTGGTGAGGTGGTCGAGCACGAAGTCGCGCAGGGCGTCCGCGCTCGGCACCGCGACGTGGACGTAGTAGTCGATCGCGCCGGAGACGTGGTATGCGCCGAGCACGCCCGGCAGCTCGGGCACCTCCCGGGTGAACTCCTCGAAGTTCGCCCGGCGGTGGCCGCCGAAGCGGATCGCGATCATCGCCTCCACGGGTCGCCCCACGGCGACTGGGTCGATGTCGGCGTGGATCCCCCGGACGACGCCCCGCTCCCGCAGCGAGCGCACCCGCACCAGGCAGGTGGACTCGGCGATGCCGACCTCGCGGGCGAGCGTGGCGTTGGACATCCTCCCGTCCACCTCCAGGAGGCGGACGAGGGCGAGGTCGGTGTCGTCGAGCGGCTTGTCGTCACGAGGATTCTTCGGCACGCAGCACAGTATGCCTGCCCGCGCCGCAGATGGCGCAGCCCGGCCGTGCAGGGGTGGGCAGCGGCCGGGCCGCGGTCCGAGGGGAGGTCACTCCAGCGTGCGCAGCTCCTCGAGGACGGTGTCGGCCACGGCCATCTCCCCGCCGAGGACGCTGATGAGGCCGGGCTGGAGGCGTTCCAGCGCGGTCCACGTCGCCGGGGGCACCGAGCCCTGCCGCACGAGCAGCAGGGGGGCGTCCTGGGCGCCCGCGGCCGCCGCACCCGCGAGCGCGTCCGGCCATTCCTGGCCGCTGGCGACGTAGACCTCCGCCGCAGTCGGGTAGTCCTGCGCGATGAGGGCGGCCGTGCCGAAGCGGTCACCACCCGACACCCGATCCACCTCGCCGAACTCCTCGAGCGCCGTCTCGACGCCGTCCTCGATCACGCCAGTCCCCCCGAGCACGACGATCTGCTCGACCCCGAGGTCGACCAGCGCCTGCTCGGTGCTGCCCGGCACCGAGTCCGGCCGCACGAGCAGGACCGGCGCTTCCACGGCACCCGCCCGCGCCGCACCGGCGAGCGCGTCGGGGAAGTTGCGGCCGGTGGCCACGTAGGCCGTCTCCGCCGAGCCGAACTCCGCCGCGACCAGCGCCGCCGTGGCATACCGGTCCCGTCCGGCGAGCCGTCGCGCCGGGGCGTCGGCCGCCTCGGCCGCCGCCTCCACCACGGCGTCCTCGACCGCACCGTCGCCGCCGAGCACGACCAGCTCACCGGGGTCCAGCCGCTCCAGCTCGGCCGCGGTCACGGCGGGCAGGCCGTCGGACTTGGTCAGCAGGACCGGCACCTGCGTGCTGCCGGCCAGGGCGGCCCCGGCCAGGGCGTCCGGGTAGTCGGCACCCGTGGCCAGGAAGACCGCACCCACGCCGGGGTCGTAGGCGTGCGACAGCTCGACGGCGGTGCCGTAGCGGTCCTCACCGGCCACCCTGACCACCTCGGGACCGATCGGACCCGGGTCGGTGTCGCAGTCCTCGTGCAGCAGCGCGAAGTCCTGCTCCACCACCTCACCGCGGAGGGGCTCCACGAGCTCGGACTCGGGCAGGTGCTCCACCGCCGAGGCGATGAGCTCCAGCTCGCCGACCCGGGTGTCGATCCAGCGGGCATACCGTCCCTCGTCGTCGGTGACCCAGCGCCACCTCGGGCCCTCGCCCCGCGTCGGTGAGGCGTCGACGGTCGCGCCGGCCAGCGGGTCGGTGGTGCCGGCGCAGTCGTCCCCGGCCACCAGCCCGGTGAGCTTGCCCCACGTGGCCGGCGGGAGCACGGTCATCTCGACCTCGGTGGTCGGCGCCGTGCCCGGCATACCGCCCTCCGCCGAGACCCCGGCGGTGTAGAGCCCGGGCTGCGCCACCTCACCCGTGGTCGTGACCTGCACGGTGGCCGACTCGCCGGCCGCCAGGGACAGCTCGGTCTCGCTGAGGGAGAGCCACGGCACGTCCACCGGGCCGTCGCCGCACAGGTCGTAGCCGGGCAGCAGCTCGACGACGTCGCTGAACCCTGCCTCGCTCTGACCTCCGACCATGACGAAGCCGCACGCCCCGGCCCCGCGGAAGGCGGGGTTGTTGGGGTTCGGCAGGTCGGCCCAGTCGTCCGCCGCCGCGTCGTAGGAGAAGGCGTCGTTGCTGATCGCGCCCTGCTGGAGCCCACCGGTGACGATCAGCTGGTCGTCGGCCCCGGCGTAGGCCGAGCCCCAGGCGTCCACCGGCGCGTCGGCGACCTGCGTCCAGGCGTCCGCCACCGGGTCGTAGGCATACGTCTCGGTGGTGGACTGGCCGCCGTCGCCGATCCCGCCGGCGCAGACCACCCGTCCGTCGAGGCCGGCGCAGGACGGGAAGGCCACCGGGCGGGGGTAGTCCGCCAGGGCGGTCCAGGTGTCCGTGGCCGGGTCGTAGGCCGCCGTGCTGGCGGTCGTCGGGTCGCAGTCGCCGGTGGTGCACCCGCCGACGGAGTAGAGCATCCCGTCGAGCGTGGCCTGGCCGGCCCAGGCGACCGCGACGGGGGCGTCCGCGACCTGGGTCCAGGCGTCGTCCTCGGGCGCGTAGACGTAGGCCTCGCTGCGGGTGTTCCCCACGTCGTCCCAGCCGCCGGCCGCGACGATCCGGCCGTCCACCACCCCGGCCGTCGGAGCCATGAGGGGCAGCGGTAGGTCGGCGCCCGCCGTCCACTCCATCGTGGCCGCGTCGTAGCGGTAGTGGGCGGTCGTGGGCTCGGTGCCGTCGAAGCCGCCGAAGCTGTGCCAGGCCCCGTCGACCTCGACGACCCGGTTGTCCACGATCGTCGCGGGGACGGGCGCGAGCTCGGTCCACGGCACCTCGTGCGGCCGCATGACCGGCTCACCGGCCGGCGCGTCGTCGGCCGTGAGGTATGCCCCGACCCGCGGCTCGACGTCCACGGTCCGCGTGGGCGCACCCGCCGCCGCGTCCTCGCCGGTCGCGGCGACCCGCCGGCCGTCGGCGCGGAGCAGCGTGGCGTCACCGCGCACCTCCTCCAGCGTGACCTCGGCCGGGCCGGTGCCGGAGTTGGTGACCGTCAGGTCGACGGTCTCGGAGTCCTCACCCAGCTCGACCTCGGTCTCGACGAGACCCGGTCGAGCTCCAGCAGCCCGCCGTCGAGCACGAAGTCGGCGCGGACCGCACCGCCCTGCTCGACGTCGACGTCCTGCGTGGCCGCGCCGTAGCCGCGTGCGGTTGCCTCGAAGGGGTGCTCGCCGGACACGCTGCTGAAGAGCCAGTAGAAGCCGTCGTCCTGGCCCTCGTCCGCCGGGGTGTCCCGGCTGGTGCCGCGGTCCTCCGGCACGTCCAGGCTGGTCACGGCGGCGCCGCTCACCGCGGAGCCGTCCGCCGAGGCGGACACCGAGCCCACGACATACCCACCGTCACCGGTCGGGTCGCAGCTGCGAGAGCCGACGACGATGTCGTCGACCTGCCAGAAGAACGCCCACACGGCCTCGTGGTAGTGCCACCGGAGCCGCACGTCCGCCTCGCCCTGCGCCATCGGGAGCGGCACCATCACCTCGGCACCCTCCTGCGGGGTCGTCCAGGTCGACACCGTGGTCCAGCTCTCGCCGCCGTCGGTGCTGACGTCGAGGTCGGCGATGTCGCCGAGCGGGATGTATGCCTGGGCGAAGCTGACGCTCGGGTTCTCCAGGCCGCTGAGGTCCATGACCGGCGAGACCAGGGACGTGTCCTGCTCCCCGTCGGGGCCGTAGGCGTCGGAGTTGACGTAGGCGAAGGCACCCTCGCCACCGGTGAGGTTGCCGGTGCCGCCGCCGTCCTCGTCCACGGCCCAGACCTGGCCGTTGTCCAGGTTGTCCTCGATCTCCCACCCGTCGGGCAGCACCCCGGCGTCGAAGCTCTCCGCGAGGACGACGCTGTCACTGGCGGTGTAGCCGGGTGCCGTGCACGAGTCGGGCAGCACCGTGGGCGAGAGGTCGACCACCGTGTCGGCCTCGACGAGCACGTCCTGCTCAACCACCTGGTAGCCCGGGTACTGCACCACGGCCTCGAGGCGCACCTCCTCGCCGACCGGGACCTCGAGGGCATACCCGCCGTCGAGGGGGTCGGTGAAGGTGGCGAGCGACTGGCCGGCCACCGACACCTGGGCGTAGAGCGGGAAGCCCGCGCCGGAGCCGTCGGTGACGGTGCCACTGACCGTGGCCGTCTGCGCGGGCTCGAGGGCGAAGTCCTGGGTGGCCGTCCCGTCCTCGGGCACGGTGACGTCGGCGGACTGCTCCAGCCAGCCGAAGCGGGAGGCGGTCAGGGAGTAGTCCCCGGCGCTGACGAGGGCCTGGTAGGCGCCCTCCCCGTCGGTGGAGAGCATCCGCTCCACCGGGCCGGCGACCTCGACCTCGACGCCGGCCAGCGGCTCACCCGTCGCCGCGTCGGTCACCGTCCCCTCGACCACACCGACCGGTCCCCGGGGTGCGGCGTCGAGCAGTGCCAGGGCGTCGAGCCGGCCCTCGCCGAAGACGTTGTTGTCCTCGTCGGTGCCACCGCACTGGTCGTCCGGGTTGTCCGTCGCGGTCCCGTCGAGCAGGGACGTGGTCGTCTCGACGTCACCCACGAGCTGCGGGGAGCTGGCCCACAGCAGCGCGATCGCCCCCGCCACGTGCGGCGAGGCCATCGAGGTGCCCGAGTAGGAGGCGTAGCCGTTGCCGGGCACCGAGGAGCGCACCGCCGTGCCGGGCGCCGAGATGTTGGGCTTGGTCTCCCCGTCCTGACCGGCCCCGCGGCTGGACGTCGGGTTGATCTCGTGCGCCGCGTCGTAGTTGCCGACCGAGTAGTTGATGATGCGGCTGCCGGGCGATCCCGAGCTCTCGCAGCCCGGCCCGATGTTGCCGTTGGCCCACACCCGAACTGGCCCGCCGCGGCCCAGGCGAGCGAGACGTCCTCCATGAAGGGGTCGTCGGAGGGCGACGTCGTGCCCCAGGAGTTGTTGATGACGTGCGGCCGCATCGCTGGGTCGGGGTCGGAGCCGTCGGTCCGGGTCGGGGCCAGCATCCACTCTCCCGAGCTGATGAGCGCCTCGTCGGTGGGGCAGCAGCCGTTGGCGGAGATCCAGCGCGCACCCGGGGCGACGCCGATCTGGTTGTCGCCGCCGTCGTCACCGACCATGGTGCCGGTGACGTGGGACCCGTGGCCCTCGAGGTCCACCGGCTCGTCCGGGGACACCCCCGCGGCGTCGAACCAGTTGTAGTCGTGGTCGAAGGTCCCGTCCCCGTTGTTGCCGCGGTATGCCCCCACCAGCGCCGGGTGGTCGAACTGCGCCCCGGTGTCGATCGAGCCGACGACGAACCCCTCCCCGGCCACGCCGTACTCGGCCCAGACGTCGTCGGCGTTGATGTCGGCGACGCCCCACTCCACCGCCGCCGGTGCGGGAAGGTCGGAGGGGGCGGGCTCCACCTCGGGGAGCTCGTAGGACACCGTCGGGTAGATCCCCTCGACCTCGCGCTCCCCGGCGAGCTCCAGGGCCAGGTCCTGGGACCCACCGGTGACGTGGACCGCGTTGGTGATCCAGTGGGACTCGTAGGTGGCGCCCGCCTCGTCGAGCCGCCGCAGCACGTCCTGCTGGCTGTCCTGCGCGGTGCTGGTCAGGGCGTCGTAGACCCCCTGGCCGCGGGCCCCCCAGTCACGGACGTCCTGGAACGGGCTCAGGTCGGCCCGCTCCCCCAGGCGCACCCAGAAGTCGACCCGCTCCTCCTGCTCGAACTCCTGGGCCAGCGCCTGCTCGATCTTGTCCTGCGCGTCCGGCGCCGGGGCCGCCTGCACCGGGGAGGCGACGAGCGCGCCGCTGAGCAGCAACCCCGTCCCGCCGATCCCCGCGACCACCCTGCGCCATACCCCTGCACCCATGTCGTCCGCCTCCCGGTCAGCACTGCTCACCCCTGTGGGTGGTGCTGAGACTAGGGAGTGTCGCGGCCGGCGACAACGGGCGGACCGGGGCAGTTATGGGGCAATCGGCTCGGGCGTGCGGCCCTGGTCGGCGACGGTGCAGACCGCCTGGAAGCCGGCCCCGCGGACGGTCCGGATCTCCAGGGGCATACCGGCCAGGGCCAGCTTGCGGCGCAGCCTCTTGATGACCGAGCGCACCTGCGCCCCGTCGCCGACGTAGCCGGTCGCCCACACGCCCCGGGTCAGCTCGGCGATCGACCAGACGTGCTGGTGGTCCGAGCTGAGCAGACCCAGGGTCTCGAACTCCAGGGGCGTCAGCCGCAGGGCGCGCCCACCCCACACCACGGTGCGGTGCTCGGCGTCGAGGTCGACGCCGATCCCTCGCGACGGGTATGCCGCACCCCCCGCACCGGAGCGCAGCAGCTCCCCGGCGTTCTCGCGGGAGGTGGCCAGCACCACGGCGACGTCGCCGGGCAGGCTCGCGAGCAGCCGCTCGCGCTCGTGCCGGGTCGCGGCGACCACGACCACCATCGGCCGATCCGCCGTCGACCTCCGGGATGAGACCGTCATCCGCTTCCCCTCCGCCGATCGAGACCTGACTCTAGGCGCAGGCGCGCTCGTCCGCCAGACCTGCGGCAGATCTCCTCCCTACACGCAGTTATCCCCGGTTCATAGCAATATTGACGTAGATCCACCGTCGATCTTGATTTGGGCACGCAGATTCTGCATCCTGGGTCCATGACACCGCAGCACCCCGACCTCGACACCCGCGCCGTGCACGCGGGCCGCGCCGACCTCACCGCCCTCGGCGTGCACGTGCCCCCGATCGACCTGTCCAGCACCTACCCCCTGCCGGACGTCGAGAGCGGTGGCGAGGCCTACGACCAGATGGCCGGCGGGGGCCAGCGGCTCGAGGGGCAGTCAGCGGTCTACCAGCGGCTCTGGAGCCCCGGGGTGGCGCGCTTCGAGGACGCGCTGGCCGAGCTCGAGGGGGGCGAGGCCGGCATCGCCTTCGCCTCCGGCATGGCGACCCTGAGCGCCGTCCTGCTCGCCTGCGTCGGCGCCGGGACCCCGCACGTCGTCGCGGTCCGCCCGCTCTACGGCGGTTCGGACCACCTGTTGGCCACGGGCCTGCTCGGCACCCGCGTCACGTGGACGGACGCGGACGGGGTGGCTGCCGCGCTCGAGCCGGACACCGGGCTGGTCGTCGTGGAGACCCCGGCCAACCCCACCCTCGACCTCGTCGACCTGCAGGCCGTCGTCGCCGCCGCCGGCGACGTGCCGGTGCTGGTCGACAACACCTTCGCGACACCGGTGCTGCAGCGCCCGCTCGAGCTCGGCGCGACGCTGGTCATGCACTCGGTGACGAAGTTCCTCGCCGGGCACGGAGACGTGCTGGCGGGGGCCGTGGTCACGTCCGAGGCCTGGGCGCAGCGCATCCGCCCGGTGCGCGCCGTGACCGGCGCCGTGCTCCACCCGCTGTCGGCCTATCTCGCCCACCGCGGTCTGCAGACCCTGCCCCTGCGGGTGCGGGCCCAGCAGGAGGGCGCCCAGGTCCTCGTCCGGTGGCTGCGGGGAAACCCGGGCGTCGAGCAGGTCTTCTACCCCGGCTCCGACGGCGACCCGACCCGGTTGATCGGCCGCCAGATGGCCGGGCCCGGTGCGGTGCTGGCGTTCGACCTCGGGAGCTACGAGGCCGCGGCCGCGGTGGCGGGCTCCTGCCGGCTCATCACGCACGCGGTCTCGCTCGGCGGGGTGGACTCGCTCATCCAGCACCCGGCCGCCCTGACCCACCGCCCGGTGGCCGACGAGGCCAAGCCGGGCGCCGGCATACTCCGGCTGTCCGTGGGCCTGGAGGCGCCCGAGGACCTCATCGCGGACCTGGACCAGGCGCTGCTCGAGGCACGCCTGGCCCCGCGCGAGATGGAGACGGCCTCCCGCTGACGAGCCCGGGGGCCGGGTGCGCCCACCCTCAGGACTTCTTCGCCGGGGCCTTCTTCTTCGCCGGCGCCTTGCGGGTGGTCTTCTTGCGGGTGGTCGGCCCCTTGGATCGCTTCTCGGCGATGAGCTCGAAGGCCCGCTCCTCGGTGAGCGTCTCGGGGTCGTCGCCGCGGCGCAGCGTGGCGTTGGTCTCCCCGTCGGTGACGTAGGGGCCGAACCGCCCGTCCTTGACGACGACCTTCTTCTTCGACACCGGGTCCTCGCCGAACTCGGCCAGCGGCGGCTTGGCCGCACCCCGGCCGCGCTGCTTGGGCTGGGCGTAGATCGCGAGGGCCTCCTCGAGCGTGATGTCGAAGATCTGCGCCTCGGTCTCCAGCGAGCGGCTGTCGGTGCCCTTCTTGAGGTAGGGGCCGTAACGGCCGTTCTGCGCGGTGATGTCGACACCCTCCGCGTCCTGGCCGACCACGCGGGGCAGCGACAGCAGCCGCAGCGCCTGGTCCAGCTCGATAGTCGCGAGGTCCATGCCCTGGAACAGGGAGCCGGTGCGCGGCTTGACCTTGGCCTTCTTCTTCGCGCCCTTGCCGCTGTCGCCGCTGTCCTCGTCCTCGATCACCTCGGTGACGTAGGGACCGTAGCGGCCGTTCTTCGCGACGATCTCCCGCCCGGTGTCCGGGTCGGTGCCGAGCACCCGCCCGTCGTCGGCGGCAGCCGCGAGCAGTTCCTCGGCCTTCGCCGCGGTCATCTCGTCCGGGGCGATCTCGTCGGGCACGGTCGCTCGGCGCGGGGTCTCGCCGTCCTCGCCGGGCAGCTCGACGTAGGGACCGTAGCGACCGACCCGCACGACGGTGCCGTCGCTCGTGGTGACGGCCGAGATCGCGCGGGCGTCGATCTCGCCGAGGTCGGCCACGAGGTCGCGCAGGCCCTCGGTGGAGGTCGCCTGGTCACCGAAGTAGAAGCGCTGGAGCCAGGCGACGCGCTGCTCCTCGCCGTTCGCGATCCGGTCCAGGTCGGTCTCCATCGAGGCCGTGAAGTCGTAGTCCACGAGCCGCGGGAAGTGCTGCTCCAGCAGCTGGGTCACGGCGAAGGCGAGCCAGGTCGGGACCAGCGCCGACCCCCGGCTGTGCACGTAGCCGCGGTCCTGGATGGTGCCGACGGTCGCGGCATACGTGGACGGGCGGCCGATGCCGCGCTCCTCCAGCGCCTTGACCAGGGTCGCCTCGGTGTAGCGCGCCGGCGGGCTGGTCTGGTGCCCCTGCGCCTCGGCGCGCAGCGTCTCCAGCGCGACCCCCTCGCTCAGTTTCGGCAGGCGCATACCCATCGCGCTGTCCTCGCCGTAGCGGCTCTCGTCGCGGCCCTCCTCGTAGGCCGCGAGGAACCCGCGGAAGGTGATGACCGTCCCGGAGGCGGAGAACTCCGCGCTGGAGTATGCCGTGCCGCCGGCGCTCGTGCCCTCCGGCAGGGTGGCGGTGAGCTTGACGCTGGCGGTCGACCCCTTGGCGTCGGCCATCTGGGAGGCGACGGTGCGCTTCCAGATGAGCTCGTAGAGGGCGTACTCCCCGCCGCGGATCTCCCCCGCGACCTGGGCCGGGGTGCGGAAGGAGTCACCGGCGGGCCGGATCGCCTCGTGCGCCTCCTGCGCGTTCTTGGACTTCTTGCCGTAGACCCGCGGGCTCTCCGGCACGAAGTCGGCGCCGTACATGTCGCGCGCCTGGCTCCGAGCGGCGCTGACCGCCTGGCTCGACAGGTTGGTCGAGTCGGTGCGCATGTAGGTGATGTAGCCGTTCTCGTAGAGCCGCTGCGCGGTGCGCATCGTGCTCTGGCTGTTCATCCGCAGCTTGCGCGAGGCCTCCTGCTGCAGCGTGGAGGTGGTGAACGGCGCGGACGGACGGCGGGTGTAGGGCTTCTCCGAGACCTCGCGCACGACGACGTCGGCCTCGCGGGTGCCGGCGGCGATCGCCTCGGCCGACGCCGCGTCGAGCTGCACGGCGTTCTTCGTCTTGAGCGTGCCGTCGTCGGCGAAGTCGCGGCCGCTGGCGACCTTGGAGCCGTCGACGCCGGTGAGCTTGGCCTCGAAGCCCTGGCCGCTGTTGCCGCCCGGGGCGAACTCCCCCTCGACGTCCCAGTAGGAGGCGACCTTGAAGGCCATCCGCTCCCGCTCACGCTCGACGACGAGCCGGGTGGCGACCGACTGCACGCGGCCGGCGGAGAGTCCCTGCTTGACCTTGCGCCAGAGGACAGGCGACACCTCGTAGCCGTAGAGCCGGTCCAGGATGCGCCGGCTCTCCTGGGCGTCGACGAGGTCGGTGTCCAGCTCGCGGGTGTCGTTGACGGCGCGCTGGATGGCCTCCTTGGTGATCTCGTGGAAGACCATCCGCCGCACCGGCACCTTGGGCTTGAGCACCTCGAGCAGGTGCCACGCGATGGCCTCCCCCTCGCGGTCCTCGTCGGTCGCGAGGAAGAGCTCGTCGGCGTCCTTGAGCGCACGCCTCAGCTCGGTGACCTTTTTCTTCTTGTCGCCGTCCACGACGTAGTAGGGGTCGAAGCCGTCCTCGACGGCGATGGCGAACCTGCCGTAGGGACCCTTCTTCATGTCGGCGGGGAGCTCGGAGGGATTGGGCAGGTCTCGGATGTGGCCGACGCTCGCGTCCACCCGGAAGTCCGTGCCGAGGTACTCCCCGATCTTCTGCGCCTTCGCCGGCGACTCGACGATGACGAGCTTGCTGCCTGGTGCCACGCGTGCGCTCCTTCGCCCCGTGTGCCGCGGATTCGTCGCGACGCCCGACACGGGGACCTCGGGCAGCACCGTAACGCATGCACCGCCAACGGCTACGCTGACTTCTCATGACGGCTCGCGGCTCGACGCGGAGGACAGGTATGCACGGTGCACGGCGGCTGCGCCCCGGCGCTGCGGCGCTGGCGGTCGCGGCGGTGCTGCTCACCGGGTGCGACGGCGAGGACGGCGGGCAGGACACGCGCGACGGCGGGGCGAGCACCCAGGGCGAGCAGGAGGGTGCTCAGGGGTCGGGATCTGAGGACCAGACCGACGACGCCGCCGAGGGTGAGGCCTCCGGCGAGAGCGAGGAGGAGGCCGAGCCGGCACCGCCGCCCACGGAGCCGGCCGACATCCAGCCTGCGGCCGGGGACCGCAGCGTCAGCGAGGACGGCGGGACGATCACCGTGCAGGGCGACAGCGCCGCCTTCGTGACGCCCAGCGGCAACATCGCCTGCGTGCTCAACGGCCCGAGCGCCACCTGTCAGCTGCTGGACAAGACCTACGACGCCAACGCCGAGCACCTCGTCGACGACAGCCTCGGGGACTGCGACATCGCCTCGGCCGACGCCATGGTGCTCACCGACGCCGGCGGGGTCTGGACCTGCCCGCCCGAGCCGCTGGCCCCCGCCGCCGGTGCCGTCGCCGGCGGGTGGTGGGCCGACGAGGTGGGCGCGCCGACCACCGGCGTGGAGGACACCGACGCCGCGGTGCTGGAGTACGGCCGGACGCTCGCCGTCGAGGGCGCCTCCTGCCAGTCCAGCGAGGACGGGGTGACCTGCCGCAGCTCCGAGCTGGGCCGGCAGTTCTTCATCGCCCGCTCGGCCTACCGCTTCGGCCAGGCGCGCTGATCTCCCTCAGCGCAGCAGGCCGTCCCTGACCAGGTCACGCAGGGTCGGCAGCACCGCGGTGTGGATCGTGCCGGGCTCCTGCTCGGTGAGCACCGCGAGACCAGCACACAGCTGTCGGGCGGTCAGCTCCCCGTCGCAGGCACCGACGAGGCCGGCCCCGAGCGTGTCGAGCCGCACGGTCCGGCGCAGCCCGTCGCCCTGACGCACCTGGATGACCTGCGGGTCGTCGCCACCGGGCACGCCGATCCGCTCCTCGGTGACGTCCGGCGCCACCTGCCAGGCGGTGTCCAGGAGCGCGTCGTCGTCGTGCTCGGCCAGCCACGTCCTGGCACGCAGACCGGCCAGCACGGCCGGCCCCATCGGGCTGGCGACCGGGGTGCGCACGTCCATGAGGTCGGTCCACGACTCGCGCCCGGTGAGCGGACGCTGCACGGTGACCACCCCGAAACCCAGCCGCTCCACGCCCCGGTGCGCGAAGTCGTCGAGCCACGCGGCATACATCGCGTCGAAGTCGGCTGTGCCCGGCTGGTGCCCACCGTCGCGGATCCAGGTCTCGGCGTAGTCGGCCACGTCCTGCTCCTCGCGCTGCACCACCCACGCGTCCAGCCCGGTCCCGTCGAACCACGCCCCGACGTGGTCGGTCCATGCCTCCTGCGGCCCCAGCTCCCAGTTGGCCAGGAGCTGTCCGATCCCCCCGGGACGCAGGTGTGCGGCCAGGTCCCGCACCAGCCCGGCCACCAGCGCGTCCCCGGCCTGCCCGCCGTCGCGGTACTCGTAGACCGGCACGTCCGGGTCGCGCGGGGTGACGACGAAGGGCGGGTTGCTCACGACGAGGTCGAACTGCTCGTCGGCGACCGGGTCCAGCAGGCTGCCGGGGCGCAGGTCCGCGTCGACCCCGTTGAGGTCGAGGGTGAAGCGGGCGAAGCACAGCGCCCGCTCCGAGAGGTCGGTCGCGACGAGGTATGCCGCGTGCCCGGCCAGGTGCAGCACCTGGACGCCGCTGCCGGTGCCGATGTCGAGCGCGCGCTCGACCCGGGGGCGTGGGGTCCAGCTCGACAGGGTGGTCGAGGCACCGCCGATCCCGAGGACGTGGTCGGTCGGGAGCGGACCGCCGGTCGCCATCTCGGAGCGGTCCGAGACCACCCACCACCGCTCCTGCTCGGTCGCGTAGGGACGCAGGTCGCAGGCGGCGACCAGGTCCGAGCCGTCCTGGTGCCGCGCCACCAACCGGAGGGCCAGCAGTCCCGAGGCACCGGTCCGGGGCAGGGCGCGGTCCAGCTCGCGAGCCGCGACGCGAGCGCCCAGGGCGAACAGCCGGCACAGCACGGCCACCGGGTCCTCGGACCCCTCGGTGGCCCGCAGCGCGGGCAACGGCTGCTCCCGGTGCAGCGCCGCCACGGCCACCGGCCCCAGCACCTGCGCGAGCCGGTCGACGGTGTAGTCGGCGGCCTCCAGGTCGGCCCGCAGGTCGGCGAGCGCCGCGCCGTCACCGCTCCCCGGCGGCGGGAGGCTCAGCTCTCCACCGCCCGTGCCGGCTCGCTCTCGCCGATGGCGATGTCGCGCCGCTTGGAGACCATCACGGCCCCCACGATCACGGCCATCGCGACGAGCGCGATGCCCCAGCGGACCAGGTCGTTGGCGCCGTCGCCGTAGGTGAGGCCGATGATCGCCGGGGCGATCAGCAGGGCGACCAGGTTCATCACCTTGAGCAGGGGGTTGATGGCCGGGCCGGCGGTGTCCTTGAAGGGGTCGCCGACCGTGTCACCGATGACGGTGGCCTCGTGTGCCGGGGTGCCCTTGCCGCCGTACTTGCCGTCCTCGACGATCTTCTTGGCGTTGTCCCAGGCCCCACCGGCGTTGGCGAGGAAGACGGCCATCAACACGCCGGTGCCGATCGCGCCGGCCAGGTAACCAGCCAGGGCGCCAACGCCCAGGCCGAAGCCGACGGCGATCGGGGCGAAGACCGCGAGCAGGCCCGGGGTGGCCAGCTCACGCAGCGAGTCGCGGGTGCAGATGTCGACGACGCGGGCATAGTCGGGCTTCTCGCTGTAGTCCATGATCCCCGGCTTCTCCCGGAACTGCCGACGGACCTCGAAGACGATGGCGCCCGCGGCCCGGGTGACGGCGTTGATCGCCAGGCCGGAGAAGAGGAAGACGACGGCGCCGCCGATGAGGACGCCCACCAGCGCGCGCGGGTCGAAGACGAGGAAGGACTGGAGCACCTCGCCGCTGGCGTCGCCGGCAGTCTCCAGCGCCTGCAGGATGGCGTCCAGGTAGGAGCCGAAGAGCGCCGTGGCCGCGAGCACCGCGGTCGCGATCGCGATGCCCTTGGTGATCGCCTTGGTCGTGTTGCCGACCGCGTCCAGCTCGGTGAGGATCTGGGCCGCCTCGCCATCGACGTCGCCCGACATCTCGGCGATGCCCTGGGCGTTGTCGGAGACGGGGCCGAAGGTGTCCATCGCCACGATGACGCCGACCGTCGTGAGCAGCCCGCACCCGGCGAGCGCCACGAAGAAGAGCGAGACGATGAGCGAGCCGCCGCCGAGGGTGAAGATCGCGAAGATCGCCGCCGCGATGGTGACCGCGGTGTAGACCGCGGACTCCAGGCCGACCCCGATGCCGGAGAGCACGACGGTGGCCGGGCCGGTGAGCGAGGTGCGCGCCACGTCGTTGGTGGGCTTGGTCTCGGTGCCGGTGAAGTAGCCGGTCAGCCAGAGGATGAAGGCGGCCAGCACGATGCCGATGACGACGGAGGCGGCCCCGCCCACGGCGGCGTTGATCTGCTCCCCGCCGGCCGACCCGTCCTGCAGCGCGAACCCGCCGGTGACGTCCAGCGATGCCGGCAGGAAGACGAAGGCCGCGACGACCGAGGCGACGGCCGCGATGGCCGCGGAGATGTAGAAGCTGCGGTCGATGGCCTGCAGGCCGTTCTCCCCGGCCCGGGCCTTGGTGATGAAGACGCCGATGATCGCGGTGATGACGCCGATGGCCGGGATGACCAGCGGGAAGACGAGGCCACCCTCGGCGCCGAGCGCGGCGGTGCCGAGGATGAGCGCCGCCACGAGGGTGACGGCATACGACTCGAAGAGGTCGGCCGCCATGCCCGCGCAGTCCCCGACGTTGTCACCCACGTTGTCGGCGATGGTGGCCGCGTTGCGGGGGTCGTCCTCGGGGATGCCGGCCTCGACCTTGCCGACGAGGTCGGCGCCGACGTCGGCCGCCTTGGTGAAGATGCCGCCGCCGACGCGCATGAACATCGCGAGCAGGGCCGCGCCGAAGCCGAAGCCCTCGAGCACCTTGGCGGCGTCGCCCTGGTAGACGAGCACGACGACCGCCGCGCCGAGCAGGCCCAGGCCGACGGTGGCCATCCCGACGGTGCCTCCGGTGCGGAAGGCGATCCGCATGCCGTCGTCCCGGCCCGTGGTGCGCGCCGCCTCGGCGACCCGCATGTTCGCGGCGGTCGCGAGGTTCATGCCGAGCCAGCCGATGAAGGCCGAGAAGCCGGCGCCGAAGAGGAAGGCGACGGACCGGCCGATCCGGATCATCATGTCGTCCGCGGGCAGCGCCAGGAGGAGCACGAAGGCGACGACCGCGAAGATGGCGAGGGTGCGGAACTGCCGCCCCAGGTAGGCCGACGCGCCCTCCTGGACGGCGCTGCCGATCTCCTGCATCGAGCCCGAGCCGGGGGAGGTCGCCAGCACCTCCCGGCGGAACATGAACCCCATGACGAGGGCGACGAGGGCGATGCACAGCACCACGATGACGATCGAGGTGTCGGCACCCGAGAGCGAGACCTCGCTCGCGGCAGCGACTGGGGACATGTGTGCCTCCTGGGACGGCCCGCACCGTTGCGGGCGATGGCGCGGACGGACCCGCGGGACATCGGTCGGATGTGATCACTGTAGTGATCACCGGCCCCAACTCCTAGCACCCGCCGCGATGCGCAGCGGGTAGGTCGGCGGCCCGGCGTAGCGTGGGTCACGAGATGGACCACCTGGAGCAGACCGACGTCGACCCGCGGGCCGTCCTGGAGCACCTGTCCCGCGGTGCCCGGGCCGACCGGCTGGTGCACGTCCGCACCGTGCCGGCGCGCGAGGGCAGGGTGGTCCCCTGGCCCACGTGGTGCGCGCCGACCGTCACCGCGGCGCTCCACGGCGAGGGCATCCACACGCTCTGGGAGCATCAGGGCACGGTCGCCGAGCTCGCCCACGCGGGGCGGCACGTGGTGGTCGCGACCGGCACGGCCTCGGGCAAGTCGCTGGGCTACCTGCTTCCGGTCCTCACAGCTCTCAGCGGGGGCACGGGAGCGGTCACCGGTCGCGGCGCGACGGCGCTCTACCTCGCCCCGACCAAGGCCCTCGGCGCGGACCAGGAGGCACGGCTCCACACGCTCGCCGTGCCCGGCGTGCGGGTCGCCCGGCTCGACGGCGACACCCCGGGCGAGGAGCGCCGGTGGATCCGGGAGCACGCCCACTACGTCCTCACCAACCCCGACCTCCTGCACCACACGCTGCTCCCGGGGCACGAGCGCTGGGCGCCCTTCCTGCGGGCGCTGCGGTATGTCGTGGTCGACGAGTGCCACGTCTACCGCGGGGTCTTCGGCGCCCACGTCTCGGCGGTGCTCCGTCGGCTGCTGCGGGTCGCGGCGCGCTACGGCGCGGAGCCGACGGTGATCCTGGCCTCGGCCACCGTGGCCGCGCCGGACGAGCTCGCGAGTGCTCTCGTCGGACAGGAGGTCACCGCGGTGACCGCGGACGCCTCACCCCGCCGCGAGCGGGTCGTCGCGCTCTGGGATCCCGGCCGCACCGACGACGGACGGCGGCGCGGAACCGCCACCGAGACGGCCGACCTGCTGGCCGATCTCGTGGGAGCGGGCGTGCAGACCGTCGCCTTCGCCCGCTCCCGGGTCGGGGTGGAGCACGTCGCAGCGCGGGCGCGGGAGGCGTTGGAGGCGAGGGCGGCCTCGTGCTCCGGGAGCGCGGCGCCCCAGGTCGCCGGCTACCGCGGGGGCTACTTGCCGGAGGAGCGCCGCGCCCTGGAGTCCTCGCTGCGCGACCGCACCGTGATGGGCCTGGCGGCCACCAGCGCGCTGGAGCTGGGCATCGACATCGCCGGGCTCGACGCCGTCGTCATCGCCGGCTGGCCGGGGACCCGAGCCTCCTTCTGGCAGCAGGTGGGCCGCGCCGGTCGCCGCGGCGCCTCCTCCCTGGCCGTCCTGGTCGCCTCCGACGACCCGCTGGACAGCTACCTGCTGCAGCACCCGGAGCTCGTCTTCGACGAGCCGGTGGAGAACTGCGTCCTGGACCCGGAGAACCCCTACGTCCTGGGGCCGCACCTCGCTGCGGCCGCGGCCGAGCTGCCGCTCACCCCCGAGGACGCGCGGTGGTTCGGCCCCGGTCTGGCAGGCCTGGCCGAGCAGCTGGTGGTCGGTGGGATCCTCCGGGCACGCCCCACGGGGTGGTACTGGGCCCGCCCGGACCGGGCCAGCGACCACGTCGCGCTGCGTGGCGTCGGGCAGACCGTGCAGATCGTCGACGGCCGCAGCGGCAGGGTGCTCGGCACCGTCGACGAGGCGCGTGCGCTGAGCACCGTCCACGAGGGCGCGGTCTATGTGCACCAGGGCGAGCCCCACGTCGTCACCGAGCTCGACCTCGACGCATCGGTGGCGCTGGTGGTCGCGGGCGATCCGGGATGGAGCACCCGGGCACGCAGCGAGAGCACCTTCGTCATCCGGGAGACCTCCGTCGTGCAGCCGTGGGGGGCGGCCACGCTGGCCTCGGGCCGGGTCGAGGTCACCACCCAGGTCACCTCCTTCCAGCGGGTGCTGAGCGACGGCACGGTCATCGGCACGCATCCGCTCGACCTGCCCTCACGCACCCTGGTCACCCAGGCCGTGTGGTGGACGCTGCCGCTGGAGGAGCTGGCCCTGGCCGGGGTCGGTGAAGCGGGCGTGCCGGGGGCGCTACACGCCGCGGAGCACGCATCGATCGGCATGCTCCCGCTGCTGGCCACGTGCGACCGGTGGGACATCGGCGGCGTCTCGACCGCCCTGCACCCCGACACCGGGCTGCCGACGGTCATGGTCTACGACGGTTACCCGGGGGGCGCGGGCTTCAGCCGGCGTGCCTTCACCGAGGCTGCGGAGTGGCTGACGGCCACACGCGACCTGATCGGATCCTGCGGCTGCACCGACGGCTGCCCGGGGTGCGTGCAGTCTCCCAAGTGCGGCAACGGCAACGAACCGTTGGACAAGCGGGGCGCGATCGCGGTGCTGGACCACCTGCTGAGCGAGCGCACCGTGGTGGTCCCCGCCCGTTAGCCGAGCGGGGTCGACCGGCCGAGCAGCCGGGCCGGCTGCGGTACTCTCTGCGCCGAGGGGGACCCGCCCGGCCCTGCCGGACGCGGACCGCCCGCCGCTCACGAAAGGACCGTCATGGTTGTCTTCGGTGTCATCCTCCTGCTCGTGGCGCTCGCCGTGGTGATCTACATGTGGCTCGCCACCCAGGGCATGGACCCCGTCGCCATCTCCTACGGCGTGCTCAACGTCGAGATCACCCCGATCTGGCTGTTCGTCGTCGGGGGGATCACCCTGGCCGCGGCGACGAGCGGGCTCTGGTTGCTCGCCGTCGGCACCCGCGCCAAGGCACGCCGCGCCAAGGAGGTCCGCGAGCTGCGACGCCAGGCCACCGAGTCCGGCCGTCGCTCTGAGCGGCAGCAGGACGCCATGCGGCCCGGGAGCGACTCGGGCGCGGCGCGGTCGGGCGCCGGCGGCTCTGCGTCCGGGTCGGCTGCCTCGGGTGAGCAGCCGATCCTGCCCCGGCCCGGTGGCGATCGTGCAGCGGGGCGCACCACCGGCACCGGCCCCGGAGAACAGCGGTCCCCCCGCTCCACCTGACTGTCAGCAGCCAGGTCGACCCGAGCAGGGGGCCTGCCTCGGCCTCGATGCCGGCCACGGGGTACCCAGCACCGGGACTCGACCCCCCTGCGGTCGAGCCCCCGCACGTCGATGTCGCCCCGCCGCACCATCGACCTGCTGCCTGCCGTACCACGCAGCACCCAGCCTCACCCGCGCGGGTGGGGTCAACAGCGGGCGGCGGCGTGATGCGCCGGCCTGTCCCCAGGCAGCCTGCTGTCGCTGCTCGGGCCGAACCGTCCCCGCGGTCGGTGGTCCCACCCGGGGTGGCGGCCCCGGTCGCCTCGCTGGGGCAGAGCCTGTCGAGCGAGATGGCCTCGACCCTGGAGCCCCTGGTGCACCGGTCGGCCGGGGTGCTGAAGACCCGCATGATCCACGAGACCGCGACCCTCGACGCCCAGGGTCACCTGCGCGGCGTCACCACTCGGCTCGTCGTCGAGGCGGCCAGCGGCTTCCCGGACCGTTACATCGCCGTCTACTTCGGCGTCGAGGGCTCCTCGTCCCGTCTCCTCAGCATGCGTCACACCTCCGGCTGCCGGGTCGGTCGGGTCGGGCGGCACGCCACCGCGCCGATCATCGCCGCCGAGATGCTCTTCAGTGCGCCGCCCATGCCCGGGCAGCATCATGTGCTGGAGGACGAGACCACCGACCGTGGCTGGGCCATGGCCCCCTTCTACTCACGGTTCGTCCCCAAGGGCACGTCCTCCGCGGTCCTCACCGCGGTCTTCGACCCTGGCCGGGTGCCCGCGCGCTGCTTCGGGAGGTTCGGCGACGAAGAGCCGCACGAGGTGAGCCTGGGAGCGGACCTGGCGGCCCACCTGCTCAGCGTCAAGCAGGGGGCGGCCTCCTTCGAGCTCTCCTGGGAGTGGGGCGGGACGGCACGGTCCCGGCGCGCGCCCTCGCGGTGACGGTCCACGGGGTGGCGGGCACCGACCTGCGCACCGAGACCACGACCTCGGGCCAGGCACCGCCGGACGGCTCCCACGCGCAGGCCACCAGTCGAGCCCGGTGCTGATCGACGACCTGCCCGGCCACCGCGCAGGCCCCTGACGGATCCACACCCTGCACCACCTCGCCGACGGCGGCCAGGGAGCCGAGGTCGGCGGCCGTGCGCGCCTGCTGGCCGGCCACGAGGACGGCCACCAGCCCGAGGGCGAGCACCAGGACGGTGACCACGCCCAGGACGAGGCCGATGCCGAGCACCGTCGCCGAGCCCGTGTCGGGGTTCGCGTCACGACGGCGGTCCACCTCCGGCCTCACGGCGCCGCTCCTGGCTCCCACACCGCGCGCGCAGAGGCGTGCGCCGCCGGGAGTGCTGGTAGCAGCCGCGCCCGGGACGGCGCGTGGACCTCGACGGTGACCGCCTCGGCGTCCCGGCCGAGGACGACGCTCGAACCCTCCGGTGCCCGGGCCCGCGCCAGCTGCTCGACGACGGCCGTCTCCTCGCCGCGGGACGCGGCGCGCGCTGCCACGCGCGCCGCGTCCTCGCACCGCACCTGATCGACCCCCAGACTCAGGGCGGTCAGGCAGATCGCGAGCACCAGCAGGACCGCGGGGACGGTGAGGGCCAGCTCGGCGCTCACCATCCCCCGATCCCGGGTCCGGCGCCCGCGACGGCTCACAGCGACACCGAGAGCGCGGTGGTGATCACCGAGGTGACCACCCCCTTGACGGCACCGGACTTGAGGATGGCGAGCAGCACGGCGGCGAAGGCGCACGCCGCGATGGTGCCCACGGCATACTCCGCAGTGGTCATGCCCGCCTCCCCGCGGTGCCGCAGCTCCCTGACGGCGTCGCGCAAGCGGATGGTGGTGTTCTTCATGATCCCCTCCTTGTGGGTTGGTGGCGCCTCCGGACGGAGACGCTCGTGCCGACCGTCGAGCGGCCGGGGCGTGGGCCTCACCAGGACAGGTCCCGGACGAGGGCGAGGACGAGCGGGGCGACCGTGGTCAGCACGAAAGCCGGGAGGAACGCCAGCCCGAGCGGAAGGACGAGGCGGACCCCGAGCCGGGCGCCACCTCGGCGCGGGCCACGGAGCCACGACGCAGGTCCGTCGCGGTCTGGCGGAGCGCGGGGGCGGGAGGCACACCGGCGAGCGAGGCCACCTCGACGGTGCGTCTGGCGGGCTCCCATCGCGCACCGGCCGACTCCCAGCTCGGGGAGGCGTCCCTGCCCTCGAGCAGGTCCTGCCCCACGGCGTCGAGCTCACCCCGGAGCGGCTCGTCCAGCTCGACGGCCACGGTGCGCGCGGCCGCGCCGAGCGACACCCCGCCCTGCAACGCGAGCGCCAGCAGGTCCAGCGCCTCGGCCACGTCCGCGGAGCAGGAGACGTGAGTGCCCCGGCGCGTCGGCCGCCGCGGCGGGGTCCAGCTCGACCGGGGCGTGGAGACCCGGACGAGCGGCACCAGCGCAGCCGCGACGGTGAGGGCCGCGACGAGCAGACCGGTCCCCGGCGCGATCGTGGCGAGCGGGTTCATCGCAGCTCCGCGACGACGCGCGCGACGAGGCGCCGCACGAGAAGCCGCCCGACCAGGAGGAGCGTTGCTCCCGCCCCCAGGCAGAGAAGGGCGGAGGGGCTGCCGTAGAGCTCGACCGGCCCGACGCCGAGCACCGCGGAGAGCGCCACTCCCGCCAGGGGCAGCCAGGTCAGCACGGTCGCGGTCGCCCGGGCTCCGGCACTGGCGGCGCTGATCGCACGCTCCAGCCGCTGTCGCTCGCGGGCGACGTGAGCACTGGTCCGCAGGGCGTCGGCGATCGGCGCTCCGCTCCTGCTGGCCACGGCCCAGCTCCGTGCCACCGCCGTGAGCGTGGGGCTGGAGGTCGTGCGCCCGAGGCGGTCCCAGGCCGGGGCCAACGCCTGACCCTCGGCCGCCGCTCGGGCGAGCGGACGCCAGTCGGCGCCATCCGTCGACCCGTCCGGGGGGTCCGGAACCGCGAGGCGGACGGCGCGGGCGACGGGCAGCCCCGCCTCCAACGCCGCGGCGATCGTGCCGACCACGCCGAGCTCCTCCGCCGCTCTCCGGTCTGCGCGGTCTCGGGTCGCGCGCCACCGGCGGAGCAGGCCGGACACCTCGGGCGCGGGAGGGACGGGTCCGTGCCCCCGACCTGCACCCGCGCCGGCCGGGACCGGCGTCGCTCGCGGACGAGCAGGCGCCAGGCCGACGCCCGCCGAGGCTCCTGCCAGCAGCGCCAGCAGGACGACTGCTCCGCCGACCCCGGACAGGCCGGTCACCACGGGAGTTCACCTCGCTCCAGACCGAGCCGGCGCAGCAGCTCGTCGAGCGCCGGCCCAGGTCGCCAGCCCTGCGTGCAGGCGGCCAGAGCCAGAGCCGTCACCGCCTGGACACCGCGCTCGGGATGGTCCCGGAGGAGAGCGATCTCGCGCAGGGTCCTCCTGCCACAACCGTCGCGGGCCAGGTGGATCACCACCTCGATCGCGCTGCCCACCTGGGCCCGGACCGCCGAGCGGGACATCTCGGCCAGTGCTCCCAGCGCCTCGAAGCGCGACACGACATCGCCGGCCGCGTTGGCGTGGACCGTGCCGCAACCACCCTCGTGACCGGTGTTGAGCGCGGTCAGCAGCTCGCGCACCTCGGCTCCCCGCACCTCCCCCACGACGACCCGGTCGGGCCGCATCCGCAGCGACTGCCGCACCAAGCTGGTCATGGTGACCTCGCCGCGGCCCTCGACGTTGCGCGCCCGGCCCTGCAGGTGCACGACGTGCGGATGGTCGATGCGCAGCTCACGGACGTCCTCCACGACCACGAGCCGATGACCCGGGTCGCAGCGCGAGAGCATGGCGCCTAGCAGCGTGGTCTTGCCCGTGCCCGTGCCGCCACCCACCACGAAGGACACCGTCGAGCCGATCACCGCCTCGAGAAGCACATACCCCACGTCGTCGACCATCCCCCAGGCCCGCAGGTCCTCCAGGCTCGGGACCCGTCGGCGCGGGACACGCAGGCTGATGTGGGCCGTCCCCTCGACCAGGGGCGGCAGGACCGCATGGAGGCGCAGACCACCCGGCAGCAGGCCGTCGACCCACGGGCTGGACTCGTCGAGGCGCTGGCCTGCCAGGGCGGCGAGCCGGACGGCCAGCCGGCGCACGCTGCGCTCGTCCGTCAGGCGGAGCGCGGCCCGGTCCACGCCCTCGCCGCGGTCGCACCAGACGCTGTCCGGTCCGTTGACGAGGATGTCGGTCACCGCGGGGTCGCTGAGCATCGGGGCGAGCGGCCCGAGGGCCGCCCGGAGCTCCTGCTCGGGTGCCGGCGGGAGGCTCGCCGGTGTGGGCGACAGGATCGCTGGTGAGGTCATGGCACCGACCGTGCCGCGGCGGGAGGGACCCACACCAGGGGTGGCGCCGCATCTGTGGACGACCGACCGGAGCCGAGCAGGGTGTGGACCGGGGCTCCTGGCGCCGACCCGCGCACCAGCAGCTGGGAGAGGTCAGGAAGCGGGAAAGACCCGGGGAAAGGGGACGGCCCCGGCGGGGGGGAAGCCGGGGCCGTCGGTGTCCAGGATCAGGGGGGGATGATCCCGAACACCCGCGCTACAACTCTTGCGAGGAGCGCTGTGCTCACAAGTATGCCCCACCCGCTAGACCAATTGCAAGCGGTACCCGACACCTGCGGTGCTGGACAAACGCCGTCCGCCAGGGACCCTGCCTGCATACCCCCGGGGGTGGCGACTCAGGAGGGCCGGACGCCAGGTTCCACCGGCTTTCCCGAGGCCGCTCACGGCACGTCCAGGCGCCCCGACCGGACCGCGTCGGCGATGCGCATCCCCTCCTCCGCGGCCAGCACGACGGCCTCCGCGGAGTGGACCAGCCACAGGCGGACGCCGGTGGGATCGGCACTGGCGTACGCGGCCAGCGCGCCGCGGTAGTCGGTCCCTGCACGCCCGGCGTGACCGGCCTCGGGGACGGTCACCCCCGTCGGGTCCACGCCGCACACGGTGAGCACCACGCGCTCGAGCGCGCGAGCCACCAGACCGTTGCCGGAGACGAACGGGCGAGCCACCGCGATCTCGGCATGGGCGATCGCCGCGACGACCAACGCCGGGGCACGACCCGCCACCGCCGACCCGAGCAGACCGTGCATCGCGCCGAGGCGGGCGAGAGCCTCCTGCGCCGGCGGTGCCGGGCCGAGGACCTCCTGCCCCGCGACCGCCTCCTCCGGACGCCGCGGACGGCCGAGCTGGTGCTCGGGCGCGAGCCCGGCGCCCGCAGCGGTGTGGAGCGCGGCGACGAGCTGCGCCGGGGCACGCAGGTGGGCCACGGTCACACCCTCCGTGCGCGCCGTCACCCGCGCCGCGGCCAGGACGGTCCGCCAGACCGGGTCCGCCTCGCGCGCGCTCCGTCCCAGCGCCCCGCGCAGCAGGTCCCGCACCACGTCCACGCTGCGCTCCGACCCTGCCGGCTCCGCGCCCTCCAGCAGTGCGGTCGCCGTGGCCCCGCGGACCCGTGATTCGGCGGCTGCCTCGGGCGACCGGCGCCGCAGCCCCTCGTGCCACCGCAGCCGCGTGCAGGCCTCCCGCGCGGCGTCCACCGACTCGGCGACGTCCGGCATCCGGACCAGCTCCGCCACCGCGCTCTCTGCCGTGATGCTCACCCGCTCACCCTACGGCCGGGCACGAGCCGCCCCCTGTGCACGGGGAGGCGCCGACCTGGAGAAGTCTTTAACAAAACTTTGCCGAAAGTGGCGCTGACCACCCTGATCCGCCTGGCAGACTGGACGTATCGACTCAAGGAGCCCCTTCCACGGAGGGCGTGGCTCCACCGGCTGTCACGGGACCGGTTCGTCGACACGGGCGCTCGCTCGGCACTGAACAGGGGGTGCCGAGCGGGCCCCGTGCTTGTCCGGGGGCCATCGTCCAGCAGGCGTCCGTGCGTGATGCGACCCAGACCGGCTCGGGATAGCATCCTGGGCATGGCAACTCCTGCGGAAACAGACACCACGACGCTGACCGGCAGCACCGGCAAGCGTTCCCTCGGCGAACTCGTGTCGGACGTCTCGCTGGACGTCTCGCAGATCGTGCGGGGCGAGGTCGAGCTGGCCAAGGCCGAGATCAAGCAGGACGTCGCCCACGCGGGCAAGGGCGCGGGGATGTTCGCGGGTGCCGGCGTGCTCGGTCTCTACGGCCTCGGGCTGCTGTTCCTCGGCCTCGCGGGTGTCATCGCGATCTGGTTGCCCTGGTGGGCCGGCCTGCTCATCATGGCCGGCGTCCTCTTCCTCGTCGCGGGCATCCTCGCGCTCATCGGCAAGGGCCAGGTGGGCAAGGTCCACGGCAAGCCGGACCGGGCGATCCGCGAGGGCAAGGAGACCGTGGAGACGGTCAAGGCCGCCGCCCAGGGACTGCGCGGCACCGCGATCGAGACCTCTCAGGGCTGAGCCTGGCACCGGCCACCGACGAGCGGCCGGGCCGCAGCGCTCAGAGCGCGAGATCTCGGGTCGGCGCGTCCGGCCACGGCACGCCGAGCCCCGCGAGGTCCAGCACCCGGTCCAGCACACCGGCCGTGAACCCCCATACGAGGAGGCCGTCGACCTCCCAGGCCGGGCCGAGGAAGCCCGAGGGGTGACGCACCCAGAACCGCTGTTGCGGGTCGGTCAGCGTGGCGACCTCCGGCTGCAGCACCCGCGCCACCTCCCGAGGGTCCTTGGCCCACAGGGCGTGCGGTTCGGCACGACGCCACCATGCGAGCACGGGGGTGACGTCATAGCTGGACACCGGGATGTGCAGGGTGGGCAGCTCGCCCAGGACCTGCACGGTGGCGGGATCCAGGCCCACCTCCTCGTGCGCCTCCCGGAGGGCCGTCGCCGCGGCGTCACCGTCGCCCGGCTCGGTGCCACCTCCGGGGAAGGCCGGCTGGCCCGCGTGCGCACGCATGGTATGAGCCCGCTCGGTGATGACGACGGTCGTCGCCTCGGGGTCGGTGGGGTCGTGGACGCCTGGGCCGAAGAGCACCAGCACGGCCGACTGCCGACGGCCACCCTCCGGTGGGGGCAGGAACCGGCTGAAGCGCTCGCCGGGGATCGTCGGCACCCTCCCCGCCAGGTCCGTGAGCCAGGTCGGGGGGCGGGCCTGCGTGACCTCGCCGCTCACGCGCGCGGACCGGTCCGCACCAGCTTCGCCGCGGCGACCTCGTCGGTCGGTCCCGCGCCGTGGCTCGGGCACTGGCGCGCGACCGGGCATACCCCGCAGGCGGGCTTGCGCGCGTGGCACAGCCGGCGCCCGTGGAAGATCAGCACGTGCGAGAGCTGGGCCCACTCCCGACGCGGGAAGAGCTCGCCGACCTCCTGCTCGACGGCGACCGGGTCCTCCTGCGCGGTCCAGCCGAACCGGCGGACCAGACGCCCGAAGTGCGTGTCGACCGTGATGCCCGGCACCCCGAAGGCGTTGCCGAGCACGACGTTGGCCGTCTTGCGGCCGACCCCGGGCAGGCTCACGAGGTCGGGCAACCGCCCCGGGACCTGCCCGTCGAAGCGCTCGACGAGGGCGGCCCCGAGCTTCAGGAGCGACTCCGTCTTGGCGCGGAAGAAGCCGGTGGGCTGGATGATCGCCTCGACGTCGGCCCGGTCCGCCGCCGCGAGCGCCCGGGCGTCGGGGTAGCGCGCGAACAGCGTCGGCGTCACGCCGTTCACCCGCACGTCGGTGGTCTGCGCCGACAGCACCGTCGCGACGAGCAGCTGGTAGGGATCCTCGAAGTCCAGCTCGCAGTGGGCGTCCGGGTAGTGCTCGTGGAGCAGCCGGGACATCTTGCGCGCCCGCCGGGTCAGCGCCAGCGCGCTCTCCCCCGTCGGCCTCGCGACCTCCGGCTGGCCCTGCCCGTCGTCCTCACTCACCCGGGCAAGCCTAGACGTGGCGTCAGACACACCTGATCCGCCCGTCGGCCTCGCCGCCGTGGCACCATGAACCGGTGGACCGGCACGTGGTGATGAAAGCTCCGCTGTTCGCCGCGCTCGATGGCGCGACGGCAGACCAGCTCATGGAGTCGATGAGCCCGCGTCGGCTGGCCCGCGGGGATGTCGTCTTCCACGAGGGGGACCCGGGCGACTCGCTCTACGTCATCACGCGGGGGAAGGTGAAGCTGTCCAAGGCCGCCTCCGACGGCCGGGAGAGCCTGCTGTCGGTGCTCGGTCCCGGTGAGATGTTCGGTGAACTCAGCCTCTTCGACCCCGGCCCACGGCTGACCACCGCCTACGTCGTGTCGGACACCGAGTTCATCTCGCTGGGCAACGACGCGCTCCGCTCCTTCCTCGAGCAGCACCCCGAGGTCGCCATGCAGATGCTGGCCGGGCTGGCGCACCGCCTGCGGAAGACCAACGAGGGTTTGTCCGACCTGGTGTTCACCGACGTGCCAGGGCGGGTGGCCAAGGCGCTGCTCGACCTGTCCGACCGCTTCGGGCGTCGCTCGGAGGCCGGGCTGGTCGTCGCGCACGACCTCACCCAGGAGGAGCTGGCCCAGCTCGTCGGTGCCAGCCGGGAGACGGTCAACAAGGCCTTGGCCGACTTCGCCCAGCGCGGGTGGGTCACCCTGGGCGCCAAGTCGGTCACGCTCCTCGACGTGGACCGGCTGCGCCGCCGCGCCCGCTGACCCTCGTGCCCGGTCAGCCCACCGGCTCGCCCAGGTAGGCCAGCTGGGCCAGGACCGAGAGCCGCGCCGCGGGCCATACCTCTCGGGGGGTGTCGGCATACACCAGCTCGACGACGCGGTCCGCGAGATCGGACCCGCGGGGCGCCTCGGACCCGCGCACCTGCGTGACGGCCTCCCGGACCTGGTCCAGCCGCTGGTGCCGGTGCGTGAGATAGCGGTCCAGAACGCCTGCGGCGTCCGCCGCGACCGGGCCGTGACCCGGCGCGATGCTGGTAGCCTCACCGGCGGCCGCCAGGTCCCGCAGGCGCTGCAGCGAGGCCAGGTATGACGTGAGGTCGCCGTCCGGATGGGCGACGACCGTGGTGCCCCGGCCCAGCACGGTGTCACCGGTGAGCACGGCGCGGTCCGCCGGGAGCAGGAAGCAGACCGAGTCGGCGGTGTGCCCCGGGGTGGTGACGACGCGCAGCTCGAGGCCGCCGGCGCCCACGACCTCACCGTCCGTCAGGCCCTGACCCCGACCGGCTCCCCGCACCGGCGCCGCGGTCAGCTCGGCCCACCGCTCCGCGGACTCGGCGTGGTCCGGGTGCCCGTGGGTCAGCAGGGTGAGCGCGACCCGCGCTCCCCGGCCGGCGACGTGGGCGAGCACCGCCCGCAGGTGCTCCTCCCGGAGCGGGCCCGGGTCGACCACGACGGCCTGCCTGCTGCCGGGCTCGAGGAGCACCCAGGTGTTGGTGCCCTCGAGGGTCATGGGTGAGGGGTTGGGGCAGAGCACGGCGTGCGCCCGGTCGCCCCAGGGCCCACCGGTCCACGGCTCGTCGGCGGAGGTCATGCCATCAGCCTCTCACCGCGGTATGCGTATGGCGACGGCCCCGCCGTCCTCGACCGGGACCGGCAGCACGGGTCGGACCTCGACCGGTCGGCCGAGCCAGGAGTCGAGGGTCACGTCCTCCACCTGCGCCAGCTCCTCCACCATGACCTGGGTCGGCGGGAGCATGACGTCGCGGCCTGCGCGCTGGCCCTCCAGGATCTGTGCCGGCGAGCGCCAGCTCGCCACCTCGGCCTCGGTGCTCTCGTCGTCGGCCCGCTGGCCCCGCGGCATGCGCGCGGCGAAGAAGAAGGTGTCGTAGCGGCGCGGCTCGCACTCGGGGGTGATCCACCGGCCGCGCAGGCTCAGCAGGTCCGCGCGGAGCACCAGGCCGTGCCGGGCGAGCAGCTCGGCGAAGCTCTGCGAGCGGTCCAGCAGCGCGGCACGCTCCTGCCGCCACACCGGGTCGCGCAGGTCGGCGACCACCTCACCGGCGTCTCGCCCCGCGAGCAGCACGCCGCACTCCTCGAAGACCTCGCGGGCCGCGGCGGTCACCAGCTCGCATGCGCCCTCCTCGTCGGTACCGAGCCGGCCGGACCACTCCTGGGCGGAGGGACCAGCCCACGGGACGGACCGCTCGGCGTCGCGCGCGTCCACTCCTCCGCCGGGGAAGGCCAGCATCCCCGCCGCGAAGGCCATGCTGCCGGCGCGTCGGAGCACGAAGACCTCGAGCTCCCGGGCATCGCCTGACGGGCCGTCGCGGAGCAGCATGACGGTGGCCGAGCGGCGGGGCTCCGCGACCGTGCGCCGGTCCCTCGGCGTCGCCAGCCAGGCCCGGCCGGCCTCGGCGACCGGCTCCGGCACCGCGAAGTCCCGGTAGGCCTGCGGCTCGTCCCCGAGGTCGTGCGCCACCCCGGGTCAGCCCCGGACGGCGACGGTGATCTCGACCTCGACCGGCACGTCGAGCGGCAGCACGGCGACGCCGACCGCCGAGCGCGCGTGCACCCCGGCGTCGCCGAAGGCGTGGCCGAGCAGCTCGGAGGCGCCGTTGACGACACCAGGCTGTCCGGTGAAACCCGGGTCGCTGGCCACGAAGCCGACGACCTTGACCACCCGGACCACCCGGTCCAGGTCGCCGACGACCGACCTGACGGCGGCGATGGCGTTCAGCGCGCAGACGCCGGCCAGCCGGGTCGCGTCCGCCGGGGACACGAGCCCCGGCCCCTCACCGACCTTGCCGGTCAGCTCGAGCTGGCCGTCGACGAAGGGGACCTGCCCCGAGCTGAAGACGAGGTCACCGTGCTGCACGGCGGGGACGTAGGCGGCGACCGGCGCCGCGACCGCGGGGACCCGGTGGCCCAGCTCGGCCAGACGCGCCTCGACGGCACCGGCGGTCGGCTCGGCTGAGCTCATGGGCGGGTTCAGGCGTTCTTCGGGCGCTTGAGGTACGCCACGAGGTTGCTGCCGTCCCCGGGGCCGGGGACGACCTGCACGAGCTCCCAGCCGTCCTCGCCCCACTGGTCGAGGATCTGCTTGGTCGCGTGGATCATGAGCGGAACGGTGGCGTACTCCCACTGGTGCGCAGTCGTCATGGTGCCGAGCCTACCGGCGCCGTCCCCTCGGACGCTCCGACCCGGGGGCCTGGCGCGGCAGGCCGGACCTCTCAGAAACCTCACGTACCGTGTCTGGTATGCGCTCTGCCCTCACTGTCGCACGGGTGACCTCCCTGCTCGGGGTCTTCCTCGCCGTCTCGGTCCTCATGGGGATCATCGGCGCCGGTCTGCTCGCCCCGGTCGTCGGGGCCACCGGCCTGGCCGCGCGGGAGAGCGTCGGCATGTTCGAGGAGCTGCCCGGTGACCTGGAGCAGAACCCGCTCGCCCAGCAGTCGCGGATCCTGGCCGCTGATGGCACGGTCCTCGCGACCCCTGCCGACCGCAACCGGATCATCGCGGAGAGCGACGAGATCAGCCAGCACATGAAGGACGCCCAGGTGGCGATCGAGGACGAACGCTTCTTCCAGCACGGAGGTGCTGACGTCGAGGCCCTCGCCCGCGCCGTGGTGCAGAACACCACGACAGACTCCTTGCAAGGCGGTTCGACGCTGACGCAGCAATACATCAAGCAGGCGCTGACCGAGCAGGCCTTGAGCGAGGGGGACACCGAGGCCGCGGCGGACGCCCAGGCACGCACGGGCATGGAGGCCTATGTCCGCAAGCTGCGCGAGCTCAAGTACGCCATCACCCTCGAGGAGCGGCTGACCAAGGACGAGATCCTCGTCGGCTACCTCAACCTCGCCTTCTACGGCGACAACGTCTACGGCGTCGAGGCGGCCGCCCGGCACTACTTCGACGTCGACGCCAAGGACCTGAACATCTCGCAGTCAGCACTGTTGGCTGGCGTGGTCCGGTCGCCGACGGCCACCAATCCCGTGGCCAATCCCGAAGCCGCACAGGCCCGACGCGACGTCGTCCTCGACAAGATGCTCAACCTGGGCATGATCACGCAGGAGGAGCACGACGAGGCCGTAGCCAGGCCCAGGTGGTCGGCACCGGCGAGGGGGAGATGCTGCAGATCACCGACAGCCAACGCTCCTGCCTGCGCTCCCGCAACCCCTACTTCTGCGACTACGTCGAGGCCTGGCTGCTGGAGCAGCCGGCCCTGGGCAAGACCCGGGACGAGCGGCTGGAGAACCTCACGACCAACGGGCTGACCGTCGAGACCACGCTCGACCTCGAGCTGTCCGCCGACATGAAGGACATCCTCCAGGACGCCACCCCGCAGGGCAACGACTACAACCTCGGGTCGGCGGCCACGGTCGTCGAGCCCGGCACCGGCAAGATCCTGGCCTTCAACCAGTCCAGCAGCTACTCCTTCGAGGACAGCCGCGACAAGGTCGACGAGACCTCGGTCAACTGGAACGTCGACAACGCCTACGGCGGTCCGGGAGGTATGGCGATCGGCTCGATCGCGAAGGCCTACACCCTGGTCGAGGCCATGGAGAAGGGCGTGCCGGTCGAGGCCACCCTCAACGTCCGGGCGCCGCAGGACAGCACCTACGGCAACGTCTGGCTGGAGGACCGCAAGGCAGCGCGACCTACCCACCCGCGGACGAGGTCTTCCCGGCCGGCATCTTCTTCCGCGACGACTTCGAGAGGCTGCACCATCGGTGAGGACCACTGGGCGGTCCGCAACGCCAACGACGAGAACCACGAGCGCAGCATCGCGCTGCGCAAGGCGGCAGCCCTCTCGGTCAACACCGCCTTCGCGACGCTGGCCTCGCAGGTCGGCACCTGCGACATCGCCGACACCATGACCGAGATGGGGCTGCACGCGGCCAACGGGCAGGCCTACGGCCTGGACCCGGGCAACGCCGAGACCACGCTCGCCCCCTCGCTGGTCCTGGGCGCCGACACGGCCAGCCCGCTGACGGTGGCCACCTCCTACGCGACGTTCGCCTCGGGCGGCGTCTACTGCCCGCCGGTCCCCGTGACCAAGGTGACCGACGCCAACGGCGAGGAGCTGCCGCTGGAGCTGGACGAGTGCGAGCGGGTCATCGACGAGGACGTCGCGCTCGGCGCCGTCGAGCTGCTCGAGGGTGTCGTCACCATCGAGGGCTCGGGCTACCAGGCCATCCTCGACGACAACCGGCCCGCCGGCGGCAAGACCGGCACCAACAACGACTCGACCGCCACGTGGTTCGCCGGCTTCACCCCGCAGCTGGCCACGGCCGTCTTCATCGGCAACATCCCCGGCGGCGCGGGCTACGACGGCGAGCTGCGCGACATCACCATCGGCGGACGCTACATCGAGGGCCCGCTCTTCGGCTCCTCGCTGGCAGGGCCGACCTGGAAGCGGATCATGGACCGCGCCTCGGAGGGGATGGACGTCGAGGACTGGGACGACCCGCCCGCCGACATCCTCAACGGCAAGCGCATCACCATCCCCAGCGTCGTCGGGATGTCCGTCGGCGAGGCCCAGGAGCGGCTCGAGGACGCCGGGCTCACCGGGAGCGTGGTGCGGGTGGCCTCCGGTCAGGCCGAGGGCACGGTGCTCTACACCACCCCGGGCGTCGGCTCCTCGGTCCAGACCTCCAGCCCGGTGACCCTCCACGTGTCGACCGGGGTGGCGCCCGCCGCCCGGGCAGCCCCCGTGCAGCCGCGCCAGCCGCAGCCGCCCGCCCAGCCCGCGCAGCCCGCACCCGGTGACGAGGCCGAGCCGGAGCCCACGGAGGAGGCCGAGCCGGAGCCCGAGCCCAGCGAGGAGCCGGAGCCGGAGCCCGAGCCGACGCAGGAGCCGGACCCCGAGCCCGAGCCCGCCCCGGCGCCCCCGGAGGACCCGCCGGGCACCGACCCTCCTGGTGACGACGACTGATCGACGGCACGACCCGAGGCCTGTCATGCAGGGCGAGGCGCCAGCCGGCCGCCCCTCCGGGTGAGACACTGGGCGCATGAGTGACTCGACCGGCCTCAAGGCCACCCTCCAGCAGGACCTCACGGCCGCGATGCGTGCCCAGGACAAGGTCCGGGCGGGCACGCTGCGCATGGCGCTGACGTCGGTGACGACGGAGGAGGTCGCCGGCAAGCAGCAGCGCGAGCTGAGCGATGACGAGGTGCTCAAGGTCATCACCAAGGAGGCCAAGAAGCGCCGCGAGGCCGCCGAGGCCTACTCCGGCGCCGGCCGGACCGAGCTCGCCGCCCAGGAGGAGGCTGAGCTCGCGGTGCTCGAGGCATACCTCCCGGCGCAGCTGTCCGACGACGAGCTGGCCTCGATGGCGCGGGAGGCCGTCGCCGAGACCGGGGCCACCGACCTGCGCGGCATGGGTCAGGTGATGAAGGTGCTCACCCCGAGGGTCGCCGGGCGCGCCGAGGGCGGGCGCGTGGCCGCGGCGGTGAAGCAGGCGCTGGGCGCCTGACCACGATGTCGTCGGTATGGCGCCCGCTCACCGGCGCGGTTCTCGGGGCGGGGGCTCTCGCGGCCGGTGCCGTCGCCTACGCCACCTGGGTCGAGCCCCGGTGGTTCGCGTTGCGCCGTGCGAGCATCCCCTGCCTGCCCGCGGGCTCGCCCGACCTGCGCGTGCTGCACCTGTCCGACCTGCACCTGGTGCCCACCCAGTGGCGCAAGCGCGACTGGGTCCGGGGACTGGCCGAGCTCGACCCCGACCTGGTGGTCCACACCGGTGACCACCTCGCCGCGATGGACGCCGTCCCGGCGGCGATCGACTCCTACGGCACGCTGCTGGACCGTCCGGGCGTCTTCGTCCTCGGGTCCAACGACTACTACCCACCGACGCGCAAGAACCCGCTGCGCTACCTCGACGACAGCCACCGCAAGGGTGCCGAGCTCACCCCGGACGTGCTCCCGACGCAGGACCTCGTCGACGGCCTGCGGCGTCGCGGGTGGGCCGACCTCACCCACCGGCGGGTCCGGCTGCGGGTCGCGGGCGTGGACCTGGAGCTCGTGGGCACCGACGACGCCCACCTGGAGCTGGACGACTACCCCAGCGTGTCCGCCCCCGCTGCCACCGACGCCGACCTGACGATCGGGGTGACCCACGCGCCCTACCAGCGGGTGCTGGACCCGATGGCCGCGGACGGCGCCCGGCTGCTCGTCGCCGGGCACACCCACGGCGGCCAGCTGCGGGTCCCCGGGTACGGCGCCCTCGTCACCAACTGCGACCTCGACACCTCCCGTGCCTCCGGCGTGTCCCGGTGGTGGCCCGGCGCCGGCGCGACGCCCTCGTCGCAGGCTCCGCCGGGCGCCGCCTGGCTGCACGTCTCCGCCGGCCTCGGCGGCAACCCCTACACGCCGTTCCGCTTCTGCTGCCGCCCGGAGGCGACCCTCATCACCCTGACGGCCGGCGGTCCGGGGATTTAGCCGCGACCCGGGGCGTGGGCTATTCTTGCGGACGCTGCGTGCGGTCCTGCCGGGCTCGCGCACGGGCCACGGGGTGTGGCGCAGCTTGGTAGCGCGCTTCGTTCGGGACGAAGAGGTCGCAGGTTCAAATCCTGTCACCCCGACCATGGCACGAAAGGGCTGCTGACCTGCGGAAACGCAGGGTCGGTGGCCCTTTCGATTTCCCGGCCGTGCCTTGAACGTGCCTGGAGATCCGCTCCACCAGACGGCTCCGTGGGCTCCGGACCCCGTAACCAGAGGACCGGTAGCGTCTGACCCGAGCGCCGTCGCCGGGCAGGACCCGGCCGGGCGCGGCGCAGCGCGATCAACCCATGATGGGCGATGTCGGCACGTGTGCACCACTTCGACCTCGGTGTCACGTGCGTGGCCGCCGTGAGCCAGCGCCTCGACGCTCACCGCCCGGCACACGCGAAGGCGGGGGACCGCCCTCCACCGCCGCGACCGTCGCACACCGCTGGAGCGTCAGCACCCTCACCGCGCCAGCCGACCCCACGATCCCCTCCCCCGGTCCACCGCCCCGTCGTCCCTCACCCGCGCACCACCCTCTGTCGCGCCCCTATCGCCGACGGTCGCACAGCCCTCGCTGCGCTCGAGAAGGACACACCTGGTGCACTCGGTGGGGTTCGTCCCGGAATTGGTGAACGCCCGCGGTGGGAATGGCGGCTTTTGGTAAGTGTGATGACGTTGCACAAGCTGGCCGCGGGGAGCGGGGACACGTACCTGACGAGCCAGGTCGCCCAGCACGATGCGACGGAGCGCCGGCAGGCGGGGTTGGCGTCGTACTACGAGAAGAAGGGCGAGGCGCCGGGGCGGTGGATGGGCACCGGCCTGGCCGGGCTGGACCTGGCTGAGGGGGGCGTGGAGACTGAGGAGCAGATGCGGTTGCTGTTCGGGCGGGGCCGCCACCCCCGCTCCGGAGAGCCCGGAGCGGCAGCGAACGGGTGGGCCGGGTTGGGGCGGGCATTCCTGACGTTCGAGGAGACGACCTTGCGGCAGGTCACCGCTCGTGCGTTCAGCGAGCACAACACCAGCCGGGGTTTGCCGTGGAACGCTCCGATCCCGGCGGAAGAGCGGGCCCGGATCCGCACCCGAGTCACCCGGGAGGTCTTCGAGGAGCGGCTCGGCCGGGCACCGGTGGACGAGGACGAGTTGACGAGTTCGTCGCGAGGGCGTCGCGTCCGGCGCAGGTGCCGGTGGCGGGGTTCGACCTGACGTTCTCGCCGGTGAAGTCGGTCTCGACCCTGTGGGCGCTTGGCCGCCCGGCCCGGACAGAACAAACCGGCTCTTCACCTTTGAGCGTGGTGCTGGGTGTTCACGCCGCGATCTGTCGGGGCGCGTAGCCAATGATGCGGCATCGGTAGTTGTCGTGATTGCGGTACCCGCGCCCGACTCTCTTGATCTTCTTGGCGGTCAGGTTCGCCGCCTCCGTTCTCGCATTGGTCACCCTCGTCCGACAGAAGGTGAGCAGCTCACGCTGACCCTCGCCCTGGGCAGCGCCTTGCGGACGGCGGCACGGAACTCACTGGACATGTCCAGTGCGACGATCTTTACCCGCTGGCGCCACCACCGGGGCCGGGCGCCCAGCCACGCCTTGACGGTCGCGCCGCGGCGGCCGTCGACGACGTCCAGGATGGCGCCGTCGTCCAGGTCGGTGAACACGATCGACCAGGGCTCGACCCGCTTCACGGACTGGGTGTCGGGTTCGCGCAGATAGCGCACGGTGCGGAACCGGTGCTCATCGATCCCCAGGCGCGCCACGTGCCGGCGGTCCACGCCGGGGTCCAGGTCCAGGGTGGTGGTGAGCATCCGCATCACCGTCGGCCACAACAGACCAGCCTCATCGGCGACCCGGGACACCGCGCGGGGCTCGGCCCGGCAGGCGGAGATCACCTGCTCGGCCAGCCGGGTCGTCACCCGTGCCCGCGCCGGCAGCTGCTCGGTCTCCTCGGTGAACGAGCGCCGCGGGCACAGCGCCTCACGGCAGACGTACCGCCGCTTGCGCACGAGGACATCCAGCGGCTGCCCGCCGCAAGCCACGTCTTTCACGTGCTGGGTCGGGCGCGCCTGGACCCGAGAGGACAGCACCCCGCAGAACGGACATGCGCCTTCGGTCGCGGTCGTCTCGATCACCACCTGCCGCGGACGCTCGTCAGCGACAGCACCGCTGGCGCTCACGACTCGGTAGCCGGACAGGTCGAACAGGATCGACGCCGCATCGACGTCGAACGTACGCTGGTACACGCTCGCGGTCCACGCTCATCGGATGCCTAGACAACACCCATGCTGGCGCAGGGCCGCGAGCCCTACGTCAGGGCCCCACCACGCTCAAAGTCGAAGAGCCCACAACACGATGCGGCAGCGCCTCGCCTTCCGGGTCCGTGTTCAGCTGATTGACACCCCGAACCTGCCTTCTGGCGGCAAGGCAGTTGATAGCACAAGCCCTGATGAACCCGCTAGAGCCGCGCCTGCGCGCTTCTCCTGATTCGAGATAGATTGAGGATCGCCAGTACCAAGAACAAGACCCCGAGCGCGACCCACAACCACCGCAACGAGGACCCGGAGACGAGTCCGGCTCCCACGAGGCAGGCGCCCACCACGATGTTCAGCACGGCAACCGCTGAGACCATGCGGCGGCGCTGCTCGTCCATGCAGGCACACTATCCCTGGAACGTCTCGTGCACGTACGCGCCGATCGTCAGCGCACTCTTCTGCCGCATGCGGAATGCCCGTAGCGCACGTGGTTGCGGGCGCGTCTGTCCCTGTCGGCGTAGTAGCCCCGACCGTGATGGAGCCGGCCTGGCCACGGTGCAGGGGTAGCGTCCCCTGGGTGCACTTCACCGAGTTCGACTCCCGCCTGGCGGCCTACGGGTTGCTCATCTCAGACGACGACCAGATCCTCCTGACCTGGTTCAACGGGGGCGGCCGCGCAGAGCCCGGGTGGACGATGCCCGGCGGAGGCGTCGAGTTCGATGAGTCCATCAAGGATGCTGTCGCGCGTGAGGTGTTCGAAGAGACCGGGTACACCGTGGACGTGGGCGAGCACCGCTTCACCCTGCCCCGCCAGGGCACCCGCCGCCCCATGCGTTCCCAGCGTTTCCTCCTCACGGCCACCATCACCGGCGGTGCACTCGGGACGACCGAGACCGACGGCACGACCGACTTCGCCGCCTGGGTCCCCCTGGGCGAGGTCACCGCTCTGCATCCACGGGCCGACATCATCGAACTCGCCCTGGACGTCCTGCGACAACGAAACCACTAACCAGACAAGGCGTCCTCACAACCCCCGAAAAGGACCAGCAGACAACTGTTCGCTCGGGCTAGTCTCGCCACCTATGCCTCCCGAACCTCTCGCCGTGCTGCGCCGCGTCCGGCCGAACGACAGCGAGGCAATCCTGCAGGCCTTCACAGCCCCGGACATGTCCCGCCAGGGTGACGCCCAGGACCTCGGCACTGCGGCGACCTACGCACGGCGGCTGTCCGAGAACCCGTTCGCCTTCGGTCTCACTACCGACGGCACGCTTCGCGGGGTCGTCGCCCTCAATGTCGACCACGGGAACCGGCTGGGCTGGTTCTGGTACTGGACGCACCCCTCCCACCGCCGGCGCGGTCTCACCAAGTGCGCAGCAGGGACCGTGTCCAACTGGGCGCTGAGCGCCGGCGGACTCGAACGACTCGAGCTGGGCCACCGCGCCAACAACCCTGCCTCCGGACGCATCGCCCTAGCAGCCGGATTCATTTAAGAGGGCCTGGAGCGAAAGAAGTTCCTCGTCGACGGAGACCGCGTCGACGTGCTGACCTACGGACGCCTGCGCACCGGCCCATCACCCAACACCCCAGAACTTCCCCTCACCGCCACTCAGACCATCCTGGCAAACCGCCCGGAAATGCCGCCGGTCGCATGTTCAGTTGAGCAGATGCAGGTACTGTCGCCGAGCCTTCATGGCATGGATGACGAGTTGGTGCCCGCTGTCGAAAGTGAGAATCGCCATCTCGAGAAGACGGCCGCTTCGGTCGAAGCCGAACACGAATTGCTTGGCCGGCATGTCATCGTCCGGTTCGCTGGCGTAGCTCCAGTTCTCGGCCGCGTAGACGATGTCGAGTTCGCTCACTCCATGCTTGAGTGCTGAGGGGTTGACCTTCACGCGACGTAGGCACGAAGAGCAGCACGGATCAGCTCAGAGCGGGTGGTGTGATCTCGCTCCGCGCGCTCGTCTAGCGCGCTGAGCAGAGTGTCGTCGAGGCGGACGGGCACCACCCGAGCGGGTCCGTCGCCCATCGGCTTGCGGCCCCGCTTGCGAAGTTGTTCGACGTCGTAGCCCTGCTCAGCCTCGTCGGCCCACTCCTGGATCATCTCGTCGGTGACGGGCACTCCCTTGATCTTCTCCACCGACAAATCGTAATACGGTTTGGATGCCGTGTCACGAGCAACCCGTTCGTGTCACTCGTCCTCACCCCTCTTGCCGAGGACTGCCTGCGCGCCCATTACCAGGATCTTCGGGTCCCCAGTGACGTCGCAGGCAGCCCTGAGCAGGCGTGCCAGCTGCTGGCGGTTCAGGCCGCCGGCGCGCGCCTCTCACGGAAGGTCCGGAGCGCCTGGGTCCGTTCGGTCTCGTTCAGACCGCCGGCGAACGGGGAGTTCTGGCGCAGTTCGCGCGCCCGGGGGCTGGTGCTGAGGATCGTGCTGACAGTCTGCTCCAGTCCCTGGGTGAGGATGCTGTCCCACTGACGGAGGTACTCGACCGTTCGGCCATCCGCCCGGATGCATGGAGCTCCAGCGCCGGATGTTCTCCCATGCCAGCCTCATCACGTCCTCCGGCCTGGTGAGCAGGTGGGTGAGCGTCGCCTGGTGAAGCCACAGCTGCTGACGCTGCTCCTCCGCCATCGACGGGGCCTCGAGCAGGGCTTCGACAAGACCCCCGCAGGGGGCGCATTCCGCCAGCCAGCCTTGGGAGGCAAGCGACGTTCACAGTCCGTCCCGACGCGGGGATCCGGCCACGACCATCGCCGACAGCGCCTCCGCGATCCTGGCGTCCCGGTCCGCCGCGGCGTGCTGGTAGCGCAGTGCCGCCTTGTGCGTCGAGTGACCGAGCCGAGCCATGAGCTCAGCCAGCGTCGCTCCCGCCTGCGCCGCGAACACCGCCCCCCGTGTGTCGCAGGTCGTGCCAGCGCAGGTCCGGACGCCCGGCCGCTGCCCGTGCGGGGGCCATGCCTTGTTGAGGTTGGACACGGCCAGGTGCTGGGCTGCGTTGCTCTTGGCGTGGAACAGCAGCGCGTCCGGTCGCTTGTCCTCCATCGCGTTTAGGTGCGCCTGGATGGCGGGCATGATCGCCGACGGCAGCGTGACGGTGCGGGTGCCGGCCTCGCTCTTGGGGTCGCCCACGACGAACCGTGGTCGACGACGCGCCGCCACCGTCTCGGGATCCTCACCAGGCAGGCGCACCACGGCGCGGGTCACATGGACGACGTTGCCGAACAGGTCCTTGCGACGCAGCTCCGCCACCTCACCCCAACGAAGTCCACCCCAGGCGGACAGGAGCACGGCGGCCCGCAGCTGGGGCGGCATGTTCTCCACGATCGTCGCCAGCTCCGTCGGCGTCGCAGGCTGGATGCGGTGCCGGCGGCGTGGCGGCGAGCCCGCCTCGCGCAGCCGACAGGGGTTGACGTCGATCAGGGGCGGGTCGTCCTTGCGGGCTGCCTCCAGGATCGTGCGCAGCAGAGCGTAGGCGTGGGCACGGGCCGTGGCCTTGTCCGGGTCCATCCGGCGCCACCACTCCCGCACCGTGTCGGTGTGATCGCGTTCACGGTGAGCTGGCCGAAGGCGGGAAGGAGGTGACGGTCGAGCCGGCCGGCGTAGAGCACCCTGGTCCGCGGCTTGAGATCCTGCCGTTCCTCCAGCCACCCCCGCGCGTACTCGTTGAAGTTCACCGACCGGCGTCGCCTCTCCCGAGTCAGGATCCACCCGGTGTCCAGCTCCGTGCGCTTGATCCGCAGCCAGGCCTCCGCCGCGTCCCTGCTCGCGAATGTGCGCGGCGCCTTGTGCTCCAGCGCCTCCCACGTGTAGCGGGCCTGCCACTTCCCCGACGGCAGACGGCGCACCGAGCCGAACCGTCGTTCGCGTGCCATACCGCCGCCTTTCGTGCCATGAACGTGCCTGGAGATGTGACATCTCCTGCCCTCTCGTGACCACCCGCGTCCTGAGTAACAGTGTGCCCTTTGTGCAGGTCAGACAGCATATCTGCTGATCGGCACCAGCGCCCCAAAATGCCCTAGTGTCTATTTCAAATCCTGTCACCCCGACCAGCAGAGACCGACCCAGACCGGACCACCCGGTCGGGGTCGGTCTTTCTCGTGCCTGCTCTCCCGCGACCCTCCGAGGGGTTGGTAGATTGCTCCCATGATCCGCCCGGTCGACCGATGCCTCGTTGGCACCGGCCTGTCCAGGGCGGGTCGGCGATGAGCCTGCTCTGGACGTTGGTCATCTCCGCGGTGACCGTCGTCGCGACCTTCCCGCTCACCCGCCTCCTGGGTCGGCACGCCGGGTGGCCGATCGCCGCCCTCTACCTCGCTGCCGCCGGGGCATACTGGCCCGCCGCCACAGAGGTCATGCACCACGGCACCGTGGCGTGGTCGATGCCGTGGGTGCCCACCCTCGGCCTCGAGCTCTCGCTGCGCGCGGACGGACTGGGCACCGTCTTCACCTTCATCGCGCTGGTCATCGGTGCGATCGTGCTGGCCTACTCCACGGCATACCTCAAGCCGGGGCGCAACCTCACCTTCTACTTCTACATGGCGATGTTCACCGTCTCCATGGTCGGGCTGGTGCTGGCGGACGACCTGATCCTGCTGTTCCTGTGCTGGGAGCTCACCAGCCTCGCCAGCTTCTTCCTCATCGCGCGCTCGGGGTATGCCGGTGAGGCGGCCTCGATGCGCACCCTGCTCATCACGTTCCTGGGCGGGCTGGGGCTGCTCTCCGCGGTGACCGCGATCATTGTGCGCACCGGCACGACCACGCTGTCCGAGGCGCTGGCGCACGAGGTGTGGGACACCAGCCCCGGCTTCACCGCGACCGTGGCGCTCCTGGTCATCCTCGCGGCCTTCACCAAGTCGGCGCAGTTCCCCTTCCACGTGTGGCTGCCTGACGCCATGGCCGCCGCGACCCCGGTCAGCGCCTACCTGCACGCCGCCGCGGTCGTCAAGGCCGGGATCTTCCTGCTCATGCGCTTCTCCCCGGCCTTCCACGACGTGCTGGTGTGGAACGTCCTGCTCGTCGTCACCGGCCTGGTGACCTGCGCCATCGGCGGCTGGTTCGCGCTGCAAAAGACCGACCTCAAGAAGCTCATGGCCTACTCCACGGTCAGCCAGCTGGGTCTCATCGTGGCCACCATCGGCATCGGCACGGAGTACGCCCTCGCCGCCGCGATCCTGCACGTCATCGCGCACGCGCTCTTCAAGTCCGGGCTGTTCATGATGGTCGGGGTCGTGGACCACGCGGCCGGCACCCGCGACGTGCGGCGGATGCCGGTGCTCTCCTCCGCCATGCCGGTCGCCTTCTGGGTCACCGTGCTCGGGTGCGCGTCGATGGCCGGGGTGCCGCCGATGCTCGGCTTCGTCTCCAAGGAGAGCATCCTCACCGCGATGCTGGACTCCCCCTTCGGCACCGTGGCCTCGTGGGCCGCCTTCCTGGGCGTCGCCCTGACCGCGGTGCTGACCTTCGCCTACTGCGCCAAGATCGTCTTCAACGGCTTCTACGACGGCCGTGGCGCGGCCAAGTGGCCCGAGGACCGGCCGCTGCACACGACCCCCTGGGCGCTGGGCACCTTCGCCGCCATCCCGATCGTCGTGGGCCTGCCGCTCGCCTTCGTCGTGGGCATCCTCGACACCCCGGTCGGCCGCGCGACCGCCGCGATGCTGCCCGCCGGCGCCGAGGAGCCGCACCCGCACCTCGCGCTCTGGCACGGGCTCAACCTGGAGCTCTTCACCACGCTGGCGATCATCGCCGTCGGCGTCCTCATCATCCTGCGGCGCCGCTTCTTCTTCCCGGCCCGGGAGCACGACACCTTCTCCTTCGACGGCGCCGACGTCATCAAGGTCATCAACGACACGGCCGCGGACGTCGGGCAGTCGCTGGCGATGCTGGTGCGGGCGGACAACCCGACCCGGCACGTGGCGGTCCAGTTCATCGCGCTCGGCGCGCTGGTCCTTGGCGGGGTGACGGTGCTCGTCTCCGGCGACCACCTCCTGCCGGTCCAGGAGGGCCTGGTGAGCCCGGTGGACGTCGTCGTGCTCGTGATCATCGCCCTGGCCGTCGGCGTCCTGTGCCGCGCCAACTCCCGGCTGGCCGCCGTGGTGGCGCTGTCCACCGTCGGCGTCGCGGTGACGGTGCAGATCTTCGCGCTCGGCGCGCCCGACGTCGGCATGACCCAGCTGCTCGTCGAGGCCCTCACGGTCCTCATGATCATGCTCGTGCTGCAGCGGCTCCCGCAGACCTTCGGCCGCGGGCCGCGCTGGGGCAACAAGATGGCGCTGCTGCTCGCCGCGATCGGGGGGCTCTCGGCCGGCGTGGCCACCTGGGCGCTCACCGGGCGCCGGGACCGCAGCGACATCGCCCTCTACTACCTGGAGGAGGGCCCGGTCGAGACCGGCGGCGACAACGTCGTCAACACCATCCTCGTGGAGTTCCGGGCGCTGGACACCTTCGGCGAGCTCACCGTCCTGGGGATGGCCGCGGTCGCCATGGTCGCGATCGTCTCCACCGTCCGCGACAAGTACCTCGACCCGCCCCCGGAGGCCGACCGCAACCACGTGCCGCTGCCGGAGGTGCCGCTGCGCGAGCGCGGCTCGACGGCCTACCGCGCCGTCACCGAGGCCTGGGGCAACGCGGTGCCCCTGCAGCTGCTCGTGCGCGTCACCGCCCCGCTGCTGGCGATCATCTCGGCGATCCTCTTCCTGCGCGGGCACAACGCCCCCGGCGGCGGCTTCATCGCCGCCCTGGTCGGCTCCTCGATCGTCGCGCTGATCTACCTCTCCACCTCCCGCGACCGGATGATCGGCCCGCCGCGGCTCCCGCTGCGCCTCGTGGCGATCGGCGTGCTCATCGCGGTGGCGACCGGGCTGCTCGGGCTGGTCGGGCACGTGTCCTTCCTCGAGCCGCTGCACACCTACATCGGCAGCTACAAGCTCATCTCGCCGATGGCCTTCGACCTCGGCGTCTACCTCGCGGTGCTCGGCCTGGTCATGGAGGCCTTCAACCTGCTCGGCGCGACCGGCGGCCGCGAGGGCACTCGCGAGCGCGCCGACGAGTCGGTGGAGGGCGAGATCAGCGGGCCGATGGACACCTCCCGCGGCGAGCGGTATGCCGAGACGCGCCTGGGCATACCCAACCGCGCCTCGAGGTACCTGCAGCAGGACCTGCCGCCGCGCAGGGGAGGTGATCGCCCGTGATCCTGCCCATCACGATCGGCATCCTCACCGCCGGCGCGATCTACCTCATGCTGCAGCGCGCATGGTACGGATTCATCTTCGGCCTGTCGCTGCTGGCGCCACGCCGCCAACCTGCTCATCCTGTCCGCCGGTGTCACCGCCTGGCGGGGGGAGCCGCTGCCCGGCCGCGCCGGCGTCGAGGACGCCGGTGACCCGTTGCCGCAGGCCTTCGTGCTGACCGCCATCGTCATCGCGCTCGCCGTCACCGTGCTCATGCTCGCCATGGCCGTCATCGGGCACAACGACGACACCAAGCGGATGCCGGAGACCGGGGAGGCGCGCCGCCGATGATCATGACCGCCGCCCTCCTGCCGCTGCTCGCCGCGATCCCGATCGCGGCGGCCGCGGCCACCGTGCTCTGGCGCAACCCGGTCTGGCAGCGTGCCTGGCTGCTGGGCATACCCGTGCTCACCGGGCTGGCCGGGCTCGACCTGCTCTCGGCCAGCACGGGGACACCCCGGTGCTGGCCGAGAACGTCGGCGCCTTCGTGCCCGGGGTGGCGATCCCCTTCGTCTCGGACACCTTCAGCGCGCTCATGATCCTGGTGACCTCGTTCACCGTGCTCATGTGCCTCGTCTTCATGGTCATCACCCGCGAGGACCGCTACCGGCTGCTCACGCCGCTGGTGCTGATGCTGCTCGGTGGCGTCAACGGCGCCTTCCTCACCGGCGACCTGTTCAACCTCTTCGTCTTCGTCGAGGTCATGCTGCTGCCGAGCTACGCGCTGATCGCGATCACCGGCACGTGGCGGCGGCTCGGGGTGGGCCGGACCTTCGTCGTCGTCAACCTGCTGACCAGCACGATCCTGCTCATCGGGGTCGGCCTGGTCTACGCCACCGCCGAGACCGTCAACCTCGCGCTGCTCGTGGGCGCCGGCACCGACCCGCGCACCGCGCTGAGCTCGGGGGTGGTGCTGCTCGCGCTGGCGATCAAGGCCGCGCTCGTGCCGATGCACACCTGGTTGCCGCGCAGCTACCCCGCCACCTCGGCCGCGGTCATGGGGCTCTTCTCGACGCTGCACACCAAGGTCGCGCTCTACGCGCTGTTCCGGATCACCTCCACGCTCTACGAGGGGCGGCCGCCGTGGGCGCTGGTCCTGGCCGTCCTCGTCGGCCTCTCGATCGTCGTCGCGTCCTACAGCACCTTGGGCGAGCGGGTCATGCGGCGGGCGCTGTCCTGGCAGCTGGTATCCAGCACCGGGCACGCACTGCTGGGTCTGCTCCTCTTCACGCAGTTCTCACTCGGCGCCGGCATCTTCTACACGGTCCACAGCATCGTGACCATGGGGGCGCTGATCCTCGGTGCCGGGGCGATCGAGCAGGTCTACGGCTCGGGGCGCTACGAGCGGCTGTCCGGGATCATCCGGCGAGACCGCATGCTCACGATCGGGTATGCCCTCGCGCTCATGTCGATCGTCGGACTGCCGCCCAGCGCGGGCTTCTTCGCCAAGGTCGTCCTGGTGCAGGCGTCGGCGCAGGCCGGCGGCGCCTGGCAGGCGGTCTTCGTCACGCTGATCTGCATCGGGGCGCTGGGATCCCTCGTGGCGATGCAGCGGTTGTGGGTCGGCGTCTTCTGGGGCCCGGACATGGAGGACTACCTCCCCGACTCCCCCGAGACGGGGCGCGGCCCGAAGACGAAGCTCACCGACGACGTGCGGGTCACTCCCCGGCTCATGGCGCCGATGGCCGTGCTCGTGGTGACCCAGCTGGCGATGTTCGTCCTCGCCGGGCCGCTGATGGAGATCACGACGCGGGCCGCGACCGGCCTGGTGGACCTCGCCCCCTACGTCGAGGCGGTGCTCGGATGATCGTCAACCCGCTACGGGTCGTCGTCTACGGCGGCTGGCTCGCGTCCGAGGTGATCCGCGGCGCGCTGCGGATCGGCGTCGACGTGGTGACGCCGGGGCTGCGCATGTCCCCGGCCATCGTCGCGCTGCCGCTGCACTGCGAGACCGACCTGGAGATCAGCACCATGGCCTCCTCCATCACCATCACGCCGGGGACCATCACCGTCGGCATCGCCCCCCGGACGGGAGACTCCCCGCCGACGCTCTACGTGCAGGCGCTCTACGGCACCGACCGCGAGGAGGTCGTCACCGAGCTGCGCGACATGGAGCGTCGGCTGCTGACCATGACTCGAGGGCCCCGCCGCAGCGAGCGCACGATGGAGGTGGAGCCCTCGTGAGCCTCATCGTCTGGACGACCGTCGGCATCCTGCTGCTCGCCGCGGTGCTGGGGCTGGTCCGGGTCATGACCGCCCGCGACGACGCCTCGGTCGCGGCGGTCAGCGACCTGGTCTACTTCTGCGCGGTCGGCATTTTCCTCATGATCGGCATGGCCTCGGGGTCGGTCGTCCTGCTCGACGTCGCCTCGTTGTCGGCACTGGTCGGCATCCTCGCGACCGTCTCCCTGGCCCGCATCCTCACCAGGGGGCAGCGATGAACGTCGTCCTGCTCGTGGTCGTCGGCGTGCTGTGCATCGGCGGCGCGCTCTTCGTGCTGACCAGCGCGCTGGCGATGCTGCGGGCCCGCGACGGGCTGTCCCGGATCAACGTGCTCTCCGGCGCGACCGGCATGGGCATCCCGTGGATGGTGACCGGCGTCTACGTCCACCACGTCTGGACCCACGGCTTCGACGTCGTCGACCTGATCAAGCTCCTGGTGGCGATCGCCGGCTTCATCATCATGAGCTCGGTGGCCTCCAACGCGCTCGGCCGCGCCGCCTACCGCTCGGGCGCCCCGCTCGACCCCGCGCGCTCGACCCCGACCGAGCCCAACGACCTCGCCTGAGGGCGCGCACCGCTGGCTCGGCCCACGTCCCGGCCGAGCGTCGTCCGTGGTTGCTCAGGCGCCGCCGTGCAGCGCCGCGAGCTCGGCCTCCATGACCTGCTCGTCGTCCGCGTCCAGGCGCACGTGCGCGAGCAGCGTGTGCAGGACCCGCAGCGCGGACGCCGCCCGCTCCCCCCAGGAGGACAGGTAGCTGAACTGCCACCACCACATCGCCTCGGTGGGTCGGCCCGCCACGAAGTGCTCACGCCCGTGCGCAAGGTCCGCCGCCACGGCGACCAGGTCGTCGGTCAGCGACCCACGGGTGACCTCGCCGGTGAGCACCGGGTCCTCCAGGTCGCAGTAGTCGTCCAGCCCGCCCAGCAGGTCGTGCAGCTGCTCCCGGATGCGCTCCAGGTCGGCGTCCGGGCCCGCGTCCGGCTCGAAGCGTTCGCGCGGCACCACGTCGACCAGGGCACCCAGTCGGGCGCCGGCGGAGCAAAGCTGTCCCACGCTGAGCAGCAGCAACGGCAGCACCGTCCCGGCCTCGTCGCCGGAGGCGACCGTCTCCAGGCTGGTGAAGTAGGCCTCCACCTCGGCGTGCATGTCCCGCGCCGGCTGCGTCCAGTCCTCGTCGACCATGCACCCACCCTAGGGGTAGATGACCGCCGACCTCCGGACCAGACTCCACTCGATCTGTCCCGCCCCGTGCGCAGGCCCGGCGGCAGTGCGGGCTCAGCCCGCGGTCGAGGTGGGCGCGGAGATCATCCGGCGGCCCTCGAAGGCGCGGCCGAGGGTGACCTCGTCGGCATACTCCAGGTCGCCGCCCACCGGCAGCCCGGAGGCGAGCCGGCTGACCCGCACCCCCTCGTAGGGCTTGAGCAGCCGGGCGATGTAGGTGGCCGTGGCCTCCCCCTCGAGGTTGGGGTCGGTGGCGATGATGACCTCGGCGACCTCGCCGTCGGCCAGGCGCGCGACCAGCTCACGGACGCGCAGGTCCTCCGGCCCGACCCCGCCGATCGGGTTGATGGCCCCGCCGAGCACGTGGTAGCGGCCCCGGAACTCGCGGGTCCGCTCGATCGCCGCGACGTCCTGGCTCTGCTCCACGACGCAGATCATGCTCGGGTCACGCCGGTCGTCCAGGCAGATGCGGCACCGTTGCGCCTCGGCGACGTTGCCGCAGATCTCGCAGAAGCGGACCTTCTCCCGGATCTGCAGCAGCGCCTCGGCGAGCCGGGTGATGTCCTCCGGGTCGGCCGCCAGCAGGTGGAAGGCGATGCGCTGAGCACCCTTGGGACCGACGCCGGGCAGCCGGCCGAGCTCGTCGATCAGGTCCTGGACCACGCCTTCATACACAGCACGCCACTGTATGCCGTGCCACCGACACCCGTGCCCACGGCACGCCCGCCGCCCTGGCCGCCGTCGGGACGCGCTCAGGCGGGCAGGTCGCCGGAGCGCTGGGCGTACTCCCCGGCCCACTCCTGCCCGGACATGGCCAGGATGCGCTGCATGACCTCGTCGGTCAGCTCGCGCCGGGCGCGTCCCTGCGGCACGCCGTCGAAGCGCCCGGCGACCTCGATCGGGGTGCCGAACTCGACGCGCACCTTCGCCCGACGGGGGAGCCGGGAGCCGACCGGCTGGATGTCCTGCGTGCCCTGGAGCGCCACCGGCACGATCGGGCAACCTGCCTCGAGCGCCAGCCAGGCCACCCCCGTCTTGCCGCGGTAGAGGCGGCCGTCGCGCGACCGGGTGCCCTCGGGGTAGATGCCGAAGGCGCCCCCCTCGCGCAGGTGCGTCAGGGCCAGGTCCAGCGACTTCTGGGCGGCGCGGGTGTCGTCGCGGTCCACGGGGATCGAGCCGACGCCGGTGAACCACTCGCGGCTGATCCAGCCGCGCACGCCGGTCCCCGTGAAGTACTCCGACTTGGCCAGGAAGGCCACCTGCCGCGGCGAGGTGAGCGGGATGACCACGCTGTCGATGAAGGAGCGGTGGTTGCTCGCGAGGATCACCGGGCCCTGCATCGGGACGTGCTCCCGGCCGACCACCTCGGGCCGCCAGATCGCGGTGGCCAACGGCGTCACCACGGGGTGCAGCAGCTCGTAGATCATGGCCGGCTCGTCCTCACGCCACGGGGTCGTCGTTGATGGCGATGACAGTACCGCCCAGCACGCTCTCCACCACCGGTTGCCCCACGGCCCCGGAGGTCGCCAGGTCCTCGTCGTCGTCGCTCGGCGCATCCCCACCGGGTGCCCGGTCGCGTGCGGACGTCGGTTGGTCAAGAGCGCCGAGGGTCGAGCGATCAGGGCCCGAGGAGTCGGGGCCTGAGGGATCAGGCCCGGCGGGCTCGGGAGCCGTGTCGTCGTCCGCGCCCGCCCGCTCGTCCGGGCCCGGCGACCCGCCGGTGGCCCAGTCAGGTGCCCCCTGCGCCCCGCGCGCCCGCTGCGACCACTCGGGCTGGTCGGCGGCCTGCGGACGGCCCCCTCCGGCGCCCAGCTGCTCGGCCAGAGCGGCGTCACCGGTCGACGCCTCTCCCGGTGACGCGGGAGGTCGGCCACCACGACCCCGGACCGGCGCCGGCCCGCTGTCCGACCGCTGGGTCGGGGTGGAGGAGCGGTCGGCACGGGTGCGGATCCGGCCGCGCATGGGGGTGTCGGGTATGCCCTGGGGCACCGCCTCGGCGCTCGGGGCACCGCCGAGGTGTCCGGGGGTGGGTGCAGCGCCGTGCTCCGGCTCGCCGGCCCCGACCTCGTCCTCCGGCCCGTGGGGCGGTTCCTCGGGCGGAGGTCCCTCGTCCCCGGCCACGGTCGGCGACGCGACCTCCGGTGCGGGCCCCGCGTCGCCCCCCTCGCCCCCCTCGCGCCCAGCGGCGGGGCCACGGTCACCAGGGGGCCCGCTGCCCGGGCCTCCGGGACCGCTCGGGGGTCCGTCGCCCCCGCCGAGCACGGTCGCCTCGATCCTCGTGTCGAGCGCCAGCGCGTCGAGCACACCCTGCCGCAGCGCCTCCTCGTGGGAGGTGCCCATGAAGTGCCGGATCCAGCGCTCGTCCGGCATCCCGACGAGCAGCCGCTGCCCGTCGTAGTCGACGACCTGCATGGAGTCCAGCGCGCCGGCGGTGCGCCGGCTGATCTGCCGGACCGCCGCGACGATCTCGGGCCACTGCCGGCGCAGGGCCGCGGTGTCGAGGTGCCCGGGCTGCTGGGTCTGCGCCGGTCGCGTGGCCTGCGCAGGCCGCTCGCCGCGGTGGGAGCCGCCGGCGCCCCCGGAACGGTCCGGGCCCGGGACAGCACCCTCGGACCGGGCGGGACCCGGCGCATCGCCCGCGGCGCCGAGCCGCCGCTCGATCCGCTCCAGCCGGGTGCCGTAGCCGTCCTCGCCCTGAGCGGCCGGCAGCAGCAGCCGGGCGGCGAGCAGCTCCAGCATGAGGCGGTAGGACACCGCGCCGGTCATCTCCGACAGGCCGCGGCTCACCAGGTCTGCCGCGCGCGAGAGCGCGGCCGTGCCGTGGGCCTGCGCCTGTCGCCGCATCCGCTCGACCTGGTCCTCGGGCAGCCCCGGGAGCAGGCCGCCGGAGCGCTCGCCCACCGCCGCCAGCACGATGAGGTCGCGGTAGCGCTCCAGCAGGTCCTCGACGAAACGTCGCGGGTCGTGCCCCGACTCCATGACCCGGTCGATCTGCCCGAAGACGGTCGCCGCGTCACCGGCAGCCACCGCCTCGACCACCGCGTCGAGCAGCTCCACGTCGGTGAAGCCCAGCAGCGCGGCGGTCCGCTCGTAGGTCAGACCGCCCTCGCCGGCCCCGGAGATCAGCTGGTCCAGCACCGAGAGCGAGTCGCGCACCGACCCGCCGCCGGCGCGGGTGACGAAGGACAGCACTCCCGGCTCCAGCTCGACGCCCTCGGCCCGGCACAGCTCCTCGAGGTAGGCCGTCAGCCGTTGCGGCGGGACGAGGTGGAAGGGGTAGTGGTGGGTCCGGGAGCGGATGGTCGCCAGGACCTTCTCCGGCTCGGTGGTCGCGAAGATGAACTTCACGTGCGGCGGTGGCTCCTCGACGATCTTGAGCAGCGAGTTGAAGCCCTCCCGGCTCACCATGTGCGCCTCGTCGATGATGTAGATCTTGTAGCGCGCCGTCGCCGGGCCGAAGGCGGCCCGCTCGCGCAGCTCCCGGGTGTCGTCGACCCTCCCGTGGCTGGCCGCGTCGATCTCGATGACGTCGACCGAGCCGGCGCCGTCGCGCGCCAGCGCCACGCAGGACTCGCACTGCCCGCACGGCTCCGGGGTCGGCCCCTGCTCGCAGTTGAGGCACCGGGCGAGGATGCGGGCGCTGGTGGTCTTGCCGCAGCCTCGCGGCCCGGAGAAGAGGTAGGCGTGGTTGACCCGCTCCGCGCGCAGCGCCTGCATCAACGGCTCGGTGACGTGCTCCTGCCCGATGACGTCGGAGAAGGTCTCGGGCCGGTAGCGGCGGTAGAGGGCGGTGCTCACGACACCTGACCCTAACGGCCCCCACCGACGCCGGGGGCGGCCTCGTCCACAGGACGCAGGATGGCGCTGCGGTGCGCGGCACGGGTGAGCACGACGTAGAGCGCGCGGACGCCACCGGGGGACTCGGCGACGATGCCGTCCGGGTCCACCACCACCGTGGCGTCGTACTCCAGCCCCTTGGTGGACAGCGGGTCGACGAGCACGACCTGCTCGCCCGTCATCACCGGCTCCAGCCGTCCGTGCCAGGACCACGGGGCGATGACGGCGATCTGTCCCGTCACCTCGTCGCGCAGCTCGCGCACCGCCTCCGCGACGGCCCCGGGGATCGCGGCCGTCGGCAGCGAGAGCTCCTGCGGCTCGTGCCCGGTCTCGCGGACGGCCCGCGGGATGTCCGCCTCGGGGACGTGCTCGGTGATGACCCGGGCGGCCAGGTCGAAGATCTCCCGCGCGTTGCGGTAGTTGGTGTCCATGTGGAAGGCCTGCCGCGGCGCGGTGCCGAAGGCCTCCTCCCGCGCCTGGCCGGCCTCGCGCAGGTCGTCCCAGGAGGCCTGGGCCAGGTCGCCGACGACCGTCCACGACGCCCACCGGCCGCGCCGGCCGAGCATCCGCCACTGCATCGGGGAGAGGTCCTGCGCCTCGTCCACCAGGACGTGGGCATACTCCTCGGCCTCCGCGGGGCGCCCGGCGAGCAACCGCTCCCGAGGGTCGGCCGACACCCGCGACCCCGCCCCGCCGCCGGACACGGCGGCGACGGACTCGCCGTCCGCGCCCACGCGCAGCGCGGAGACGCCGTACTGCGAGGCGTCGTCGAGCTCCTCGATCTCGAAGAACCCGCGGTCCTCGCTCGGCAGCTCGACCGGAGGGCCCAGCCGCGCGGCCAGGTCGTCGACGAGCGCCACGTCCGCGACGCTCCAGGTGCCGAGCTGCAGCGCCTCGCGGTAGGACGCCGCCAGGCCCGCGGCCTGCTGCGGCGACACGCCCCCGAGCCGCCCGACCAGCTCGTCGTCGGCGAGCCACAAGAGCATCTCGCGGGGGTCCACCGGTGCCCACCACTGCCGCATGAAGGCCTCGACGTCGCCGGAGTCGGTGAACCGGTCGACGAAGTCCTCCCGCTCCCCCTGGTCGACCTGTGCCCAGGCCAGCTGGGCCAGCGCCTCGACGGCGGCGTCGTGACCGGCGTTGCGGTGGTGGTGCCGCAGCACCTGCGCGCGGGCGCGGTCCAGCGCCGGGGCGTCGAGCCGGATCGCGTGCCCGCCGACGAAGGTCCGCAGCTGGGTGGGCGCACCGGGGATGGGCTCGCGCACGAGGCGCGCCAGCAACCGACGCATCCGCAGGCTGCCCTTGGTCGCCGCGACGTCGGGCGGGTCGAGCCGGGTGGCCGTGATCCCCGCCAGCACGTCGCCCAGCGAGCGGAGCACGACCGAGTCCTCGCCGAGCGAGGGCAGGACCCGCTCGATGTATGCCGTGTAGGCCGCGGACGGTCCGACGACCAGCACACCGCCTCCCTCGAAACGGCGCCGGTCGGAGTAGAGCAGGTAGGCGGCCCGGTGCAGGGCGACCACCGTCTTGCCGGTGCCGGGCCCACCGGTGATCTCGGTGACGCCACGGGCCGGGGCCCGGATCGCCTCGTCCTGGTGCTGCTGGATGGTCGCGACGATGTCGCGCATCCGCGAGCCGCGGCTGCGGGTCAGGGCGGCCATCAGGGCACCGTCGCCGACCACGACGACGTCGTCCGGCGGGTCGGCGACCATGAGGTCGTCCTCCACCCCGACCACCTGCTCGCCGCGGCACCGGAGCACCCGGCGGCGGAGCACGCCCTGCGGGTCGACCGGCGTGGCGCGGTAGAAGGGTGCGGCGGCCGGCGCACGCCAGTCCACGACCAGCGGCTCGTAGTCGTCGTCGCGGACGCCGAGGCGCCCGACGTAGCGGACCTCCCGGGTCGAGCCGTGCTCGTCGGCCACCTCGTGCTCCAGGTCGAGCCGGCCGAAGACCAGCCCCTCATGCTGGTGCTCCAGCGAGGCCCGGCGCTTGCTCGCGGAGTAGACCAGCGCGTCCCGCTCGAACAGCCCCGCCAGCTCCTCCTCCCTCGGGTCCCCCGTCCCCCGACGGTCGGTCTGCCCCCGCGACATCCCCTCGGCGTGCACGAGCTCGACCCGCGCGGCTGCCTTGCCCAGCTCGTCGTAGACCCGGTCCACGTGCGCCTGCTCCGCGGCGATCTGCGCCGCGACCTCGCGGTCGGTCGACACCACGTCCGTCATCCGCCCACCTCATATCCGGTGCGTAGGCCCCGGGGCGGTCACGTCCGCCCCCGCAAAGACCGCAGTCTATCCCGCGGGTCCCTCAGACCCAGCCACGCCGCACGGCCTGCGCCCCCGCGTGGAAGCGAGTCGCGGCCCCGAGGTGCTCCATGATGTAGCGGACCCGGCGCTCCACCGTCCGCACCGAGATCCCGTGGCGGCGGGCGATCACCTGGTCCGAGGCGCCGCTGGCCAGCAGCGCGAGGATGGCCTGGTCCCGCTCGTCCAGCGGCGCCGAGGAGCCCCCGACCTCCTTGCGCTCGGCGGCCTCCTGCATCGGCCGCATCGGGGCGGCCAGGGTCCAGGTCCGCTCGATGAGGTTGGCCACGGCGGCCACGGGCGCCGCCAGCCGCGCCTCGAAGGACCCCACGCCGTCCGGCTCGAACCGGCTGATGTCGATGAGCGTCACGTCGCTGTCGCACACCACCGCGCTCACCGGCACCCCGTTGCCGGTCCGCACCGCGGCACCCTCGCGCAGCGCGGCCTCCATGACGGCGACCGCGCTGCGCAGCTCCAGCAGCGAGGTGTCGAGGATCAGCCGTCGGTCGACACCCTGGCGGACCGACAGCAAGGAGGGGTCCTCGGCGGCCCGCGCGAGCAGGGTGCGGCTCGCGACCGACCCGTCCACGGCCCACCACAGCCGGTCCGTGGTCGCGATGTGCATGGCGGTGATGCGGCCGATGATGTCGTCGACCCCGCCCAGCAGGTCCATCCCCGGCAACCGTCCGGTCGTGGCGTCCAGCGTCGACCGACGCCACGCCCGCTCCAGCTCGCCGGCGGTCGCCCGGGCCAGCCGCAGCCGGTGCTCGGTGACCTCGGCGTGCCGGGCGACCGCCTCCCGGGGCGGGATGACCACCCAGGTGTCGGGGTCGTCACCGGCGCGCAGGAAGCCGCGCGCCTCCAGCTCCGCCGTGGCGTCGTCGATCTCGGCGTCGGTCAGTCCCTCGCCGCGGAAGAGCTTGCGCGTCGGGGTGCCGAAGCGGACCGCGCGACGGAACACCGCGATGACGAACTCCTCGTAGGCCGAGCCGTGCAGCCGCGCGGGTGCAGAGGCATCCATGGCGCCCATCATGACGGATCTCCGTCAATGGCAGCCCCCGACACCTCTGGGCGTGACATCGCCCCCGCGATATGTCACTGTGGAGCATGTCGGCTTCGGTCGGCAGCAGGGAAGTGCGAGTCGCACGGGCAGCCCCCCATCAGTCCGTGCAGACCCTGCCCTGCAGGTGGTCCCCTGGGAGATACCCCCCCTGCCTCTCAGGGGACCACCCCTGTCACCCCGCCGTGCGGCCCGGTCCCGGTCGGTCACCGTCGGCGGCGCGCACACCCCGTCCGACCGGTGGCCCCGGCCCCCGGACCCGCCCACTAGGCTGACATCCCGTGGTGGTCCTCGTCCTCGGCTCCGGTGCGCGCGAGCACGCGCTGGTCCGCTCCCTGACCCTCGATCCCTCGGTCGACCGCGTCGTGGCGCTGCCCGGCAACCCGGGGATCGCCGACCTCGCCGGCTGTCTCCCCGGCGATCCGGCGGACCCCACCGCCGTCGTCGACGCGGCACGCTCCGAGGGTGCCGACCTCGTGGTCGTCGGTCCCGAGGCGCCGCTGGTCGCCGGTGTCGCCGACGCACTCCAGGAGTCGGGCATACCGTGCTTCGGACCGTCGGCGCAGGCTGCTGCGCTCGAAGGGAGCAAGGCCTTCGCCAAGGAGGTCATGGCTGCGGCCGGCGTGCCGACCGCAGCCGCCCACGTCTGCACCACCGTGGACGAGGTGGAGCGCGCGCTGGACGCGACCGGCTCGCCCTACGTCGTCAAGGAGGACGGCCTGGCCGCCGGCAAGGGCGTCGTCGTGACGACCGACCGGGCACGGGCGAGGGAGCACGCCACCGCCTGCCTGGAGCGCGCGGACGCCGTCGTCGTCGAGGACTTCCTCGACGGCCCTGAGGTGTCGCTCTTCTGCCTCAGCGACGGTCGGACCGTCGTCGCGCTGGAGCCGGCCCAGGACTTCAAGCGGGTCGGTGCGGGGGACACCGGGCCCAACACCGGGGGATGGGGGCCTACTCACCGCTCACCTGGGCACCGACCGACCTCGTCCCGCAGGTCCTGGACACCGTCGCCCGCCCCACGGTCGCGGAGATGGCGCGGCGGGGCACCCCCTTCGTCGGGGTGCTCTACGTCGGTCTCGCGCTCACCGCGGACGGGCCGCGCGTCGTCGAGTTCAACGCGCGCTTCGGGGACCCCGAGACGCAGGTGGTGCTCGCCCGGTTGCGGACCCCGCTCGGCGTGGTGCTCCGGTCGGCGGCGGAGGGTGAGCTGTCCGGGTTGCCCGAGCTGGAGTGGTCGCCGCGCACGAGCGTCAACGTCGTGGTCGCGGCCGAGCACTACCCCGGCACGCCTGCGACGGGCGACACTATCGGCGGGATCGAGCACGCCGAGAAGGGAGGCGACGTGCACGTGCTGCACGCCGGAACCCGCCGGGAGACGTCGACGGGCGACCAGCCCGGCGGGCTCGTCTCGTCCGGGGGGCGGGTGCTCAGCGTCGTCAGCCTGGCCGACGACCTGCCCGGGGCCCGTTCGCGCGCCTACGAGGCCGCCGGTCGGATCACGTTGCGCGGCAGTCATACCCGACCTGACATCGGGCTCGCCGCCGAGCGGGGCGAGGTCGTCGTCCCCGGGCAGGAGGCCTGAGGTGACGCTGTCGCTCGAGGGGCACGAGCTGCTCTACTCCGGCAAGGTGCGCGAGCTGTATGCCCCGCTGCACGCCGACGGCACCGTCGACGAGTCCCGGCTGCTGCTGGTGGCCTCGGACCGGGTCAGCGCCTACGACCACGTCCTCGACACCCCGATCCCGGACAAGGGCGCGGTCCTGACCCAGCTCTCGCTCTGGTGGTTCGACCAGCTCGCCGACCTCGCCCCGCACCACGTGGTGTCGACCGAGGTGCCGGACGAGGTCGCCGGGCGCGCGGTCTACGTGCGGCGCCTGACGATGCTGCCGGTCGAGTGCGTCGCTCGCGCCTTCCTCACCGGTGGGGGTCTCGCGGAGTATGCCGCGACCGGCATCGTGTCCGGCGTCGAGCTGCCCCCGGGCCTGGTCGACGGGTCACGCCTGCCGGAGCCGGTCTTCACCCCGAGCACCAAGGCGCCGGTCGGCGAGCACGACGAGCCGATCAGCGTGGAGCGGGTCGCCGCGCTGGTGGGCCCGCGGCTGGCCGCGCGGGTGCGTGACCTGACGGTGGACATCCTCGACCGGGGCAACGCGATCGCCGCCGACCGGGGCATCCTCATCGCCGACACCAAGGTGGAGTTCGGCGTGGACCCGGCCGACGTCCCGCAGGGTGCCGGCGGTGCGCCGGCGTGGGACGAGGTGGACGCCGACGCCGTGCAGGTCGTCCTCGCCGACGAGGTGCTCACCCCGGACTCCTCCCGCTTCTGGCGCGCCGACGACTGGACGCCGGGCCGGACCCAGACGTCCTACGACAAGCAGGTCCTGCGCGACTGGCTGACCTCGCCGGCCAGCGGGTGGGACCGCGGGGGCGACGCCGCTCCCCCTGCGCTGCCCGAGTCCGTCGTGGAGCTCACCCGGGCCCGCTACGTCGAGGCCTACGAGGCCCTCACCGGGCACCCCTTCACCCCCACCCGCTGACCCCGCCGACCCCTCCGGAGCCGCACCGCCATGGCCGACCACGTCCTCACCGTCCTGCCGGGCGGGTCCGCCCTCTCCGACTTCCGCGCCGCCGCCCTGCTGGCCCGGCTGCGGCGGGTCGCCCCGCAGGTCACCTCGGTCGCCGCCCGCCACCTGCACGTCGTCGCCACCGACCAGGAACCGGGCACCGAGGAGCTCGCCGACCTGCGCGCGATCCTCACCTACGGCGACCCGTGGCCGGGCGAGGAGGACGACGAAGACCGCGGGGACGAGGCCGGCGCCGAGGGCGGGCATACCGCGCGGGTGGTCGTCTCCCCCCGGCTGGGCACCATCTCGCCGTGGTCGAGCAAGGCCACCGACATCCTGCTCAACTGCGGCCTCGACGTGCAGCGGGTGGAGCGGGTGACCGAGCTCCGGCTCGAGGTCGGCGGCGGACCGCTCGACGAGGCCACCTGGAGCGCGTGCGCCGACCTGCTGCACGACCGCATGACCGAGTCGGCGCTCCCCGGGCGGGACGCCCTGACGCTGCTCTTCGCCGACCGGTCGCCGAGCCGATGGAGCGGGTGGACGTCCTCGGGCGCGGACGAGGCGCGCTGGAGGAGGCCGACGCGCGCTACGGGCTGGCGCTCTCGCCGGACGAGATCGACTACCTCGTCGAGGCCTTCACCGCGCTGCGCCGTAACCCGACCGATGTCGAGCTGACGATGTTCGCCCAGGCCAACTCCGAGCACTGCCGGCACAAGATCTTCAACGCCGACTTCATCATCGACGGCGAGGCACAGGGGCAGAGCCTGTTCGCGATGATCCGGCACACCGAGCAGGTGGCCGGCGCGGGCACGGTCGTGGCCTACAAGGACAACGCCTCGGTCATGGCGGGAGGCCGGACGCAGCGCTTCACCCCCGGGGACGGGCGCACCGCCCCGAGCCGGTATGCCCTGCGCGAGGACGACGTGCACGTGCTCATGAAGGTGGAGACGCACAACCACCCCCCGCGATCTCGCCGTTCCCGGGCGCCGCGACCGGCGCGGGCGGAGAGATCCGTGACGAGGGCGCCACCGGCCGGGGCAGCGCACCCAAGGCCGGGCTCGTGGCTTCGCGGTGTCGAACCTGCGGCTGCCGGGCACGGACGAGCCGTGGGAGAGCGGTGGCGGGCGAGCGGGCCCGACCACCTCGCGAGCCCGCTGGAGATCATGGTCGAGGCACCGCTGGGAGCGGCGGCCTTCAACAACGAGTTCGGCCGCCCGGGCCTCGGCGGGTTCTTCCGCGTCTACGAGCAGACCGTCGACGGCGTGCGGCGCGGCTTCCACAAGCCGATCATGAGCGCGGGCGGGCTCGGGACGATCAGCGCCGACCAGACGGAGAAGGTCCGCTTCCCCGCCGGCACGCTGCTCGTGCAGCTCGGCGGGCCGGGGATGCGGATCGGCATGGGCGGTGCGCCGCCAGCTCGATGGCTGCGGGCGCTAACGCCCCGACCTCGACTTCGACTCGGTGCAGCGCGGCAACCCCGAGATGCAGCGCCGCGCCCAGGAGGTCGTCAACCACTGCTGGGCGCAGGGTGCTCGCAACCCGGTGCTGGCGATCCACGACGTCGGCGCGGGCGGGCTGTCCAACGCATTCCCCGAGCTGGTCGACGACGCCGGGCTGGGCGCCCGCTTCGACCTGGCGATGGTGCCGGTGGCCGAGTCCGGCCTCTCCCCCAAGGAGATCTGGTCCAACGAGAGCCAGGAGCGCTACGTCCTGGCTATCGCGCCGGGGTCGCTGGAGGAGTTCGCCGCGCTCTGCGCGCGCGAGCGCTGCCCGTATGCCGTCGTCGGCGTCGCGCAGGACGACGGCGAGCTGGTCGTCACCCAGGGCGAGGCAGATCACGGCCGCGGCCCGATGGCGCCGAGTGGCCCGGTTGCGCCGGCCGTCGAGGGGCATCCCGGTGCCGAAGTGGGCCACTCGGCGGGGTCCGAGGCTGACCACCGGTCGACATGCCGATGGAGGTGCTGCTCGGCAAGCCTCCCCGGATGACCCGCGACGTGGCGCGGGTGGTGCGGCGCGGGGACGACGTCGACCTCTCCCTCGAGGGCGACGCGCTGCGGGACGCGGCGTATGCCGTGCTGCGGCACCCGAGCGTGGCCTCCAAGCGCTTCCTCGTGACCATCGGCGACCGCACCGTCGGCGGGCTGAGCCACCGGGATCAGATGGTGGGGCCGTGGCAGGTGCCGGTCGCGGACGTCGCCGTGACGCTGACCGACCTGGCGGGCCTGGCCGGGCAGGCGATGGCCACCGGAGAGCGGATGCCGCTGGCGGCGGTGGATGCCCCTGCCTCGGGACGGATGGCGGTCGGCGAGGCGATGACCAACCTGCTCGCGGCCCCGGTCACGCCGCTGGAGGCAGGCGCTCCTCTCTCCGGGGTCAAGCTCTCCTGCAACTGGATGGCCGCCTGCGGCGAGCCCGGTGAGGACGCCGCGCTCTACGACACCGTGCGCGCCGTCGCGCTGGAGCTGTGCCCGGCGCTGGGGATCTCGGTGCCGGTCGGCAAGGACTCGCTGTCGATGCGCGCCCGGTGGACCGACGGGGACGGGCAGGAGCAGGCCGTCGTGTCGCCGGTGTCGCTCGTCGTCTCCGCCTTCGCCTCGCTGCCCGACGTCCGCGGCACCCTCACCCCGCAGCTGCACGAGGGCTCCGAGCTGCTGCTCGTCGATCTCGGTGGCGGCCGGGACCGGCTCGGTGGCTCGATCCTGGCGCAGGTGGGGGCGGCTTCGGGGGCACCGTCCCGGACCTGGACGACCCGGCGCGGATCACCGGGCTGGCTGCGGCGCTGACCGAGCTGCGGGCGCAGGGGCTGGTGACGGCCTACCACGACCGCTCCGACGGCGGGCTCTGGGCGACGCTGGTCGAGATGGCGATGGCCGGGGGTGTCGGTCTCGACATCGAGGTGCCCCACTCGGCCGACCCGACCGGTGACGGCACGGAGGACAAGCTGACGCCGGCCCTGGCCGCGCTCTTCGCCGAGGAGCTCGGCGTCGTCCTCGAGGTGCCGCAGGGGCGCCTGGAGGAGGCCGTCGCGGTGCTGCAGCCTCACGGCTTCCCCTCGGTCGTCAGCCTGGGGCAGGTCACCGGGGACCGGAGAGTGCGGGTCGCCGTCGGTCAGGCCATCACCCTGGACGAGCCGCTGCGCGACCTCGCGCAGGCCTGGGACGAGGTCTCCTGGCGGATCGCGTCGCTGCGCGACAACCCGGCCTGCGCCGACGAGGAGCACGCCGCGGTCGGCGGGGACGACCCCGGGCTGGTCGTGAGCCCGAGCTTCGACCCGGCGCAGGACGTCAGCGCGCCCTACGTCTCGCGCGGCGCGCGGCCGCGGGTCGCGATCCTGCGCGAGCAGGGCGTCAACAGCCACGTCGAGACGGCCTTCGCCTTCGACCGAGCCGGGTTCGACACCTACGACGTGCACATGACCGACCTGCAGGCCGGGCGCTTCGACCTCGCCGACGTGGTCGGGCTCGTGGCCGCCGGCGGCTTCTCCTACGGCGACACCCTGGGTGCGGGCGAGGGCTGGGCGCGCTCGGTGCTCTTCGACCCGCGGCTCACCGACGCCTTCGACACCTTCGTCGCGCGGCCGGACACCTTCGGCCTCGGCATCTGCAACGGCTGCCAGATGTTCGCCGCGCTCGCCGGGCACATCCCCGGCGCGCAGGCCTGGCCGCGCTTCGTGCGCAACGCCAGCGAGCAGTACGAGGCCCGGCTGTCCCAGGTCGAGGTCCTCGACGGCCCGTCGATCTTCTTCAGCGGTATGGCCGGGTCACGGCTGCCGGTGGCGGTGGCGCACGGCGAGGGGCGCGCCGACTTCTCCCGGCAGGGTGACCTCGACGCGGTCCGGGCCGGGCTGGCGGCCGTGCGCTACGTCGACGGCCACGGGGAGGTGGCGCGGGCATACCCCGCGAACCCGAACGGCTCCCCCGACGGCCTCACCGCGGTGACCACCCCGGACGGGCGGTTCACCGCGATGATGCCGCACCCGGAGCGGGTGCAGCGCAACGCGCAGCTGTCGTGGACGACCGGGACGGTCGAGGAGCCGAGCTCGTGGCTGCGGATGTTCCGCAACGCCCGGGTCTGGGTGGGGTGAGGCAGCCACCACCCTGGCGCAGAACTGCGAGGCCGATGAGTCCGGGGCCTGGGGATGGTCGGAGTGGCATGAGGTTCATCCTGGTGCCCGGGGCGGGCGGGCAGGCCTGGGACTGGCACCGGCTGGTGCCGCTGCTGGGCGACGCCGTGGCGGTGCAGCTGTCCGCCGGTTCGTGCTGCTCAACGCGATGATCCCGACGCCGGGCGAGAGCGGCGGGCAGTGGTGGGAGGGCTCGGGCCACCGCGCCGTCGACATCGGGGAGCCGGCCGCGGGAGCTGGCGGGGGCACTGCTCGGGTGACCGCGGTGGCTCCGGGTGGCCCTGGCAGCACGTCCCCACCGCGGTGGCTCAGGTCTGCCGCGCCCACTCGTCCAGGGCGGCCTGCACGTCGGCGTCGCTCATGCTGACCTGGGTGCCCACGATCCACTGGTGCCCGAACGGGTCGCGGAAGCGGCCCTGCCGCGACCCGTACGGCTGGTCTTCGACCTCGAAGATCTGCTCCGCACCTCGCTCGAGCGCCCGCGCCATGACGGCGTCCGGGTCGTCGGTGAGGACGTCGAGGATCACGCCGGTCCCCATCACCGACGCCTCCCGGTCAGGAGCCGCGTCGACGCCGTCCGGGTCCTTGACCTGCACCTGCCCGCCACCGGGGAGCTCCAGCGCGGCGAAGACGACGGACCCTCCCATCGTGTGGCGGGTGAGCAGGCGCGCACCGAGCACCTCGGCGTAGAACGTCAGGGCCGCATCGGCGTCGTGGACGACGAGCTTGGGGGACACACGGATCTCGGTCATGGGCCCGAGTCTGCCCCCACCGTCTCCTCCTCCGCGTGGACGTCTCGGCGCTCCTGCGCCAGCCAGGTCGTCGGGGAGCAGCCGATCAGGTCGCGCCACTCCGCGTCGAGGTGGGCGAGATCGGTATACCCCGTCGCGTGCGCCAGGTCGGTCAGGTTCCGGTGACCCCCACCGCGCACCCGGGCAGCGGCATGCTCGAAGCGGGTGAGGCGGGCCAGGTGCTTCGGCCCGACCCCGAGCTCGGCGCGCACCACCGTCCGCAGCTGACGGGGGCTGAGGTGCACGTGGCGGGCGACCTCGCCGATGCGGACCCGACCGTGCCGGCACTGGATGAGACGGACGGCGGCGACCACCTCCTGCCTCGGCGGCGGGGCCGGCCGGGCGCGCGCCCAGGCGGCGAGCGTCGCCGCCTGCTCCGCCGTCCCTGCCGAGGCCAGGCGGTCGGCGAGGGCGCGCACCTCTCGCGGGAGCACCGCGTCGGCCTCGACGGTGGTATGCCCGTCCGCACCGGGCGCGAGCTCGGTCGCCGGCATCCCGAGTAGCCCGCGCGCCGCGAGCGGGTCGAGGGCGAGGTGCACCCCGGACCATCGGCCCTGCTGCCGGGTCCAGGCGCCCTGCGTCTGCAGCCCGCCCACCAGCGAGGGCAGCGGTCCGGCCGGCCCCGCCTGTCGGTGCTTGGCGCTACGGTCTCGTCATGAGCACCGCGGGGACCCCGCAGACCGACCGCCCGACCTTCCCGGAGGGCTACGGCATCCCGGAGACCGCCGAGGGTCAGCTCGGCTGGGACGAGGTGGAGGCGCGGCTGCGGGAGGCGCAGCACTACTGGCTGGCCAGCGTGCGGCCCGACGGCCGACCGCACTCGGTGCCCCGCTGGGGGGTCTGGCGGGACGGCAGGTTCTGGTACGACGGTGCCCCGACGACGCGGCATACCCGCAACGTCGAGGCCAACCCGGCGGTCACGCTGACGCTGGAGAGCGGCACGGAGGTGGTCATCGTCGAGGGCGAGTCGCACGCCACCCGCGCGGAGGCCGACGGGTTGGGCGCGCGGCTGGCGCAGGCCTTGGAGAAGTACGCCGACTCCGGCTACTCCCCCGGGCCGGACTCCTGGTCGGGCGAGGACGGCGGTGGGCTGCGCGTGATCACCCCGCACCGGGCGCTCGCGTGGTTCTCCTTCCCGACCGACTGCACCCGCTTCACCTTCGGTGGCGACTGAGGTGGGCTGGCGCGAGGGTGGCAGCCGGGACCGTCCGGCGGTCTTCTTCGACGGCCCGGAGGACTTCCGCACCTGGCTGGAGGAGCACCACGAGAGCGCCGACGAGCTCTGGATGGGCCTGCACAAGAGGCACGTCGAGCCACGCGGCCTCACCTGGGCCGAAGCGGTGCCGCAGGCCCTGTGCTTCGGCTGGATCGACTCGGTCAGCCAACGGATCGACGACGACGCGCGGCGCCAGCGGTGGACCCCGCGCCGTCGGGGCAGCATCTGGAGCGCGGTCAACGTCGCCCACGTGGAGCGGCTGACCTCCGAGGGCCTCATGCGTCCTGCCGGGATCACCGCCTACGAGGCGCGGACGCCCGAGCGCACCGCGATCTACTCCTTCGAGCGGGACGACCGGCACCTCACCCCGGAGCAGGAGCAGGTGCTGCGCGCGGACCCGGCCGCCCTGGCCTTCTGGGAGGCCGCCACGCCCAGCTACCGCAAGCAGGTCGCCACCTGGGTGACGGGCGCCAAGCGGGAGGCCACCCGCACCTCCCGGCTGCAGCAGCTGGTCGCGGACAGCGCGGCCGGTCGGCTCGTGCCGCCGCAACGCTACGGTGATCCACCAGCGTGGCTGGCGCGCGCGGCACAGGCGGCGGCCGAGGCCGCCGGGCAGGCCGGCTCCGGGGCTACGGGAGCCAGCGCGGACGACACATGGGACAGCCCCGACGACGGGCCCGTGGGCGGCGATGACGGGCAGCCGCCGGGCACGGGGTCATGAGGGCCGACCGCTGGTCCCTGGCCGACGTGGCCCGGATGCGGCTGCTCTCGCAGCGGCTGGTCGACCCGCTGGCCTCGCCCACCGAGGTGGTGCGGCACCTGACCTGCACCCAGGGCCAGGACTACCCCGGCTCGTCGGTGTCGATCGCCCTGCGCACCACGTCCCGCCGGCTCCAGGACGTCCGCGACGCCTACGACTCGGGCACGATCGTGCGCAGCTGGCCGATGCGCGGCACGCTCTTCGTCGTGCCGGCCGAGGATCTCGGCTGGATGCTCGGGCTCACCTCGGAGCGGGTCCGGCGCGAGACGACCCGCCGCCGCGAGCAGCTCGGGCTCGGCGAGGCCGTGCTCGACCGGGCCGAGTCGGTGGCGCTGGAGGTGCTGCGTGGCGGGGGCCTCACCCGGGCCGAGCTGCTGCGCGCCTGGGAGGCGGCCGGTCACGAGACCGACGGCGGTCGCGGCTACCACTCGATCTTCCACCTGGCTCTGCGCGGCCTGCTCTGCCAGGGACCGACCACCGGCACGGAGCAACGACTCGTGCTCACGCAGGAGTGGATCTCCACGGCGCGCAGGCGCGAGGGCGAGGAGGCGGTGGCCGAGTGGTTCGTCCGGTATGCCCGCAGCCACGGGCCGGTCCCGGTCGCCGACTTCCTGTGGTGGACCAAGCTCCTGAAGCGGGACGTCGCCCCGGTGCTGGACGCCGCGCGCGACACGCTCGAGGTGCTGCTGGTCGACGGTGTGGAGCACTGGGTGGACCCCGCGGTCGTGCAGCGCTACGGCCAGCAGCGGCGCCGAACCGCGGCCCACCTCCTGCTCCCGGGCTTCGACGAGCTGGTCCTCGGCTACGGCGACCGCCGGGCGGTGCTCACCCAGGACGAGGAGGCGCAGGTCGTCCCCGGCGGCAACGGCGTCTTCCGCGGCACCGTGGTGCGTGCGGGCCGCGCGGTCGGCACCTGGAAGCGGCCCCGCCGGGCCGGCGACGTCGTCGACGTCACGCCCTTCGGCGCGGGCCTGCCCGGCCCCGTGGAGCGGGCCCTGCCCCGCCTCAGCGCCGCCCTGCCGTCCTGAGTGCCCTGAGCCCCTGAGCGCCTCTGAGCCCTGAGTACCCGATCAGCTGCCTCCCGATGGACCAACGTCGGCCTAGCATGACCGTCATCGGCATATTTCCCGATGAAGGTTCTGCTAGGCCGTGGTCGGTCCGTCAGGACGAGGGCCCGGCCGTGCCCAGCCGCTCCGCCAGGACGGGCAGGCCCGGACCGGACAGCTGGGTGAGGTATGCCGCGCGCCCCGCCATCACCATGGTCAGGGCCAGCGTCGAGCCGCCCACGAGCGGGCCCTCACCCGTCGTGAAGTCCGTGTCGCAGGCCTTCAGCCGCAGCCCGTCGGCCATCGTCCGGCTGGGGACCGTGAAGTCGCGGGCCGCGAAGAACTCCGCGACCTGGGTCACGGCTGCGGGGGCGGGCTCGCGCGCAATCCCCAGCGGCTGCCGGATGTCCTGCCCGTGGACGACGACCTCGCCGAGCCACGCCGGCGTGTGTCCCGAGGCCGCCGTGGTGCTGGTCACGACCGCCCGGAACCCTGCCAGCGTGTCCTGCGCGGACGCCCCGAGGTGCTCGGCGAGGCGTCGCTGGTTGTGCAGGTCGAAGTCGAAGCGTGCCCCGAGCACGCTGACCAGCCAGAGCACCCTGCCGACGCTGGCCGCCGCGGTGAGGTGGGCCACCACCTCGCGCACGCTCCAGCGGCCGCACAGGCTGGGCGCCTCCCACTGCTCCGGCGCCAGGGTGGCGAGGTCGTCCGCGAGCGCCGCACGCTCGGCGTGCACCGCGGCCCACAGCTCCGTCGTCGTCCAGCTGGTCACAGGCATACCTCGTCTCGTCCCGGGTCGTCGGTGGTCGGACCCGAGCGGTGCGCTGAACTCATCGGGACAGACCGTGCGGTCGGTCGACACACATCGTGCGGCCGGTCGGGGTGTCAGGCGTGCTCGGCGTCCTGCTCCTCACGCAGCACGAGCCGCAGCCGCTCCAGATCACGGCGCATGGCGCGCTTCATACCCAGCGTCACCGCACCGGAGGCCAGCGTGGTCATCGCCTTCGGCCGGCCGGCGTTGCGCAGGCTCATCCCGGTGCGCGGACGCCCCTCGACCTCCTCCTCGTCCCACCAGGTGTAGGTGGTCTCCATCGGGAAGGGTCCGTCGTCGGTACGCATCACCAGGCACTCGTCCGGCACGAGGTCGACGATCTCGTAGGTGTAGGCGAGCCGCCGGCCGAGGAAGCGGGCGACGAAGTCGACCCGAGCACCTTCCTGGAGCACCGGGTCGCCCTCCCACTGCACGGACCGGATGTTGGCGTACCAGCGCATCGCCTGGTCCGGGTCGCCGGCGACGGCCGCCACGAGGGTGCGCGGCGCGTCGAAGGTGGTGGCGACCGTCACATCCATGGCCACAGGGTATGCCGTCGCGCCCGAGAGCGTCGCCGGTGCGCCCGGCCGTCGAGAGCGGTGGCGTCACTCCCGCTCAGGCCACAGCGGCCTCGTCGCGCCCGAGCAGGTCGTGGCGGACGATGACCTCATCGCGGCCCGGGCCGATGCCGATGACCGAGATCCGTGCGCCGATGAGCTCCTCGAGCCGCTCGACGTAACGCTGCGCGGCGAGCGGGAGGTCGGTGAAGCGGCGGGCACCGGTGATGTCCTCGGACCAGCCGGGCAGCTCCTCGTAGACGGGCCGGGCGTGGTGGAAGTCCGACAGGTTGACGGGCATCTCGTCGAAGCGCTGGCCCTGCACGTCGTAGCCCACGCAGATCGGCACGGTGTCCAGGCCGGTGAGCACGTCGAGCTTGGTGAGCACCACGTCCGTCAGCCCGTTGACCCGCTGGGCGTAGCGGCCGATGACGACGTCAGCCCACCCGCACCGCCGCGGCCGCCCGGTCGTCGTGCCGTACTCCGCGCCCACGTCGCGCAGGTGCTGCCCGTGCTCGTCCTCCAGCTCGGTGGGGAACGGGCCCTCCCCGACCCGGGTCGAGTAGGCCTTGAACACGCCGATGACCCGGTCGATGCGGGTCGGGGGCACCCCCGAGCCGGTGCACGCGCCGCCCGCGGTGGCGTTGGAGGACGTGACGAAGGGGTAGGTGCCGTGGTCGACGTCGAGCAGCGTCGCCTGCCCGGCCTCGAAGAGCACCGTCTTGCCGGCGTCCAGCGCCTCGCCCAGCTCGAGGACGGTGTCGGTGACCATCGGCCGGATGCGCTCGGCGTGCCGGAGCAGCTCCTCCATCACCTCGTCGACCTCGACGGCACGTCGGTTGTAGATCTTGAGCAGCAGCTGGTTCTTGACGTCCAGGGCCGCCTCGACCTTCTGCCGCAGGATCGACTCGTCGTAGAGGTCCTGGACCCGGATGCCCACCCGGCTCATCTTGTCGGCGTACGTCGGGCCGATCCCGCGCCCGGTGGTGCCGATGCGCCGCTTGCCCAGGAAGCGTTCGTTGACCTTGTCCAGGACGCGGTTGTAGGGCGGGATGACGTGGGCGCTGGCGCTGATCCGCAGCAGCGAGGTGTCGATCCCGCGCGCCTCCAGCCCGTCCAGCTCCTCGATGAGCACGGCGAGGTCGACGACGACGCCGTTGCCGATGACCGGGGTGCACCCGGGGGACAGGATGCCGCTCGGGAGCAGGTGCAGGGCGTACTTCTGGTCGCCGATGACGACGGTGTGACCGGCGTTGTTGCCCCCGTTGAACTTCACGACGTAGTCGATGTCCGAGCCGAGCAGGTCGGTCGCCTTGCCCTTCCCCTCGTCGCCCCACTGGGCGCCCACCAGGACGATGGCTGGCATGGTGTGGTGCCTTTCTCTCGCGGCAGGTGACTCCTCACTCTATCGACGCCGGGCACGGGTATGCCGACCGCGTCGCCCCCGCGTCACTCCACGAGTCCCCGGCGGCTCACGGCCAGCCCGAGCTGGAAGCGGGTGTCGACCCCGTGCTCGTCCATGAGCGCCGCGACCCGTCGCCGGACGGTGCGCAGCCCGAGCCCCATCTGCCGGGCGATGGCCTCGTCCTTGAAGCCGAGCGAGAGCAGCTCGAGCAGCTTGACGTCCTGCGCGGAGGCGTCCCGGGACATCAGCGGCTCGGCCCGCCGCCAGAGCTCGTCGAAGAGCGTCACGAAGGCGTCGATGATGGCCGGCGGTCGCAGCAGGAGGAAGTCGGCGTCCTCGCCGTTCTCCTCCAGCAGCACGCCGGAGCGGCCGAAGATCGCGAACTCGACCCGGATGTTGTCGTCGGCCAGGTAGCGCTGCTGCTCCCCCGCGCCCGCCCGCCACTGCGCGAAGGGGTGCCACTCCGGGTCGGTGAGCACCGACAGCGGGAAGATCCCGCGCACGTCCCGGCCCCCGGTCGAGAGCCCGTCCCACTGGCTGCGGACGGCGTCGTCGTGCGCCGGGCCGGTCGCCATCTTGGCCGTGACCTGGCGGATCGACCCGCGTGAGGTGCGGATGAGGTGCTCGACGACGCCTGCCGCCTCCGTCGGCGCCACCTGCTCCCACGGCGGGACGCGCGGGCCGGAGAGCTGCAGCCCACGGCGGTAGTCCGACTCGAAGCTGTCCAACGACTCGCGCAGCCCGAGCAGCCGGCGACGCCGCTCGTCCAGCTCGGACTCCTCGGAGTCGAGCAGCCGCCCCACGCTCGCCCGCGGGTCGTCGACCTTGACGGTCCCCTCCGAGGTGCGGCGGGCCAGCCGCATCCGCTCCAGGTCGCGCATGACCTGCTCGGTCTGCCGCAGCCGCCAGCCCAGGGCCTCGGCGTGCTCGGCCATCGGCGCGGGGGCCGAGCGCAGCACGTGCCGGTAGAGCTGCTCGGCCGCCTCGGTCAGCCCTACGGACCCTGGTTGAGCATTCATCTATGGCAGGATAAGGCCACTGACACACTTATGTCAGTAACAAGTTGTCGGGCGTGGTTGTATGGGCTCGTCGGACCGCACGTCAGGGGACGCGATCGATCCGATCATGGGGAGCGAGCGGCACCCGGGGCGGTCACGGACCCGGGCGCCGCTCGCACATCGGCGGGCCGGTCCGGTGGCGCGACACGACCCTCGCGCCACCGGGCGGGGGGCTCACCAGGACTCAGAACCCCAGTTCACGGGCCCCGGACGCCGAGGAGGCGCGGAGGAACTCGGTGCAGCGGTGCTGCTCCTCGGTCTCCCCGATCCGACCGGCGGCGGTCGCCAGCGCCGCGAGCGCCCGCAGGAAGCCGCGGTTCGGCTCGTGCTCCCACGGCACCGGTCCTTGCCCGCGCCAGCCGGCCCGGCGCAGCTGGTCCAGACCGCGGTGGTAACCAGTACGGGCATACGCGTAGGCCGCCACGTCGTCGTCCTCGTGCAGCGCGTCCTCGGCGAGCATCGCCCATGCGAGGCAGGACGTCGGGTAGGCCGCCGCGACCGTGCGCGGGTCGCCTTCCTCCAGTCCCCGGGCGGCCGGGTCCTCGGGCAGCTCGGTGGGCGGGATGCCCAGCAGGTCCGAGGTGCCGGCGCTCACCGGTGGGTCCCGGCGGAGCGCAGGTTCTCGCAGGCCTCCACGACCCGCTCGGTCATCGCCGCCTCGGCGACCTTGCCCCAGGCGCGGGGGTCGTACTGCTTCTTGTTGCCGACCTCGCCGTCGATCTTCAGCACGCCGTCGTAGTTGCTGAACATGAAGCCGGCGACGGGACGGGTGTAGGCGTACTGGGTGTCGGTGTCGATGTTCATCTTCACCACGCCGTAGTCGACCGCGTCCGAGATCTCCTGCCGGGTCGACCCCGAGCCGCCGTGGAAGACCAGGTCGAAGGGCCGGCTGTTGGCGTCGCCGCCCAAGGCCTGCGCGGCGGCCTCCTGCGCGGTCTGCAGGATCTCCGGGCGCAGCTTGACGTTGCCGGGCTTGTAGACGCCGTGGACGTTGCCGAAGGTGAGCGCGGTGAGGTAGCGGCCCTTGTCGCCGCTGCCCAGCGCGCGCACCGTGGCGACGGCGTCCTCGGGGGTGGTGTAGAGCTGGTCGTTGATCTCGTTGGCGACCCCGTCCTCCTCGCCGCCGACGACGCCGATCTCGACCTCGAGGATGATCCGGGCCGCCGCGCACTGCTCGAGCAGCTCCTCGGCGATCTCGAGGTTCTCCTCCAGCGGGACCGCCGAGCCGTCCCACATGTGCGACTGGAAGTAGGGCAGACCCCCACCCTGCACTCGCTCGACCGAGGCCGCCAGCAGCGGTCGGACGAAGTCGTCGAGCTTGTCCTTCGGGCAGTGGTCGGTGTGCAGCGCGATGTTGACGTCGTACTTCTTGGCGACCTCGTGCGCGAAGGCGCTGAAGGCCATGGCGCCGGTCACCATCTCCTTGACCCCCTGGCCGGACCAGTACTCCGCACCGCCGGTGGAGACCTGGATGATGCCGTCCGAGCCGGCGTCGGCGAAGCCCTTGATCGCGGCGTTCAGCGTCTGGCTGCTGCTGACGTTGATGGCCGGGTAGGCGTAGCTGCCGGCCTTGGCCCGGTCGATCATGTCGGCGTAGACCTCGGGGGTGGCGATGGGCATGGTGTCCTCCTGGGGACGCGGATGACGTCAGGTCACCACCTATGCTTCCACAGGCGTCCGGGCCACGGGGGCCTCGCCTGCGGCCCTTCGCCGGCCACTAGGGTTGCGGCATGACTGGCGCGTTCACCGACTACCCGACCACGCCGTCGATCTTCGACGAGACGATGACCACCGACGGGCAGGTGCGTCCGGGATACGACCAGATCACCACCCAGTTCGACACCTTCGGGCTGGAGGACGTCCGCAACCGGGGTGAGTACGTCAGCAAGAGCTACCACGACCAGGGCGTCACCTTCGACTACGAGGGCGAGGAGCGACCCTTCCCGCTCGACATCGTGCCGCGGGTCATCGACGCCGACACCTGGTCGCACGTCGAGGCCGGCGTGGCCCAGCGGGTCACCGCGCTGGAGGCCTTCCTGGCCGACATCTACGGCCCGATGCAGATCATCACCGACCGCGTGCTGCCTCGGCACATCGTCACCACGTCCAGCCACTACCACCGGGTGGCTTTCGACATCCAGCCGCTCAACGGCGTGCGGGTGCACGTCTCCGGGATCGACCTCATCCGGGACGGTGACGGGACCTTCCGGGTCCTCGAGGACAACGTGCGGATCCCCAGCGGGGTCTCCTACGTCCTCACCAACCGCCGGGCGATGACCTCCACCCTGCCCGAGGTCGTGGGGACCCACCGGATCCGGCCGGTGGCGGCATACCCGAGCAGGTTGCTGCGGGCGCTGCGGGCCGCGGCCCCCTCGGGGATCACCGACCCCGAGGTCGTCGTGCTCACCCCCGGCCCCTACAACTCGGCCTACTTCGAGCACTCGCTGCTGGCCCGGCTCATGGGCTGCCGGCTCGTCGAGGGCCGCGACCTGGTGACGCAGGGCGGCCGGGTGATGATGCGCACGACGCACGGGCTGCAGCCGGTGCACGTGATCTACCGCCGCGTCGACGACGACTTCCTGGACCCGGTCGCCTTCCGCAACGACTCCGTCCTCGGCTGCCCGGGGATCCTCAACGCCGCGCGCGCGGGCAACGTCACCATCGCCAACGCCGTCGGCAACGGCGTCGCGGACGACAAGCTGATGTACTCCTACGTGCCGGACATCATCCGCTACTACCTGGGCGAGGAGCCGATCCTGCCCAACGTCGACACCTGGCGCCTGGAGGACCCCGCCCACCGCGAGGAGGTCATGGACCGCCTCGACGAGCTGGTGCTCAAGCCGGTCGACGGCTCCGGCGGCAAGGGGATCGTCATCGGGCCGCAGGCCAGCAAGGAGGAGCTGGACCAGCTGCGGGCCACGGTGACCGCCTCGCCGCGCGGCTGGATCGCCCAGCCGGTGGTGCAGCTGTCCACCGTGCCGACCATGGTCGACGACGGGCTGCGTCCCCGGCACGTCGACCTGCGGCCGTTCGCGATCAACGACGGCGAGAAGGTCTGGGTCCTGCCCGGCGGCCTGACCCGGGTCGCGCTCGGGGAGGGCGAGCTCATCGTCAACTCCAGCCGGGGTGGCGGCTCGAAGGACACCTGGGTGCTCTCCGGCGACGGCCGCCGGACCCGGGTCGAGCCGCGCGCCCAGCGGCAGGTGCAGATCGGCACCGCGCCGCAGGTCGCGCTGAAACGCTCCGAGGCCGAGCCCGCGGAGCAGGAGCAGCAGCAACAACAGGCCGGACCCGAGCGGCAGGAGGCGGCACCATGCTGAGCCGGATCGCCGAGTCGCTCTTCTGGATCGGTCGCTACCTCGAGCGGGCCGAGGACACCTCTCGGCTGCTGGAGGTGCACCTCACCCTCCTGCTGGAGGACCCCGTCGTCGACGAGGAGGCCACCAGCGAGGTGCTGCTCCGGGTCATGGGCATCGACGGCGCCGCCAGCACCGACCACCAGACGGTGCTCCAGCTCCTCGGCTGGGACGAGACCTCGCTCACCTCGATGGTCGCCGCCTTCTACGGCGCCCGTGAGAGCGCCCGGCGCTCCCGGGAGACGGTCTCGCTGGAGATGTGGGAGGCCGTCAACACGACGTGGAACATGATGCGGGGCAACCGGCTGCAGCACGTGCCGGCGCACCGCGCCTGCCAGCTCGTCCGGGAGCGCTGCGCGGTCGTCGGGGGCATCGCGGACACGACGATGACCCACGACGAGGCAGGCAGTACATGATGCTCGGCCGGCAGCTGGAGCGGGTGGACATGACCTCGCGGATCATCGAGTCCGCGGCATACAACGCCGACAGCCCGTATGCCTGGACCCAGACCCTGCGCGCGTGCGGCGCGCACCATGCCTTCATCCGCACCTACCGGGGCGCGGCGACCGACGCGCAGGCGGCGGAGTTCCTGCTGCTCGACCGGCTCTTCCCGCGGTCGGTGCTGGTCTCGCTGCAGGCCGCCGAGGAGGCGCTCGCCTCGCTCGAGTCGGCCACCGGCGGCCGGCGCACCGGGATCACCGGTGAGGCGGTCAAGGCGCTGGGCCGGGCCCGGGCCGAGCTGGAGTTCGGATCACTGGAGGAGACGATGGCCCACCTGCCCGAGCGCATGAGCAGGCTGCAGCGCACCTGCAGCGCGGTCAACGACACGGTCTCGGACCACTACTTCGACGGTGCCGGTGCGTCCGTCTGGCGGGCGGGGGTGCGCTGATGCTGCTGCGGATCGTGCACCGGACCGGCTACGAGTACGCCGGCATGGCCTCCCACTCCTTCAACGAGGCGCGGATGTCGCCGCGCTCGACCCTGCACCAGGCGGTGCTGCACACCAAGGTCGACATCGCGCCGACGGCGTGGACCAACACCTACACCGACTACTGGGGCACCACGGTGACGCAGTTCGAGGTGCACGAGCCGCACCCGCGGCTCGCGGTGACCGCCTCGGCCACCGTCGACGTGCAGCGCCCGGAGGTCACCGGCGAGGGCCTGAGCTGGGAGGCCGTGCGCAGCTCGGAGGTCTTCGACGACCTCAGCGAGTACCTCCTGCAGTCACCGATGGTCGAGCCGCCGGAGGAGCTCAGGTCACGGGTCGAGGAGATCGCCGGACGCAGCGCCACCCCGAGCGAGTGCGCGCGCGAGGTCGTCGAGCTCGTGCACGACGAGATGGAGTACGTCTCCGGGTCGACCGGGGTGCACACCCGCGCGTCCGAGGCGTGGGCCAACCGCTCCGGCGTCTGCCAGGACATGTCGAACCTCACCATCGGCTGCCTGCGGTCCGTGGGGATCCCGGCCTGCTACGTCAGCGGCTACCTGCTCCCGGCGCGCGAGCCCGAGATCGGGACGCCGTACACCGGGGAGTCGCACGCCTGGGTGCGCTGGTGGGACGGCGAGTGGGTCGGGATGGACCCGACCAACGCCATCCAGCCCGGCGGCCGCCACGTGGAGGTCGCCCGCGGCCGGGAGTACGGCGACGTGCCCCCGCTGCGAGGCATCTACACCGGCACCAAGAGCAGCTCGATGTTCGTCGAGGTCGAGCTGACCGCCCTGCGACCCTGAGGCGAGCCGGTCAGGCGATGGACACCGTGCCGCGGTGGTCGTCGCCGGGCAGGTCACCCTCGGCGGTCGCCGTGACCTGCAGGCCCTTGAAGGTCATCCCGCCGGAGTGCACGGTGAGGAAGGACGTCTCGCTGGCGTCGGCGCCGGCGCTGATCCGCACCAGCGAGGTGCGCGGCGCCAGCCGGGTCGGGTCCACGACGACCCACCGGTCGTCGACCGCCGCCTCGACGACGGCGTGGAAGTCCATCGGCGACAGCCCCGGGGCGTAGCAGGCGACGAGCCGGGCAGGTATGCCGCGGGCGCGCAGCAGCGCGAGCGTCAGGTGGGCGAAGTCCCGGCACACCCCGGTCCTGGACAGGTAGGTGTCGCTCGCGCCGTCGGTCACGGTCGAGGAGCCGATGACGTAGCGGAGGTGCTCGTGCACCCAGTCGGCGACGTCGAGGACGCCCTGCTCGCCGGCGACGTCTCCCACCTCGGCGCGGGCCACGGCCTCCAGCCGGTCCAGGTCGACGTAGCGGCTGGGCCGGACGTAGTGGATGCGGTCCAGCGGGGTGACCGGCGCCGCGGCACCCCCGTCGGTGACGGTTGCGGCGTAGCTGACGGCGAGCTCCCCGGGCGGGACGTCGCGGACGACGTGCCACCGGGTGCCGCTGGCCTCGTCGAGGACGTCCTGGACGTCGACCGGGTCACCGTCGAGGGTGATGGTGAAGCGCTCCTGCTCGGTGGCGACGCCGTCGGCCACGGTCACGCCGAGGGTGGCCTCGACCGGGCTCGTGATGGCAGCGGTCAGGTCCGCGGAGAGGTGTCGTCGCATGCCCTCATGGTGTCAGGCGCCCGGCGTGCCGCAGCGCCCAGTGGTACATCACGATCGCTGCGGCCGCCCCGGCGTTGAGCGAGCGGGTGGATCCGTACTGGCTGATGGCGAGCACGTCCGCGCACCCGTCGACGGCCTCGGCGCTCAGGCCCGGCCCCTCCTGGCCGAAGAGGAGCACGCAGTCCCGCGGGAGGGCATACCCCTCGATCGGGATCGAACCGGGCACGTTGTCGATCCCGAGCACGGGCAGATCGTGCTCCCGTGACCAGGCGAGGAGGTGCGCGACGTCGGGGTGGTGCTGCTCGTGCAGGTAGCGGTCGGTGACCATCGCCCCGCGCCGGTTCCACCTGCGTCGGCCCACGATGTGCACCGCGGCGGCGTTGAAGGCGTTGGCGGTGCGGACGACCGACCCGATGTTGAAGTCGTGGCCCCAGTTCTCGATCGCCACGTGGAAGCCGTGCCGGCGGGTGTCGAGGTCGGCGACGACGGCGTCGTGCCGCCAGTAGCGATAGCGATCCATGACGTTGCGCCGGTCACCGGCGCTCAGGAGCTCGGGATCCAGGTGCTCCGGCAGGGCACCGTGCGCGTCCCGCGGCCACGGCCCGGACCACGGGCCGGCTCCGACGCTCTCCTCCTGCTCGTCGCTCACGCGCACGAGTGTGGCAGCAGGCTCGGCCGTCGTGATGGCCGACCTGCACGTTTCGCACTACGGTAGGGACCGGTCGCGGGCACCAGCCCGCACGCATACCCGAATGCGGCCTGCGGGCCGCCGGAACGGAGGGACCACGATGGACCCCACCACCTGGATCATGCTGATCCTGCTGCTGCTGCTCATCGGCGTCGTCGTCTTCTGGTTGCTGCGTCGCCCGGGGGACGACTCCGGCGCCGCGTTGGACGCCCGGGACGAGGGCGGTGTGGTCGGCAGCGAGGGGCGCGACGGCGTGACGCCCGGCGCGGACCCGACCACCTCGGGGTATGCCGGTGCGGACCCCGCCGCGCCCGAGCGAGCGGTGTCCACCGACCCGGCCGAGGGGACGCGGGCCGAGGAGGCGCCGGTCGAGCCGGCGCCGGGTCAGACGGGCCAGGCGCCCGACGGCGCGCCGGTGGGCGGGACCGAGAGCCACCAGCCGCACGCCGGTGACGATGAGCTGTCCGGGGCCGACGGCGAGGCGGCGGGGGTCGCCCCGACCGAGTCGCGCTACGACACGGCACCCGCGGCCGAGCAGGACCCGGGCCCCATGGGTGCGGACGACGCCGAGCACGACAGCGGGCACGTGGACGAGGACGACCCGGGCCGCTGGCGCGAGGCCGCGGCCATCGGTGCGACCGGTGCAGCCGGGGGCGCTGCCGTGGCCGGGGCGACCCAGGGCGACGGCACGGCCGACGACGGGCTGCGTGACGACGAGGGCATGGCCCGCGACGAGGGCGCGCACCACTCCACGGGCGGGGCACACGCCGCCCCGACCGAGGAGGACGGCGTGTCCGCCCTCTCCGATGACGAGGTGAGTGCGGGGGCGAGCGAGGAGCCGCTGCACGCGCAGGAGCAGGCGCCGGCCGGTGAGCCGCTGACCGCCGACGAGGTGCTGGACGCCCAGGGCGGCGGAGCCGGCGAGGAGTACCCCGTCGGCGACCCGGCCACGACCTACCGCAGCGACGAGGGCGGCCACGCGGTCGTCGTCGAGGAGGCCGGGGGGACCGACGCCGCGGCGACGGACCCCGCGACCTCCGGCACCACGCACGATGCCGGCGTCGTGCCGCCCGCGTCGACGGCGGGCACCGACGGCCGCGAGGACCGGTGGACCGAGGAGACCTCCGCCGGGATGGACTCTCGTCAGGACCAGTCCTGGACCGACCAGGGCACGGCCACGGGCACCGACCCGGTCGCCGACGACCACCCGGAGCAGAGCTGGACCGAGCAGGGCACGGCTGCCGGCGGGGCGTCGGTCACCGAGGACCAGCCCGGGCAGTCGTGGACCGACCAGGGCACGGCGACCGGGGACGAGACGCAGCAGGCGCAGTCCTGGGACGAGGGCACCTTCTCGACCACGGACCTGGGCCGTGGCGACGACGCCGCCACCGGCGAGGAGTCCTGGACCGACAAGGGCACTGCGGCCGGGGTCGCCCCCGCGCAGGAGGGCCACGACGAGACGTGGGCCGGCGAGGGCACCACCGCCGGCGCGGCACCCGTCACCGAGGACCGCGGCGACCAGACCTGGGATGACCAGGCCCCGGCTGAGGAGCGGATGAATCAGGGCGCCGACGCCGGTGCACCGGTCTTCGCGGAGTCGATCTACGGCGCCGGCTCCGCGGAGCCGCTGGAGGACGGCTCCGGACCCGCCGGCTGGGCCATCAAGGGCAACTCCGGCTCGATGCTCTTCCACACCCCGGAGTCGCCGAGCTACGACGGGGTGCGTGCCGAGGTGTGGTTCGAGAGCCAGGAGGCGGCCCGCGCCGCCGGCTTCGCGCACTGGGACCGCCGCCAGCGCTGACGACACTCACCGAGCGGCCCATCTCGGCAGCTCTCGCCCCGCGAGCGCCCGCCGGAGTGGGCCGCTCGGCATGTCCGATCGTGGTGTCCGGTCGGGCGTCCGGTCGGTGTGGGCGGACCGCTAGTCGCCCAGGCCGAGATCGCCCAGCTGGTAGGCCGCCCGGTAGGTCAGGCCCTGGGCCTCGACCCGCTCGCGCGCGCCGCTGCCCCGGTCGACGATGACCGCGACCGCGACCACCTCGGCCCCCGCCTCCCGCACCGCCTGCACCGCGGTCAGCGGGGAGTTGCCGGTCGTCGACGTGTCCTCGACGACCACCACCCGACGCCCGGCGATCGAGGGACCCTCGATGCGCTGCTGCAGCCCGTGGGCCTTCTCGCTCTTGCGGACGACGAAGGCGTCGAGCGGGTGGCCGTCGCGACGTGCGGCGGCGTGGAGCATCGCCGCGGCCACCGGGTCCGCCCCCATCGTCAGTCCCCCGACGGCGTCCACGTCCAGGTCGTCGACGAGGTCGAGCATCACCTCGCCGACCAGCGGGGCCGCCTCACCGTGCAGCGTGATCCGCCGCAGGTCGACGTAGTAGTCCGCCTCCGCCCCCGACGACAGCGTGACCCGGCCGTGGACGACGGCGAGGTCGGTGACGAGCTGGAGCAGGCGGTCGCGCGGGGTGGTCATGCCAGCAGCGTAGGCGAGGGTGTGGTCCACCCTCCCGCACGGCGGCCCTGGCTCAGGGGCGGGCGGCCAGGACCACGAGCGCCGCGGTCCAGGCCAGCGGCGCCACCGCCGCCGGGTCGCCGTCGTGCAGGACCTTCTCCGGCAGTGCTCCGGCGTCGGTCCGATGCTCGTCCAGCCAGTCCAGCCACTCCCCCGCCTCCTCGTCCCGTCCGGTATGCGCGGCCGCCACCGCCTGCAGGGCCGTCTCCGGCGTCCAGGACACCCCGTCGTTGCGCCACCCGGCGCCCGGTGCCAGCCCTCCGGCCGGGCGCCGCTGCGGCGCCTGCGAGCGCCGTCGGGCCAGCTCCGCCCCCGGGACGGCCTCGTCGACGAAGGGCGGCAGGAGGAAGGTGACCGCGGCATCGGGACGGCCCCCGAGGTGTCTGGGGAAGGACGGACCGAACTCGTCCACGATCCGCTCGCGCACCGCCGCGGCGGTGGGCGTCAGGGTGGCAGGGTCCACGCCCGCCGCCTGCCACTCGCGCTTCGCTACCGCGCCGCGGGCGTGCAGGTCGGCGGCCGCCTCGAGACCCATGAGCGAGGTGGCCGCGATGCCGAGGGTGAGCTCCTCCTCGGGCCGCTCCCAGTAGTCCGGCGAGGGTCGGGGCAGCCCGGTCTGCGGGTCCAGCCGGTCCAGCAGCCGAGCGGTGGAGCGCGTGACCAGGGGCGCGAGAGATCGTGCCGGGTCGTCCTCGGGCGTGGCACCCGGCATACCGGTGTCGATGACCTCCCGAGCCGCCCAGAGCGCCCACCCGGGGCCGTCCTCCTGCGCCGGCCGCTCGTCCGGGACCGAGCCGTCGCCGAGCGGGACGTAACGGGCCTGCAGGGAGCCGTCCGCGGCCTGCAGGTCCTGGAGCAGCAGGAGCACCTCGAGCGCGTCCTCCTCGTGACCGGACCGGGCCAGGGCGACGGCGGCGAAGGAGGCGTCCCGCGGCCACACGAACCGCCACGCCGGGGAGGCGCCGGCGAGCACCGCGCCCGGGGCGGCGCCCGTGGGCGCGGTGAGCAGGTGCAGGTCCTCCAGGGCGCTGCGCACGAGGTCACGGTGCCGCGCGGAGACGGACGGCTGCCACCCCGACGCGAGCCACGCCTGCCGCCCCGCAGCCCGGGCCGAGAGCACGGACACCTCGACCGGGCGGGTCTGCCCGTCCGTCGACAACGGGAGCCAGCCGTCGGCGGCCCTTCCGGGCGCGACCGCGACGAGCTCTCCCCAGGCGTCGCGGGTCACCCCGTCCTGGTGCAACGGCACCTGGCGGTGGCTGCCCTGCCAGACCAGCGCCCCTCCGCTGACGAGGGCGAGCACCAGGAGCCCGGCGAACCGCCCCCGCCGTCTCATCCCGCCCGGCGCGGCGCGCGGCGTCGACTCGCGAGCGATCCCGCCACGGTGCGGGTGAGCCGGCGCGGAGCCAGCCGCAGCACGCCCACCAGCGCCTTGTAGGTGAGCGAGGGCACCGACACCACCCGCCCGGCGGCGACGTCGTCGAGGCTCTCCCGCACCACGTCGGCGGCCTCGAGCCACAGCGCGTCCGGGAGGCGGGACATGTTCATCTCGGCCCGCGCGTGGAACTCGGTGTGCACGAAGCCCGGGCACACCGCCGTGACGGTGACCCCGTGCGGGGCGAGCTCGGTGGCCAACGCCTCTGAGAAGACCGTGACGTAGGCCTTGATCGCGGAGTAGTGACCCATGACGGCGTAGGAGGCGACCGAGGAGACGTTGAGGACCGCGCCGCGCCCCCGGCTGCGCATGGACCCGCCGGCGGCGTGCGAGAGCACCATCACCGCCCGCACCATGAGGTCCAGGGCCGCCTCCTCCTCGGCGAGGTCGCCCCTGACGAAGCCCCGCCGCGAGCCGAACCCGGCGTTGTTGACGAGCAGGTCCACCGGCTGTGCCCCCGTGCTGCCGACCCGCTCGGCGACGCGGGTCAGGTCGTCCCGGTCCGAGAGGTCGGCCGGCAGCACCTCGACCGCCACGCGGTGCCGGGTGGCGAGCTCGGTCGCCAGCTCCTCCAGCCGGGCCCGGTCACGGGCCACGAGGACCAGGTCGTGCCCGCGCGTGGCGAGCTGGACGGCATACTCCCGACCCAGGCCGGACGAGGCCCCGGTCACCAGCGCTGTTCCCATGGCGCCCAGCGTAGGCGGACCCTCAGCGCCCGCGCTCAGAGGTGCTCGCGGAGCCAGTCCAGGTCGGCGTTGTGCTCCTGCGCCCCGCCCGGGGTCTCGATCACGACCGGCGCCCCGGCGGCGCGCACGACGTCGGCCAGCTCGTCCGGCGGGAGCTGACCGGCGCCCAGGTTGGCGTGCCGGTCCGGTCCGCGCCCGACCCGGCGGCGTCCCGCGAGTCGTTGGCGTGCACCAGGTCGATCCGACCGGTGATCGCGCGCACCTGGTCCACGACGTCGTCCAGTGCGATGCCGCCGGCCCACGCGTGGCAGGTGTCGAGGCAGAAGCCCACCCGGTCGGAGCCCTCGGCCGCGCTGATGGCCTCCCAGACGCGGGCGATGCGGTCGAGGTGGCGGGCCATGGCGTTGTCCCCGCCCGCGGTGTTCTCGATGAGCACCGGGGTGTCCCCGATCGTCAGGGACTCGATGGCCTTGCGCCAGTTGTCGAAACCCTTCTCCGGGTCGTCGTCGGCACCGACGTGGCCACCGTGGACGATGAGGCCCTTGGCGCCGATCTCGGTCGCGGCGTCGAGGTGCTGCTGGAGCAGCTTGCGCGAGGGGATGCGGATGCGGTTGTTGAGCGTCGCGACGTTGACGATGTAGGGCGCGTGGACGTAGAGGTCGACGCCCGCGTCCTGCGCCGCCGCGCGCAACGCCGGTGCCCCACCCTCGAAGCGGACCTCGGGCCCCTTGTAGCCCTGCGGGTCCCCGAGGAAGAACTGCACGAGCGGCGCCTGCCGCGCCTGCGCCTCGGCGATCGGGTCGGTCTGCTCGACGTGTGCTCCCAGGCTCGGCGTGCTCATGCGCTCCATCGTAGGCACCGGCTCCGACACGCCTAGACTGGCGCCGTGGCCTCCTTCTGGTTCGACGTCCTCGTCCCCGGCCCCCGCAGAAGGTGTGGGAGCGGTTGTGGGACCTGGAGCGGCACACCGCTGCCATCCCGCTCACGACGACGCTCGGTGGGCCCCTCGGTCCAGGCGCGGAGTTCGTCGCCCACACCCGCCTCGGCCCCGTGCAGATCGACGACGAGATGGTGGTCCGCGAGTGGACACCGCACACCCACGCCGTCGTGGACAAGGTCGGCCGACCGCTGAGCGGGCAGATCGAGGTGACCCTGCGCGCCGCCGGGCCGGACACCCGGATCCGCTGGGAGCAGCAGTATGCCGTGACCGGGCTGCCCGACCGCCTCGCGGCGCTGGGGTCACCGGTGGTGCGTGCGGGGTACCTCCGCGCGGTGCGTCAGATCACGGCCCCCTGACGGCTCAGCCGCCCCAGACCGAGGTGGCGCCGGTATGTCCGGCCAGCGTCACCGCGACGACCGCCCAGACCGCCCAGACCGCAGCGGCGAGGACAGCCAGCGCGGTGCCGACCCGGGCGGGCCACCGGCCCGCCAGACGTGAACGCCCCCGGCCGCGAGGAGCAGCAGGACGATGGCAACGTGCACGAGCAACGGGTGTGCCGGAAGTCCCATGACCATGTCGGTCTCACTCTCGGGTCGAGGATGCACGAGGTCCACCGCGACCGCCTGATGGCTGTGTCTCACTGTGTCACGGGTGTTCGGCTCCGTCGGGGGATCCGGATGTCGAGGGTCCCGGCGCATACGCTGGTCCGGTGCGTATCGCGACGTGGAACTGCAACAGCATCCGGATCCGGGTGGACCGGGCGGTCGCCCTTCTCGAGCGGCACGAGATCGACGTGCTGGCGCTGCAGGAGACCAAGTGCCGGGACGACCAGTTCCCGCTGCTGCCGTTCGAGCAGGCGGGCTACGAGGTGGCGCACGTCGGACTGAACCAGTGGAACGGTGTCGCCGTGGTCAGCCGGGTCGGGCTGGAGGAGGTCGAGGTCGGCTTCCCCGGGCAGCCGAGCTGGGGCTCCGACGAGGCCGAGGCGGTGGTCGAGGCGCGGGCGCTCGGCGCGACCTGCGGCGGGGTTCGGGTCTGGAGCCTCTACGTCCCCAACGGGAGATCGCTGGAGGACCCGCACCTGGACTACAAGCTGGCGTGGCTGGAGGCGCTGCGCGCCGCCGGGTCCGACTGGCTGACCGCCGACCCGGACGCGCGGATCGCGCTCATGGGCGACTGGAACATCGCCCCCACCGACGAGGACGTCTGGTCGGTCGACTACTACGCCGGTCGCACGCATACCAGCGAGGGTGAGCGCGACGCCTTCCGAGGTGTGGTGGAGGCGGGGTATGCCGACGTCACCCGGGAGCACACGCCAGGCCCCGGGACCTACACCTATTGGGACTACACCCAGCTGGCCTTCGCGAAGCGGCGGGGCATGCGGATCGACTTCTGCCTCGGGTCACCGGCGCTGGCGGCCCAGGTGGAGGGTGCCTTCATCGACCGGGACGAGCGCAAGGGCAAGGGCGCCTCGGACCACGCGCCCGTGGTCGTCGACCTGACAGCCGCCTGAGGACACGGAGCGCAGCGCAGCGAGCACCGGCCGGAGGGCGGCGCGGAAGGTCGACAGAGAACTCGACCTGACAGCCGCCTGAGGACACCGAGCGCAACGCCCACGGGCCTTGGGGACCAACGTCGGGATAGCACGACCTTCATCGGCGAACTTCCCGATGGAGCCTGTGCTATGCCGTGGTCGGTCCCTCAGCGACGGGCGTGGATCACCGCGAGCGGGAGCGTGAGCAACGAGATCCCGGCGACCAGGGCCATACCCCACCCGAAGCCAGCCCCGACGGCGACCGCACCGACGAGCAGGGCGCCACTGGCGGTGCCGGTGTCGAAGCCGGCGTTCCAGACGGTGCTGGCCGTGCCCACCCGGCGCGGACCGGCCGCCGCGAACGCCTGGAGCATCGTGAGGTTCTGCAGCGCGCCGAAGCAGAGGCCGACGAACGCGCAGGTGACGATCCACGCCGCGGCCTGACCGGTGGTGACCGGCTCGCGCACCAGCCAGGCCATCACCGCGAAGACCACCGCCGTCAGCACGATGAACGGTGCCACGAGACGGTCCACGCCGACGCGGTCGGTGACCTCGCCGATCCGCCAGCGCGTGACAGCCGAGACGAGGCCCATGGCGAACAGGCCCGCCGCGGACAGCCAGGGCAGCGCGACCAGCTGCGGGGCGAAGGTGATGACGGCCCCACCGGCCAGGGTCACGGCCAGCAGGACGAACGTGGGTCGCAGCAGTGCGAGATAGGTGCGCAGGGTCGCCGGCGGCTCGTCCACGTCGGGGTGCCGGGTGTCGTGGGTGGCCCGGGTCGGCAGGTGACGCGCGACCACGACGCAGGCCGGTATGCCCAGCAGCGGGATCGCGCCGACGGCGAAGACCGGCCAGTAGCCGAGGGTCTGCGCGGCCCAGCCGCCGAGCGGCATGAAGATGACGTTGGGGATCGACAGCGCTGCGGAGTATGCCCCGACCGCCGCACCCCGGCGCGCGGGCTCGACGAGGAGCACGGCGGCGGCGTTGGCGGCGACGGTGAGGATGCCGAAGCCGACGCCCCGCACGGCGGAGAGGGCGAGGGTCGGTGCCAGCGCGTCGGTGAGCCCGTGCAGCAGCGAGGGGACCCCGAGGAAGACCATGCCGAGGGACAGCACCCACGCCCAGCCGATGCGGCTGATTGACCAGGGCACGGCGAACTGCGTGGCGACCGTCATGCCGAGCAGGACGAAGTTGACCAGCCCGGCGCCGGCGCTGTCGGCCCCGCCCGCCACGGCCCACAGCGGCGCCACCGGGAGGAGCGCGGCATACCCGGAGAAGCCGGTGAGCGCGACGATCCCGATCGCGACCATCCCCGGCGTCGACCAGACGGAGGTCCGTGGCGGTCGACCGTCGGGCCCTGAGGGCCCGGGCTCGGGAACGTGCGCGGTCACGCTCGCGCAGCCTTGGCGGCCGCCTTCTTCTCCTTCTTGTAGGCACGGACCTGCTGCAGGGAGTCGGCACTCGTGACGTCGGCGATGGACATGTGGACACCGTCCTTGCCGTAGTCTCCGGCCGCCTCGCGCCAGCCGTTCGCGGTCAGGCCGCGCTGCTTGCCGAGCAGGGCGAGGAAGATCTTGGCCTTCTGGTCGCCGAAGCCGGGCAGCGCCTTGAGCCGCTTGAGGACCTCCTTGCCGTCCGGCTCGCCCTGCGACCAGATGGCGGCCGTGTCACCGTCGTAGTCCTGGACGACGGCGGCGGCGAGGTCGTGCACCCGCTGCCCCATCGACTTCGGGAAGCGGTGGACCGACGGTGGGGTGGCGCAGAGGGCGATGAACTCCTCCGGATCGGTCCCGGCGATCGCCGCGGGGTCGACCGACCCGAGGCGCTCGAGGATCTTGCGGGGGCCGTCGAAGGCGACCTCCATCGGGATCTGCTGGTCCAGCAGCATGCCGGTCAGCAGCGCGAAGGGGTGCTCGGTGAGGATGCGGTCGGCCTCGGCCTCGCCGACGAGGTGCAGGGTCTCGCTCATGGTCCCCAGGGTAGGGCGTGAGTGCAGGGTGACTGGGGCCGCCTGGCCGGCCGCAGCCGTGGGTGCGGTGCTCGTCCCCACGCGACCTAGGCTTGGCGCCATGACTCTCGAAGCAGCCGCCGACGGATCCGCGCTCGGCAACCCCGGACCGGCCGGGTGGGGGTGGTACGTCGACGCGGACCGGTGGGCCAGCGGCGGCTGGGAGCGCGGCACCAACAACATGGGTGAGCTGACCGCGGTGCTCGACCTGCTGCAGCAGACCGAGGACCTGGAGGAGGATCTGCTCGTCTACTGCGACTCGCAGTACGCCATCAAGTCGATCACCAGTGGATGCCGGGGTGGAAGCGCAAGGGCTGGCGCAAGGGGGACGGCAAGCCGGTGGCCAACGTCGAGATCATGAAGGCCCTCGACGCGGCGATGCGGCCGAACGTGCGCTTCCAGTGGGTCAAGGGGCACGCCGGCCACGGGCTCAACGAGGAGGCGGACCGCCTCGCCAACGCCGCGGCGCAGGCGTATGCCGCGGGCCGCGAGCCGGAGGCGGGTCCCGGTTTCGCCGGGGCGTCTCCTGGCGGGTCCGAGCACGCCTTCGAGGTCACCACGCGGCAGCCGGAGGCCGACCTCTTCTCGCTGTCCGAGGAGGTCAGCGACGAGGACAAGGTCGTGGCCCTGGAGCGCTCGCTGCTCAGCGACGAGGTGCGCGCCGACCCGGCCGGCGTCGCCGGGCTGCTGCACCCGTCGTGGCAGGAGGTCGGCCGGTCGGGGCGGCTGCGGACCCGTGAGCAGCTGCTGGCCGAGATCGCGCCGCTGGCGGAGCCGGTGGAGCTCGAGGTCGTCGACACCCAGCGGCTGGGCGCCGATCTCGTCCTGGTGCTGTGGCGGGGCTCCGGCGACGGCGGGAGCACGCTGCGCAGCTCGCTGTGGCAGCGCACCGGCCAGCAGTGGCGTCAGCGCTTCCACCAAGGCACTCCCGAGGGCTGAGACCTACTCTCTCCCCGTGCGGCCGACGGCCCGCACCCCGAGGGCGAGCGCGACGACGGCGGCGAGGGCGGCGGTATACCCGGCACCCGTGAGGACCGTCTGCACCTGCACCACGGCAGCGTCGAGCAGGGCGTCGGTGTCGGTGGGGTCCGCTAGCGTCCCGACCTCCAGGTAGAACCGACGCAGGCCGAGGGAGGTGAGCAGCGCCAGACCCACGACCATCCCGACCATGCGCGCCACGACGACGAGCGAGCTGACGGTGCCGTGACCGTCCTCGCGGGCGTCGGCGAGCGCCGCGTCGTTGACCGGTGCGATCGCCAGACCGACACCGAGCCCGGCGCCGACCAGCGCCAGCGTGGTGCTGACGACCTCGTCCAGCGAGGCCCGTTCCAAGCGCGCCATCGCGAAGATCGAGACCGCCGCGACCGCCAGCCCCGGGGCGGCGACCAGCCCCGGGCCGACGCGGCGCAGCAGCCAGCCCCCGAGCAGCGCACCGACGGGCACGGCGACGAGGAAGCGCACCAGCACCAGCGCCGCATCGGTCTCGTCGGTGCCCTGGGTGAGCCGGGACAGCAGCGGGACGTCGACGACGATCGCGACGATCGCCGCGCCGACGAGGAGGCTGACGACCAGCGCGGGCCAGACCCGGCGGCGGACGACTCCCTCGGGGATCAGCGGGTTCGCGGCGAGCCGTTGCCGGAGCAGGAAGGCCACGGTCGAGGCGGCACCCAGCGGCAGCAGCCATACCCCCCAGGGGCCGAGCACCTCCTCCTCCGGGTTGGCCGTCGAGAAGGTCAGGACGAGCGACCCGAGGGCGATGGCCACGAGGGTGGCGCCGAGCAGGTCGGCGCGCAGCAGCAGCGGCAGCCAGCGAGACGCGGTGACGAGCACCAGGAGCAGCGTCGCCACGGCCGCGGCTGCACCGATCGGCGTCGCGACCCGGGAGGCCGACGCGGTGTCGAAGGGCACGAAGGGCACACCCAGATCGATCGAGGTGGTCAGGGCCTCGGGCGCCCACAGGGTCAGCGTCCAGAGCACGGTCGCGAGCGCCGCCAGCAGGTATGCCGTCACCCGCGCCAACCATCCGCGACGCCCGGTGGGTCCGTGGGCAACCATCCCCGACGCTCGGTGGGGCGTGGGGGAACCATTCGCGACGCCCGGTGGGCGCGTGGGGGGCGAGGGCCGGATGACGGCGACGCCGACCAGGGCCAGCAGCCCGAGCACCACGTTGAGCCAGAAGATCTCCCGCCACCCGGCAACGGCGAGGACGAGCGCGCCCAGCAGCGGCCCGACGACCGAGCCCATCTCCTGCACCGCGCCGACGACGCCCAGCGGCATACCGCGCCGGCCGGGCGGCCAGAGGTCGGCCACCAGCGCGAGGGTCGCGGGCACCAGACCGCCCCCGCCGAGACCCTGGAGGAAGCGGCCCCCCACCATGACCGGCAGCTCGACCGCGGCCGCGGTCACGGCCGAGCCGATGACGAAGACCACCAGGCACCACAGCAGGATCCGGCGCCGGTCGACCAGGTCGGACACGCGGCCGATGAGCGGCAGGACGGCGATGTAGCCGAGCAGGAAGCCCGAGATGATCGGGGTCCCCCGCTGCAGCGACTCGATGCCGACCCCGACGCCGGCCATCATGTCCGTGAGCGCCAGGACGACGACGTAGGTGTCGGCCGCGGCGAGGGCCACCGCGAGCGCGGCGACCGTCAGCAGCGCCGGCGCCCCCCGAGCCGGACGACCAGCCGCAGCGCCCGCTACGACCCCCTGATCCCCCGCCGGCACTAGGGCTCGGTGACCGTGACCGGCTCGCCGTACTGGTCGAGGGTCACGGTGTAGGTCGAGGTCGTCGGGGGGTAGAACGGACCGGTGATCTCGACGCTGCGGACCTGCCAGGACTCCTCCACCAACCCGTAGGTGACGTCGAAGGAGGACTCGGCGTCCCCGGCGTAGAGCAGGTCGGTGACGATCTCGCCGGGCAGCGTGCCCACGACCTGCTGCACCACCTCGGCCCCGGCCCGGGAGCGCTCGCCGAACTGAGGGTCGTCGGTCTGGGTGAGCAGCGACACCAGGCCGCTCTCCCGGTCGAAGAGCGTGGCCGGGTCGGGCACCCCCAGCTCCTCCGGGTCGGTGTTGACGTGCGCGGGCACGTAGGGCAGCTTCACGAAGAGCTGGCCGTCCAGCGCGACGGTCGGGATGTCGGCCTGGACCCCGGCCACGACCGCGGTGATCGTGCCGTCGAAGGCGGGCGGGTCCATCGTGCCGCTGCCGTCGGCGCTGATGATGTAGGAGCTCTCCTCCTCGGGCAGGTCGGCGCCGGCCATGGTCAGGTGGACCGAGCCGGCGTCGGTGAGGACCCCGTGCGCCTGCTCCAGCCGGTCCTGCGCCGTCGGGGGCGGCGCCGAGCTGGTCGCGCTGTCCTCGCCGTCGTCGTCCGAGCACCCCGCGAGCGCGACGAGGACGGCGAGGCCCATCACCCCGAGCATCCTCGAGCCGGGGGTATGCCGTGCGCCGAGAGACCTCATACCTCCAGTATCACGCAGCCGATCTCACACGACCCGGCGCGACCCTCTCCACCACCGGAGATACCGAGTCCGCTCCAGAGGCGGACACGCGGAAGGTCCTGTCGGGAGTCTCAGCCGAAGCGGCCGGAGATGTAGTCCTCGGTCGCCTGCTGGCTGGGGTTGTTGAAGATGTTCTGGGTGGAGTCGTACTCCACGAGCTCGCCCGGCTTGCCGGTGGCCTCGAGGTTGAAGAAGCCGGTCTTGTCCGAGACGCGCGCCGCCTGCTGCATGTTGTGCGTGACGATGACGACGGTGTAGTCGACCTTGAGCTCGTTGATGAGGTCCTCGATCGCCAGCGTCGAAATGGGGTCCAGCGCCGAGCACGGTCGTCCATGAGGATGACCTCGGGCTGGATCGCGATGGCGCGGGCGATGCACAGCCGCTGCTGCTGGCCGCCGGACAGGCCCGAGCCGGGCTTGTCGAGCCGGTCCTTGACCTCGTTCCACAGGTTGGCGCCGCGCAGCGCCTTCTCGGTGAGCTCGTCGGCGACCTTGCCCGAGATCCGCTTGCTGTTGAGCCGGACGCCCGCGAGGACGTTCTCCTTGATCGACATCGTCGGGAACGGGTTGGGTCGCTGGAAGACCATGCCGACCTGGCGGCGCACGTCGACCGGGTCGACGTTGCGGGCGTAGAGGTTCTGCCCGTCGATCGCGACCTCGCCCTCGACCCGGGCGCCGGGGATCACCTCGTGCATGCGGTTCAGCGTCCGCAGGAAGGTGGACTTGCCGCAGCCGGAGGGGCCGATGAAGGCGGTCACCGAGCGGGGCTCGATGGACATGGAGACATCCTTCACGGCGTGGAAGTCGCCGTAGTAGATGTCGAGGTCGGTGACGTCGATGCGCTTGGACATGGGTATGCAGTGTCTCCTGGAGGTCAGCGGCCGGTCTTCGGCGCGAACATCGTGGCGATGAGCCGGGCGAGCAGGTTGAGGGCGATGACGATGAGCACCAGCAGCGCGGCGGCCCAGGCGCGCTCCAGGCTCGGCTCCCGCACGGCGGGGCTGAGCGGCTTGGTGAACATGAAGTAGGCGTAGACCGCGAGCGTGTTCATCGGTCCGTCGAAGGCGTTCCAGTTCAGGCCGCGGGCATACCCGATCGCGACGAGCAGCGGCGCGGTCTCGCCGATGACCCGGGCGATGGCCAGCGTGACCCCCGAGGCCAGGCCGGAGGCGGCGGTGGGCAGCACGACCTTGGCGATGACCCGCCACTTCGGCACCCCGAGCGCCAGTGCCGCCTCGCGCAGCTCGTTGGGCACGATCCGCAGCATCTCCTCGCTGTTGCGCACCACGGTCGGGATCATCAGCACCGACAGGGCGACCGCACCCGCGAGCCCCATCTTGGCGTCGCGGATCCCGAAGATCTGGGTGAACAGCGCGAAGGCGAAGAGCCCGGCGACGATGGAGGGTATGCCGGTCATCACGTCGACGAGGAAGCGGATCCCGCGGCTGAGCTGGTTGCGGCCGCCGTACTCCACCAGGTAGATCGCGGTGAACATCCCGATCGGGACCGAGATGAGCGTCGCCAGCCCGGTGATGAGGAGCGTGCCCATGATCGCGTGGTAGGCGCCGCCGACGAAGTCCGCCGAGCCGTCGGCGTACTGCTGGTCGTTGAGCCCGGTGACGCCGTTCATCGTCTGGTTGAGGAAGGCGAAGTCGAAGGCCCGGCCGGCCCCCTGGGCGATGACCGTCCAGAGCACCGAGACCAGCGGCACGATGGCGCAGACGAAGGCGAAGTAGACCAGCGAGCGCACCAGGTGGTCGACGGCCACCCGGGTGCCGCCGAGCTGACGGTAGGTGGCGTAGATCGCGCCCAGGTAGGCCAGGAACGACAGCAGCAGCGCCGCGGCCACGTGCAGGTCGAGCAGCTGCCACAGCAGGAGGGCGAGGACGACGGCGCCGGCGGCGATGATCATCGCCGGGCGGCGGCCCGCCGGCCGCACCGGCGAGGGGACGATGCCGCTCACGGCCTCCTGCTGGGTGGGCCGATGGTCGCTGCGCTGCGGTGACGGGGTCTGGGTCTGCGTGCTCATCAGTTGGCTCCCGAGAACTCGGCGCGGCGGTCCACGATCCAGCGGGCGAAGAGGTTGACGCCGAGGGTGATGACGAAGAGGACCAGGCCGGCGGCGATCAGCTCGGAGAGCCGCAGGCCGGCGGCCTCGGGAAAGTTCAGGGCGATCTCGGCGGGGATGGTGGAGTTGCCGTTGCCGATGAAGTTCCACGTGAAGATGCCCGGCGCCAGGATGATGGCGACCGCCATCGTCTCCCCCAGGGCGCGCCCGAGGCCGAGCATCGTGCCGCCGATGACCCCGGGCATACCGAACGGGATGACCGCGGTGCGGATCATCTCCCACTGAGTAGCGCCGAGGGCCAGCGCGGCCTCCTCGTGCAGGCGCGGCGTCTGGAGGAAGACCTCGCGCGAGACCGAGGTGATGATCGGCAGGATCATCACCGCCAGCACGATGGAGGCGGTCAGCAGGGTGCGCCCGGTCGTGGACGAGTCCGCGAAGATCGGGATGAAGCCGAGGTAGCGCTCCAGCCACTCGAAGAGCGGCACCAGGCGCGGCGCGAAGACCGCCATGCCCCACATGCCGAAGACGACCGAGGGCACCGCCGCGAGCAGGTCGATGACGAAGCCGATGCTCTTGCCCAGCCGGCGCGGCGCGTAGTGCGAGACGAACAGCGCGATGCCGACGGCGACCGGCGTCGCCAGCACCATCGCGATGAGCGAGGCGACGACGGTCCCGAAGACGAGGGGGGCGACGTAGCGCCAGAACCCGCGGCCACCGCTGATCTCGTCGGCCGAGGCGGTGAGGGCCGGCATGGCCTCCACCGCGAGGAAGACGGCGACGCCGGCCAGGATGAGCAGGATGACGACGGCGGAGCCGACGGAGGCGCCGGAGAAGAAGAGGTCGCCCGGTCGCCGCACCGCCTTCGCCGGGCCGCGCTCACGCCGCGTGGGAGGGGCAGGGGCGTTCATGAGGTTCCTTCACGGGTCGGACAGGGGGCAGGCACGCCCCGACCGGCGGTCGACTCCTCGGTCGACCGCCGGTCCGGGGTGGCACGTGGGCGGGACAGGTGTCAGCCGCCCTGGATCGTGTCGATGAGCTCCAGCGCGCTGGTGCGGGTGTCCTCGGAGATCGGGGCGGACCCGGCGGCGTCGGAGGCGGCCTGCTGGCCCTCCTCGGAGACGACGTAGGACAGGAAGTCCTTGACGAGGTTGGCCCGCTCCGGGTCGTCGTAGGAGGTGCAGGCGATGTGGTAACTCACGAGGACGATCGGGTAGGTGCCCGACTCGGTGGTGTCGCGGGCCAGCTCCAGCGCCATGTCGCCCTCGACGCCGGTGTCGGCCGGCTCGGAGGCGTCGACGACGTTGGCCGCGGCCTCCGGGGAGAAGGTGACGAACTCCTCGCCCACGCCGATGGCGGCGGACTGGCCGGTGACGACCGAGGCGTCGGCATACCCGATCGTGCCCTCGTTGTCGTTGATGACCTGGATGACGCCGGTGTTCTGCGCGGCGGCCTCGGCCGGGACCGGCCAGGCGTCGCTGGGCTCGTGCGGCCAGGAGTCGGGGGCGGCGGCGGTGAGGTACTCCATGAAGTTCTCGGTGGTGCCCGAGTCGTCGGAGCGGTGGACCACGGTGATCTCGGTGTCCGGGAGCTCGGCGTCCGGGTTGTCCTCGGCGATGGCCGCGTCGTCCCAGGTCGTGATGTCCTGGTTCATGATCTGCGCCAGGGTGTCGGGCGAGAGCTGCAGGCCGTCGACGCCGGGCAGGTTGTAGGCGACCGCGACCGGGGAGATGTAGACCGGGACGTGCATGGCGCCGCCCTCACCGCAGGTGTCGGTCACCGCCTCGCGCTCCTCCTCGTCCAGGTAGGCGTCGGAGCCGATGAAGTCGGAGGCACCGGCGATGAGGTTCTCCCGGCCGGCGCCGGAGCCCACGGAGTTGTACTGCACCGTCACCTCGGGCTGGGTGCCCTGGTAGCCGGCGATCCAGGCGGTCATGGCCGCTTCCTGGGAGGACGCGCCCGAGCCGAGCACGTCGCCGGAGAGGGTCTCGCCGCCCTCCTCGCCGGACTCCTCGGAGCCGGCGTCGGAGCCCTCGTCGGACCCCTCGTTGCTGGAGGTGGTGGGCGCGTCGTCGCCGCAGGCGGCGAGGGTGAGCGAGGCCGCCATCGCGATCGCGACGGTCGGACCAAAGCGGTGGAGCTTCACGGGTTGAACCTCTCTGCACGTCTTCCAGGACAGCCGGACGCGCCAGTGAGACGGCGCCCGGTTCGTGGTGGCGGCGTCGCCAACCGAGGTCGAACCTAGGGAGCACACGTGACGTGCTCGGGCGTGAGAGGTGAATGCCGCGTGAACGACGGTCGAAGTTCCGCGGGCGGTATGCCCGGGGCCGCGGCGACCTGCCGCGACCCCGGGTGAGGGTCGTCCGCCCGCGCGTCAGCGCAGGACGAGGTCGCCACCGTCCGGATCGACGTCGACCACCACCGTCGCGCCGTCGCGGACGTCCCCGGCGAGCAGCGCCCGCGCCAGGCGGTCACCGATCTGCGTCTGCACCAGGCGGCGCAGCGGCCGGGCCCCGTAGGCGGGGTCGAAGCCACGCTCGGCCAGCCACCGGGAGGCCGCGTCGGTCACCTCGAGGGAGATCCGGCGACCCTCCAGCCGGCGGCTCAGCTCGGCCACCTGGAGCCCGACGATAGTGGCCAGCTCGTCCTGGCTGAGCGGGTCGAAGATCACGACCTCGTCGAGCCGGTTGAGGAACTCGGGCTTGAAAGTGGCGCGGACCGCGCTCATGACCTGCTCCCGCTTGGTGGCCTCGTCGGTGGTGGGGTCGATGAGGAACTGGCTGCCCAGGTTGGAGGTCATCACGAGGATGACGTTGCGGAAGTCGACGGTGCGCCCCTGGCCGTCGGTGAGCCGGCCGTCGTCGAGCACCTGCAGCAGGATGTCGAAGGTCTCCGGGTGGGCCTTCTCCACCTCGTCCAGCAGCACGACCGAGTAGGGCCGGCGCCGGACGGCCTCGGTGAGCTGCCCGCCCTCGTCGTACCCGACATACCCGGGGGGTGCGCCGATGAGGCGCGCGACCGCGTGCCGCTCGGCATACTCCGACATGTCGATGCGGACCATCGCCCGCTCGTCGTCGAAGAGGAAGTCCGCCAGGCTCTTGGCGAGCTCGGTCTTGCCGACCCCGGTGGGGCCGAGGAAGAGGAAGGAGCCGGTCGGCCGGTCCGGGTCGGAGATGCCAGCGCGGGCGCGGCGGACCGCGTCGCTCACGGTACGCACCGCGAGCCGCTGCCCGATGAGCCGCTGCCCGATGACGTCCTCCATCCGCAGCAGCTTCTCGGTCTCGCCCTCGAGCAGCCGCCCGGCGGGGATGCCGGTCCAGGCCGAGATGACGTCGGCGATGTCGTCGGCACCGACCTCGTCCTTGACCATCGGCGCGACCTCGGTGTCGGTGCTCAGCGCGGATTCCTCCTCCTGCGCCGCCACCAGCTCGGTCTCGGCCGCGGGGATCTCGCCGTAGAGCAGCCGGGAGGCGCCTTCGTAGTCGCCCTGCCGCTGCAGCCGCTCGGCCTGGGTGCGCAGGTCGTCGAGCCGCGCCTTGAGCTCACCGACCCGGTTGAGCCCGCCCTTCTCCGACTCCCAGCGCGCGGTGAGCGCGGCCAGCTCCTCGCGGCGGTCGGCGAGGTCGGCGCGCAGCTTGGCCAGCCGGGCCTGCGAGGCCTCGTCGTCCTCGCGGGCAAGGTGCATCTCCTCCATCGTCAGCCGGTC